>JBEVNX010000203.1:0-5869 GCA_040507895.1 Binatia bacterium | reverse complement strand
GTGGGCGAGCGGCGGGCTCGCAGCTCCACGCGCGCCTCGACGGCGGCGTTGAGGTCGAAGTCTTCTCCGTCCTCGAGGCCGCGCACCTTGAGGTAGCGCTCCGGTCGTAGGCGCTGGAATTGGCGGCGCACCTCCGGAAGGAGGTCGGCGTAGCGCATGAGCGTGTCTTGGAAGAACTCGCCCGCATCGCCGCCGAGGCTGATCTCGTCGAGGTGGCACCAGCGCGGGCGATAGTCGCGGATCGCGTAGTCCCACTCGTCGTAGTCGAAGCCGCCGCGCTCGGGGGCCGCGCGCCTCGGGCGCCGCGCGCGGTCGCCTTCGACCCCCTGCCCTTCGCTCGTCGCGTCCGCCGCCGAAGTCGGAATGCGCAGATCGCGCGCGAAGATTCCCGCGCTGTCCGCGACTTCCGCGCCGCGTCCGACCTTGAGGATCGCACCCGCCTCGAGGAGCCGGCGCAGCTCCTCCGCCGACAGCGGAGTGCCTGGCCCGTGGTCATCGCCTTCCTCGACGGCGGCGGGATCGATGTCGAGCACGTCCGTGGGACGAGATTCCGCGCTCGCATCGAGATCGCCTTCCGGCTCGGGATCGAGCGCGGCGTCACCGGTGATCTTCTCGAACAGCAGCTCCTCGTACGAGGTCGGCGGGCCGAACCCCGAGACCGCGATCGAGTCGGCCAGGCGCTCGCGAATTTGAATCGCCACCGCGAGAGCGTCGTCCACGGTCGACTCCGGGCTGCTCAGCGCCGCAGCGACCGAGCCGAGCAAGTCGGCCGGCAGCTCATCGGTGAGAAGCTCGCGGTACGGGATGCCGGCGCCAATCAGGAACAGGATGAGCTCCGCGGAACGCCGCGCTCGCATCACCCGCCGCGCCAGCCGTCGCGCCAGCCGCTCGATCTCCGCCGCGTAACCGCGATATTTGCGGCGCAAGCGAAAGTCGATTCGTGCGCCGTCGCACGCCGCGAACAGCGCGACCAGAGGATCCGCCTCCGGGACAGCTTCGAGCAGGTCGGCGAGGCCATCGCCTTGGATCGTCGCAGCGAGCACGGACGCGAGCGGTGCGGGCAGCCTGGCACGCACGCGTGCCAGCGACAATTCGAAGCTGCCGTAGAGCAACCGGCCGACCCCGACTGCAGCGGCGAGCTTCAGAACCGAAAAGTTGTCTTCCCAAGAATGGAAGAAGTCGACACTCTCCGGCAGCGCGATGCTCGATCGCTCGAGGCTCTCGCGATCGAGAAACGGCCGCAACGAGACACCGGCGCCGGAGCGTAGAGTCAAACTCTCTCCGGAGAGCATGCGCGCATACGACCGGAGCACGCCGTGGACCTCTTCGAGATGAACGGCTGCGGAGTTCTCGCGCAGGTAGCGGAGCGCGGTGCGCGATTCGAGCGCGAAGTACGCGCGGCCCGCGTCGTGATTGGCCTCCGCGATCCCCTCGCCGCGCTCGATCCATCGCGTCAGGCCTCGGGCCCCCGCCTGCTCGATCGCGCGTGGTAGCGAGCGAAGCAGCGGCACCACGCAGAACGGAAAGCGCGCACCGAATCGCGCGATGCGATCGAGGAGCCCGCCGCGGACGCCGGCCGGCACGCACCGCATGATCGCCTCGAGCATGGGAGCCAAGTCGGCGATCGCCTCGGCCTCCGAGGACGCCGCCACGAGCACGCGCAGCAGCGGCAGGCGGGCATCCTCCGGAAGCTGCGCCACGTTGGCCGGGAGGGTTGCGAACAGAGCGGCGGCGGCACGACCCGCCCGCGGTGCCGCCGCCGCGCACAGATCGAACGTCGCCGCACGCTCTGGCTGAGCGAGGCTCGCGAAGCCCGCCGGCAACCCCTGGAAGAACTGCTGCCCGATCTCGCGACCGACCTGCACCGCGGCCCCAAGCCTCGCCCAGCGGGGGATCTCTTCCGCGTCGAGAGCGAACAAGGCCGGGCTTCCCGCCGCGAAAAGGGCGGCGGCGAGAAACTCTCCGCGCCAGCCGCTCCGCGAGGCCAGCTCGAGTCCCGCCTCCACCCATGCGTCGAGGCGTGGCCGAGCGCGGTCGCCGAGCTTCGCCACCACGGGGCCGCTGCCTTCGACGAAGAGCGCGGCGAGCTTGCGCGACACCGCCTGCACCTCGGCGTAGAGCTTGCGCCAGTGCTCGAGCAGAGCGGGCCGACACGCGGCGATCACGGCGGGGTCGAAGCGCAGGTAGGCTCCGGCCGCGTCTCGATTGGCGAGCTCCCCGCTCGCGAGCTCGACGGCGAGCTTCGCCCAACGCGCGAAGCCTTCCCGCGGCAAGCGCGCCCGGGCCTGAGGGGCGCGTAGCGCGTAAGCCAGTGCGAGCGCCGGGCTCGCCTCGGCGAGTACATCGCCAAAATGCACGACCTCGCGCTGCTGTGCCTCGGGGAGCCGGCGAAACGCGGCGAGCGATTCCGCTCCGCCCTCGGCGCGCGCCAGATGGGGGCTCTGCAGCCAGTGAGCCCGGCCCGGGCTCACGGAAAGACCGTGGCGCAGAGCTCGTCGATCGCGCGTTGCGTCTCGGGGTCGTCGGAAAGGGCGCGCGTCACCGCGGCCGAGCAGGCCGCCCGCGCGCTCACGCCGCTACGCATGAGCTGTGCGGCGTAGATCAGCAAGCGCGTGCTCACGCCTTCCTCGAGGCCGCTGGCCTTCAAGTTGCGCACCTTTTCGCCGAGCGCGGCTAGCTCGAGGGCCGTGGAGGCGTCGATGCCGCTCTCGTGCGCGATCACCTCCGCCTCCTTGTCGCGCGGTGGATAGCCGAATTCGATCGCCACGAAGCGCTGGCGTGTCGAAGGCTTCAGGTCCTTCAGCACGCTCTGGTAGCCGGGGTTGTACGAAATCACTAGAAGGAAGTCGTCGTGCGCATCGAGGATCTCGCCCCGCTTGTCGATTGGCAGGATGCGGCGATGATCGGTGAGAGGGTGGATCAAAACGATCGTATCCTTGCGCGCCTCGACGATCTCGTCGAGATAGCAGACGGCCCCCGCGCGCACGGCTTGGGTGAGCGGGCCGTCGATCCACACCGTGTCGTCGCCCTTGATCAGGTAGCGGCCAACGAGATCGCTGCCCGTGAGATCTTCGTGACACGCCACGGTGATCAGGCCCGGCGCACCGTCGCGAGCCGAACTGTGAAACCGGTGGGTGACGTGCTCGATGAATCGCGTCTTGCCGCAACCTGTCGGGCCCTTGAGGAGCACGGGCAGCCGGCATCGCCAAGCGGCTTCGAAGAGCTCGACTTCGTCGCCCACCGGCAAATAGTAGGGGGTCGCAGGGTGGTTCACTCGACGCTCACCGTGGCCATCAACTGCCCACTTGCGTCGTCGACCAGGTCGAGCCTCGCCGATCCTGCCGCGCCGCTCTTCTGCTTGGCGTCCGCGAGCTCGCGTTTGAGCCGATCGAGGAACTTCTGACGCACCATCTCGGGCATGCCTTGCATGGGGAACTCGCGCAAGCGGACCTCGCCGACGGTCGGCGACGGCCATCGGAATGCGACGATCTTCGGGCCGACGATCGGGTGACCGCGCAGTGCACTCTCGGTCCGCTGCTGGAAGCTCTGCGGTTCCTCCGCGGCACTCGGGCGGCGGGCGCGGTCGGCCATCGCGTCGATCTGCTTGCGCGTGCCGTCGTCCGGCGCCAACTCGCGCGCTCTCGCGAAGGATGCGAGCGCTTTCGTGGCGTCGCCCTTCTGCGCGTATGCGATGCCGAGGTTGAAGTGCGCCTGATAGAACCTCTCGTCCTGCGCGAGCACCTCGCCATACTCGGCGATCGCTTTGTCCGCCTCGCCGCGGTAGAGATACATCGTACCCAGGTCGGTGCGCACGCTCGGGTCGTCGGGCTTCACCACCAGGTAGCTCTGATAGGACTCGACGGCCTTGTCGTATTCCTCCCGGTCGAAGTGCACGTTGCCCAGACCTCGGAGAGCGTCGAGATTCTTGGCATCGAGCGCGAGAACGTGGCGGAATGATGCTTCGGCCTTTGCGAGGTACGTGCGGTCGATCTGTGCGGCGCGGTATTCGACCTCTGCCACCACTTTCCAGGTTTCGAGGCTCTTCGGCTGAGCGGCCGCCTTCGCCTCCATCTCCTCGATATGCTTCTTGACGTCCGCGGGGATCTCGAGCTCGGGGTGATTCTCGGGCAACACGCCTTTCGACGACTGGCTCGCTGACGGCGGCGGAGATTCCTTCTGCGCCAGTGGCAGGCGCTCGGGGCCCCGTCGCGGCGCGACCACGAGCGCCCACAAGATCAGCCCGACCGAAAGGAATCCGACCAGCACCAGCAGGCCGGCGTAGGCAGGCGGGATCGGTTGCACGCGCTCCGCCGGTTGGGCCTCGCTCGCGACGCGCGCGCCGCAATCGCTGCAGAACCTCGCACCGGAATCGACCGGCTTGCCGCAACCGGGGCAGAAACGCAGGGCACTCTGCGCGGAAGGGGGCTCCCTCATCGAGTCGCAGGATTGTCGGAATCAGGAGCGGGCGTCCAGTCGGACGGACGCCTGGGCCGGCAAGGAGGGCCGGTCGGGCGGTTCGAAAACAGCGCCGAGCGCTCGATTCGCTTACGCGGCGGCCTTCTTCCGGCTACCCTCGACCTCTTCTGCGGTCGCGAAGCACCGAATCGTGCATTGCGCGTGGTCGTCGTGACCGCAGAGCTTCTTGCGCCGAGTTCCGGGCACCGCTTGCATGACCTTCTGGCAACGCGGGCAGTTGACGTCGGCGATGGCGCCGAGCTGCCAGCCGCAGGCCGCGCAGATGAAGGTTTGCAAAACGACTGCTTCCATCCGCTGAACTCCTTCCACTGTCATCGAAGCTGAACTCGCTGGCGGAGTCAAGAATTGTATTGCTCTCTTCGCGCGGAGGGTTGTGCCGTTGCGATCTTCCCGCACCTCGATAGAGTGATACCGTGCCCGCCACGGCTTGGATCGAGGAGGTCGTCGCGGCGATCGGAGCCGAGCGGGTGTCGACACGACCCGCCGATCTGGTGGCCGCGTCACGAGACGAGTCGTCACTGCCGCCGTCGCTCCCCGACGCCATCGCGTGGCCGCTCTCGACCGAAGAAGTGGCCGCGCTGGTCGTGGTCGCCGCGCGCCACCGGGTGCCGGTCACCGCGAGAGGCGCCGGCACGAGCCTCGAGGGAAATCCCATTCCGCTCCGCGCCGGCCTGGTCGTCGACTTCAGCCGCATGGAGCGCGTGCTCGAGATCCGCGCCGCGGATCTTCTGGCACGCGTCGAGCCGGGCATCGTCTACGACCGGCTGAACCAGGCGCTGCGCCCCCACGGACTATTCTTCCCGCCTTCACCCGGCGGAAGCTCCGACAGCGCGACGATCGGCGGGATGGTGGCCAACGACGCGAGCGGCATCTACTCCGTGAAGTACGGCGGCACCCGCGATTCGGTGCTCGCCGCGACGGTCGTGGTCGGCGATGGGCGCGTGCTGCGCCTGGGTAGCGACTGCCGCAAGACTTCCTCCGGCTACCATCTCATCGGCCTGATCGTCGGCGCCGAGGGCACGCTGGGCCTCATCACGGAGATCACGCTGCGCTTGCGCGGAATCCCGGCGGCCCGTCGTCAGCTGGCACTCTGCTTCCCGAGCGAGCGGCGGGCGGCCGATGCGATTGCCTCCATGATGGCCTACGGCATTGACCTCGCCGCCGTCGAGCTCATCGACCGGCGCACGATCGCCGCCATGAATCGCTTCCGCGGCTACCACCTCGAGGAACAGCCGACGCTCTTTCTCGAAGCAGACGGGTCCGAGGTGAACGTCGAGGAATCGGCACGCACCGCGCTCGAGGTCTGCGCCGAGCACGGCGGTCGGGAAGTCCGCCTCGCCTCCGGCCAGAACGCCTGGGAGGTCCGGCACTGGACGACCCGGTCGATCCGCGC
>JBEVNX010000202.1:0-15971 GCA_040507895.1 Binatia bacterium | reverse complement strand
ACGCGAGCGGCGAAGCCCGTGGGCCCGAATGTCGTGCCGTTCCCGACCCCGGATCCTGATGTCGACGGCAGGCGGCTCGTCGGCGTCGAGATCGACGGGCAGGTGCAACGCGGGTTTCCGACGCCGAGCGGGCGTCTCGAGTTCTATTCGTCGACGCTCGACCGTTGGGGCTGGCCCGAGTACGCGCTGCCGACCTACATCCGGAGCCACATCCATCCGGAGCGGCTCCAAGACGGACAGATGGTGCTGATCCCGACCTTCCGCATTCCGGTGCAGATCCACACGCGCAGCGCCAATGCCAAATGGCTCGACGAGATCGCGCACACGAACCCCTTGTGGATTCATCCCCGTGACGCCGATCAACTGGCGCTGCGCACGGGCGATCTCGTCCGCGTCGAGACCGAGATCGGCTACTTCGTCGTGAAAGCCTGGGTCACCGAGGGTATCCGGCCGTCCGTCGTCGCCTGTAGCCATCACATGGGACGCTGGAAACTCGAAGGAGAAGGCCAAAAGCAGATGATGGCGACGGTCGAGCTTGCACGCGACGGCGGCCGCTTCCTGCTGCGTCGCAAGGCGGGCGTGGCGCCGCACGACAGCTCCGACCCGGACACCCGGCGAATCTGGTGGACCGATGCCGGTGTTCACCAGAACCTGGCGTTCCCCGTTCACCCCGATCCGATCTCCGGAATGCACTGCTGGCACCAGGCCGTGCGCGTGAAGCGCGCCGAAACTGGCGATTCTTACGGCGACGTCTCCGTCGACGTCGACAAGGCGCACGAGGTCTACCGGCGCTGGCTCGAGATCGCTCGCCCTGCGGCGCAGGTTTCCCCCGACGGCACGCGCAGGCCGTACTGGTTGCTACGGCCGCTCAAGCCCTCGCGCGAAGCGTATCGGTTGCCAGTGAATCGTGCTTCTCCATGATCGAGGCGTGAAGGCGACCTCCGATACGACCGTCGCCGGGGTCGGCTCACGAGAAGGCGGGGCCGCCGCGAGCGGGAGCCGCCTGGCCGCGCTTCACGGCGACGTGCTGGCGGGCATCACCACGGGCATCCTGGCCGTTCCCCAAGGGATCGCGTTCGCGCTGATCGCGCACGTCCCGCCCGAGCACGGCCTCTACGCGATGATCGTGCCGACGATCGTCGCGGCGCTGATCCGCAGCTCCCCGTTCCTCGTCACCGGGTCGACCAACACCTCGGCGCTGGTGATCGGCGCGCTCGTCGGCAGCTTCGCGCCCGCGTCGGAGGCGGTGCCGACCATGCTGCTGATCACGCTGCTCATGGGTTTGATCCAGGTGCTCGCCAGCGCGCTTCGCCTCGGCGCCTTCGGGCGCTACGTCTCGCAGGCAGTGCTCGTCGGCTTCACGCTCGGCGCAGCGACGCTGATCTTCACCGACCAGATCCGCAACGTGCTCGGCGTGCCGGTGGAGTCGTCGACGCGGCTCGTCGAGACCTTCGAGAACCTCGCGCCGCAGCTCGCGACGAGCGATCCGCGGGCGATCGCCATCGCGGTCGTCACTTGGGTCATCGTGCTCGGCTGCGCGCGGATCTCGCGCGTCATCCCGGGGGCGATGATCGCAATCGTCGTCACCGCGGCCGGTGCCTGGATACTCGGCTGGGAGGACGGCTCCGCTCCCGTGCGCGTGGTCGGCTCGGTGCCGAACAGTCTGCCGGCAGTGACGATCCCACCCGCTTCGCTGACCCTCGTCGAGCGGGCGGCGCCGGCGAGCTTCGCGATCGCGGTGCTCGGCATGGTCGAGGCGATCTCGATCGGCAAGGCGCTGTCGGTCCGAGCTCAAGTGAAATTCCACGCGAACCAGGAGCTGCTCGCCAAAGGCGTCGGGAACGTGGTTGGAGCCTTCTTCGGGTGCATGCCAACCTCCGCCAGCTGGACACGCAGCGCGATCAATCTGCAGATGGGCTCGAAGACCCGATGGGTTGGGGTGATCTCCGGCGTCACGGTGCTGGCGGTCATGATCCTCTTCGGTCCCGCGGCACGCTATGTGCCGCGCGCGTGCTTGGGTGCGATCATCATGTGGATCGCCGCGCTGATGGTCGACCTCCAATCGGCGCGCTACGTGTGGCGGTGGAGCCTGGCGGACGCGGTGGTGCTGGTGATCACCTACGTCTCGACGCTCGTCTTCGAGATTCAGTACGCGATCTACCTGGGGATCGTCATGTCTCTGGTCATGCTCGTGCGCCGCGTCGGCGAGCTGCAGGTCGTCGAGATGGTGGAGGTGGCGCCGCGCGTCTACCGGGAGATCGAAATCGACGCCGAGACCGGCTCGAGCGCGCTCGTGTTGCTGGCCCTCGAAGGAGACCTCTTTTTCGGCGTGGTCGAGGAGCTCGAGGAGCACCTGTCGCGGATCGCCGCCAATGGGGCGCGCGCGCTCGTCATCCGCATGAAGCGCGCCCACGCGATCGACGCCACCGCTGCTGAGGCGCTCGCCAATTTCGCCATCCATTTCCGGGAGAAGGGCGGGCGCTTCATGCTTTGCGGACTGAAGCCGGAGCTTCACGCCAAAGTCCTGCGCTCTCACCTGGGGGAGGTGCTCGGGCGCGAGAACGTGTTGCTCACGGACGAGCGGCGCGCCATGGAGTCCCTACGCCGCGCGATCGACAAGGCCCGTCGTGATCTGCTCGCGGCCGACATTGGCAACCGGCCGCTGGCGCGCACCGCCGGCGCCGAGCTGGCCGATGGCTCGGCCTACAGCATCTGATGGGGCGCTTGACTCGATCCGCGGCAGTCCCGAACAACTGAGGCCATGCGCTGCTCGGCATGCAGTCACGAGAACCGCCCACAGGCAAAGTTTTGCGCCGGTTGCGGCGCGCCGTTACCGCGGAGCTGCGCGAGCTGCTCGGCCGAGCTGCCGCCCGCGGCGCGCTTCTGCGACAGCTGCGGAACGCCGGTCGAGCCTGCCCCGACCCCCGGGGCGACCGTGCGATCTCCCGGCGCCTACACACCGAAGCATCTCGCCGAGAAGATCCTCACCCATCGCAGCGTTCTCGAGGGCGAGCGCAAGCAGGTGACCGTGCTCTTCGCGGACGTCGCGGGCTTCACCGCGCTTTCGACCCGTCTCGACCCGGAAGACCTGCACGCCGTCATGGACGGCTGCTTCCGGCACGTGATGGAAGCGGTCCACCGCTACGAAGGCACGGTGAATCAGTTCACGGGTGACGGCGTCATGGCGCTGTTCGGCGCGCCGATCGCACACGAAGACCACGCGGCGCGCGCGGTGGCCGCGGCGTCGCTGATCCAGAAGACGATGGCTGCCTACGCGGCCGATCTGCGCCGCGGGCGGGGGCTGGAGTTCGGCCTGCGCATCGGCCTCAACACCGGCCCGGTCGTGGTGGGCAAGATCGGCGACGACCTGCGCATGGACTATACCGCACAGGGCGAGACCGTGAACCTGGCCGCCCGCCTTCAGCAGGTCGGCGATGCCGGAGCCGTGCTGGTGAGCGAGACGACGGCGCGCCTGGTCCGTCGCGCTTTCATCATCGAAGACCGCGGCGAGTTCGCCCTCAAGGGAATCGACCATGCGGTGCGCGTCTACGCCGTTACGGGCGAGCGTCGGCGGCAAAGCCGCTTCGACGCGCTCCTCGAGCGCGGCCTGACGCCGCTCGTCGGGCGGGAGCGCGAGCTCGGCTTCCTCGAGGATTGCCTCTCGCGCGCGAGGGAGGGACGCGGGCAGGCGGTCTCGCTGGTCGGCGAGGCAGGGGTGGGGAAGTCGCGCCTCGCGTACGAGCTCGGTCGTCGGGCCGAATCGTCGGGTGTGGCGGTGCGCAAGGCCGAGTGTCTGCCGCACGGCGAAGCGGCGCCGTTTCGCACCGTGGTAGAGATCCTGGGGGCGATCCTACATCTCGACGACAACGCGGCGGCGGGCCTGCGCGCCGACACGCTGCACGCGGCGGTCTCGCAACTCGACCCCGCGCTCGCCTGGGCGGCGCCGTACGCCAAGCTGCTGCTCGCCTTGCCGGCGCCGGAGCTCGAGGCCGAAGGCCTCGACCAGGCGCAGCGCAAACAGCGGACGCTGGAAGCGGTCAAGGGACTGGTGCTCCGCTGCGCCGACGACCGTCCTCAGCTCGTGCTCGTCGAAGACCTGCAATGGATCGACCGCAGCTCGGAGGAGGCGCTGCAGGCCGTCGTCGGCGCGCTCGCCGACCGCCGCATCCTTCTCGTCTGTACGTATCGCTCCGGCTACGCGCCTCCGTGGCAGGATCGGAGCTTCCACCAGAGGCTGGCGCTCGAGGAGCTCGCCGCCGCTGACGGTGCACGCATGGCGGAGACGCTGCTTCCCGGATCGGAATCGCGACGGCTGCGCGAGCTGGTGACGGCTCGGGCCGAGGGCAATCCGCTCTTTCTGGAGGAGCTTGCGGGGTTCCTGCGCGAGCAGGACCGGGGAGCGCGCGCTGCCGAAGCGGTTCCGCAGACGATCCACGACTTGTTGACGGCGCGCATCGATCGGCTTCCCGAGACGTCGAAGCGTGTGCTGCAGCGCGCCGCGGTGCTCGGCCGGGAATTTCCACTGCGACTTCTCGAGTCGGTGAGCCCTCCGGGCGAAGACGTTCGCAGCGCAGTGACCGAACTGGTCGACCGCGAGTTGCTGGACGAAAAGCAGCTCTTCCCCGAGGTTCGACTGTCCTTCGGGCAGGCGCTGATCCGCGACGTCGCCTACAGCGGACTGCTGCTCAAGTCGCGGGCGGAGCTGCACGCGAGGGCCGGCCGCGCCCTCGAAGCGCTCTATGGGGACCGTCTCGACGAGGTGCTGCACGATCTCGCGCGCCACTTCGGCGAGAGCGGGGACCCCGCGCAAGCGCTGCGCTACCGGCTGCGTGCGGGGCTGCGCGCAGCGAGCCTCTTCGCCTACGAGGATGCGGAGGCGGACCTTCACGCCGCGCTCGGCCTCGTCGACGCCCATCCGGAGTTGGCGAGCGAGCGCGGCGAGGTGCTGGATCGCCTCGGCGAGGTCACCTTCGCGCGCGGCATCATCGTCGCCGCGCTGGAGCACTGGACCCGGGCGCTCGTCGCCTCCGGCACCGCCGGGCGCAGGGTCGCCGACCTGTTCCGCAAGCGCGCCGCGGCACACTGGGCAGCGGGGCAAACCGATCGCGCGCTCGCCGACCTCGAGAGCGCGCGCGGCGCCCTCGGCGCCGACCTCGAGACGCTGGAGGCGGCCCGCATCGCGCAGGAGCTCGGCCGGATTCACTTCCGTCTGGGCGACAACCGGCGGGCCACCGAGTGGGCCGAGCAAGCGCTCACGCTCGGTGAGCGACTCGGCGCGCCCGACGTGGTCTCGCACGCCTACAACACGCTGGGCGTCGCCGCGGCGCGCGCCGGAGAGCTCGAGCGCGGCGCGGCCATGGTGGAGAAGAGCCTGGCGACGGCCCTGGCCGGCGATCTCGGCGCCGTCGCCTGCCGGGCCTACGCGAACCTGGCGGTGATGTTCACCAGCCTCGATCACCGCCGCTCCGAGCGCTATTGTCGCGAAGGGCTCGAGCTGGCGCGCCGGATCGGCGACCAGCTGCAGCAATCGTGGCTCTACTGCGCGCTCGCCGGCGGCCATTGCACGCTCGCCGGGGACTACGACGAGGGCGTGCGTGCGGCGCAGGCGGCGATCGATCTCGATCGGCGCCTCGGGCAACAGAGCCATCTGCCGATTCCGATCATCATCCTCGCGCAGATCTACCAGTGCCGCGGCGACCATGCGCGCAGCGCCGAGCACTATCGCGAGGCACTTACGATCGCCGAGGCTCTCGGCGAGCCGCAGCTTCTGTTTCCGTGTTACGATGGTCTCGCAACTCTCGCCATCGAGGAGGGCAACGAGGACGACGCCGAGCGCTGGCTTTCGCGAAGTCGCGCGGTGCAGGAGACGGCGGGTTGGTCGAGCGACAGCTTCCTCGCGCTACCGTTTCTCTGCTA
This sequence comes from Binatia bacterium, assembly GCA_040507895.1. GTDB lineage: Bacteria > Desulfobacterota > Binatia > JACPRU01 > JACPRU01 > JBEVNX01. Next base: position 10,055 of record JBEVNX010000202.1, on the reverse strand, counting down.
GAGGTCACGGCGAGGGCGTCATGGAAGGAATCACCATCGGACAGCCAGCCCGGCCGTTTCGCTTGCCGAGCGCGCAAGGTGGCGAGGTGGGTCTCGAGGACTACCGCGGCCGCAAGCACGTCATCGTCTGGTTTACGAAGGGTATGGGCTGCCCGTTCTGTCGATCACAGATGACGCAGCTCTCGCGCTCCTACGCGGACGTGCAAAGTCTCGACGGCGAGGTGCTGGAGATCTCGGTATCGCCGGTTCGCCGGGCGCGGCTATACGCGGAGAAGTTCCGCCTGCCGTTCCCCTATCTCTGCGACCCCGACTACCGGGTGCGGCAGCAGTGGGGCATCGCATCCCGTCAACACGGCATCGGCCACTACGTCAGCACTTTGGTGAAGGGGATGACGAGCACCGTTCCGGACAATGACTTCGGCACGTTCAGTCCGCCGCTCGACGAGATGCGCCGCATTCTGAACGACGACGACATGGGGTTTTTCATTGTCGACAAGCAGGGGGTCGTGCGTTACGCGACGACGGGCGCCTATCGAAGTGACGGCTCGGGCGTGGCGCTCCCCAGCAACGAAGAGGTCTTGCGCGAGCTGAGGAAGCTCTCGGCGTGAGGCGATCACGCCCGCGCTTGGCTCATCGCGTTGTCGACGGCGTTCGGGCTTTCTTGCGGTGTTGGCGGCGGTAGCCGAGGAGGGGGCGGGGGTTCGTACCTAGTCGGCGCGCACAACTACGTCTGGTATCCGTCGAATTTCCCGCAAGGGTACCTGGGCGCGGCGCTGCGGCCCGCCCGAGTCCCGAGCATCGACCTCGTGCGAGATCGGCTCGGAGGATGAGGACCTTCGAGTCGCCGACGGACCAGTCGCCTGCGGCGTGACGCCGCCGCTCACCAACCGGGGGGAGCGTCGGGTGTCCAGTACAAGCCGAGCAGCGAATCGCCGCGCGCCCAGTCGAGTGGCGCGAAGACTTCCCACTCCTCCGGCTCGACGTCGAGATCGATGATCGGAAGCATCGGCTTGCCGCTCCCGACGCAGACGAAAGTGTCCTCGTGGAACTCCTCGACGCCATAGATGCGCGCCACGGCGGCGCCGACCTCTCGTTGCCACACCGTCGGTCGGGCTCGCCGCCGCGGCACGTGCGTCGGGTTCCATGCGATGGTGCGGAAGCTTGCCGGATGGGCGACACGCCCGCAGCTGAGCACGCGATCCCGTGGCGTGAGGGCAGCCGCGGCGAAGGCCTTGCGCTCAAGCTCGCGGAAGAGCCCGAGCCGCCGAAAGCGCTCGGCGACGCAGCAGATGCCGGCGAGCGCGACGGCCTGGCCGGGAAGCCGAGGCAAATCGACGATCCGCATCTCCCCGACGGCGAAGCCGGCGAGGTCCTGGCCCGCGTTCGCGGTGGCAAGGAAGCGCAGGCGTTCCAGAGATCGGCGCAGGTAGTCGTCGTTCGGCACGCGGTAGGACGAGTGGAAGAGGGCGAGCAAACGCTCGACTGTGGACGGCACCACTTCGGCCGAGGGCATGACCTCGAACTGGAACGACGGCGGCGCGCCAGCGGCCATTCGGACACACTATGGGTCGATGAGCCGGGGCAAGTCGAGCCGCGCGGGTCTGGGCCGCGGCGCGCCCTGGCGTCGGGCGGGTCCATCGTGACGGGAGTCTACGCGGGCCAATGCCCCTCGGAGATTCGGCGACGACCTTGTGGCGTTTGCGACGAACTTCGCTAGGGTGGAGCGGGAGCGCCCGTTGCAAGCGAACTACGAAGACTACGAGCTGACCGACGATGCGGCGCGGCTCGACCTCGAACGCGTCTGTGACCTGCTCCGCGACACGTACTGGGCCGGCAGTCGCTCGCGCGAGCGGATCGCCCTCAGCCTCCGCCATTCCCTGTGCTTCGGCGTCTTTCGCGGCGGCCGTCAAGTGGGTCTGGCGCGCGTCCTCACCGATCAGGGTGCGACGAGCTATCTCTGCGACGTGGTCATCGATCCGGAGCACCGTTCGCGCGGGCTCGGCGGCTGGCTGATGCGCGCGATCCTCGAGCATCCGGCGGTCGCGCGAACGCGCATGCTGTTGGTGACCCGCGACGCGCAGGGCTTCTACCGCCAGCTCGGATTCGAGACTCATCCTTACGAATGCATGGTGCGCGCCGAAGCGCGCTCCGCCGCCGATGATTGAAGCGACGCTGGGAGAGATGTGATGCCCGGCCTCGTCGAGGGGTCCAATCACGACGGCGTCCGTGTGCTCACGCTGGCACGCCCGCCGGTGAACGCGATCGATCTCGATTTGGTCCGCGAGCTCGCTGAAGGCCGAGACGCTGCGCCGACTCGAAGAAATCGTCGCGCGCGACGACGACCAGATGTTGCGCGCGTGGTGCTGACAGCGCTCGCCCGTCTCGGCGGGTGCTACAGTCCGGGCGCGGGCGTGGCGATCTCGTGAGCGCGCGGCCTCTCGGTCGGCCCCGGCCGCCTACTCCGAAGGACTACGACCCGTGTCGAGCCGGTCCGTGAGCCTCGCGAGCGCGGCCGTGAGGTTCGGGCGGAGGGTCAAGACCTCGCGAACCGGGTCGCGCCGCGCGGCCTCGAGCCGTGCGGGTGCCGTGGCGATGGTGAAACTTCGCGGCTCGAGCTCGGGCCCGACTTCTTCCCAGTCGAGAGGCGTCGAGACCGGAGCCCCAGGCAGCGGACGAGCGCTGAACGGCCCGGCGATCGTCTGGCCCTGGCGGTTCTGCAGGTAGTCGAGGTACACGCGACCGCCGCGGGCGCTCACCTTGCGAGTGATCGTCGAGATGTCGGGGTGCTCGCGATTCACGAATCGCGCGAGCAGCTCGCCGAGCGTCCGCGATTGTTCGTGGGTGAACTGAGCGCCGAGGGGCACGAGCACGTGAAGGCCCGTGGCGCCGCTGGTCTTCACGAACGCCGGAAGCTCGATCGCGTCACACAATCGACGAAGGGCGAGCGCGAGCTCGACGACGTGCGCAAACGGCGCGCCCTTTGGATCGAGATCGAGGATGCACCAATCGGGCCGCTCGAGCTGTCCGACGCGGCTCGACCAGAGGTGGAGCGGAATCGTTCCCAGGTTCACCAGATAGAGGAGCGAGCCCATTTCGTCGCAGACGAAGTAGTCGATCTCGCGTCCCGCGTGCTCGCTCCACACCCGCTCGGTGCGCACCCACGCCGGTACGAACGCAGGCGCATCCTTCTGAAAGAAGGACTTGCCGTGGATCCCGTCGGGGAAGCGGGTGAGCACCAACGGTCGATCGCGGAGGTACGGCAGGAGCCAGGGCGAGATGCGGCGGTAGTATTCGATGAGGTCCCCCTTCGTGTAACGGTCCTCAGGCCAGAAGATCTTGTCCAGGTTCGTGTAGTGAATGGCGTGCCCTTGCGGCGGCGAGGTCGGGCTGCCCTCCGCCGTGCAGTCCTCGAGCTTCTTGTCGGGGCGCAAGCCGAGGAACACGGGGTGGCGCAGACACCCGTCTCGCGTCCATTCCTTGTATCGCACCTCGCAGACGAGCTCAGGCTCGACCCAGGCGTGACCCTTCCCCTTCGGTACCGGGCCCGAGCAAGCAGGCGTCTCCCGCCGGCGAGCTTCGAGGGCCTTTCGCAGCGCCGCGAGAGAGCGGTCGTCGAAGCCGGCGCCGACGCGGCCCGCGTAGCGAAGGCCGTCTTCCCCGCGGACGGCGAGGTGGAGCGCGCCGAGGCCCGCACGGGCGCCCTTCGGTTCGGTGAAGCCGACGATCGCGAACTCTCCGGTCTTCTCGTGGCGGACCTTCAGCCAATCGGCGGAGCGTCCGGCGCGGTATGGCGAGGAGCCCCGCTTGGCGACCATGCCTTCCAAGCGCATCCGCCCGATGGCCGCGAACAGCTCCTCGCCGCGCTTTTCAACGTGGTCGGTGAAGCGCAGCGGCCCCGCCCGCGGCAGGAGATCGCGCAGCACCTGCTTGCGTGCGAGCAAAGGAAGGCCTCTCAGGTCGTAGCCGTCGACGGCGAGGAGATCGAACAAGAACGCGGTGGCGGGGGTCTCGACCGCGCCGCGCTCGACGTCGGCGCTGCGGCGCATTTGCGCGCGCTTCTGCAGGAGCTGGAAGCTCGGCCGACCCGCCTCGTCGAGGACGACGACCTCGCCGTCCATCACCACGTCGAGGGGCAGGGCGCCGCCGGCGCGAGCGATCTCGGGAAACGTCGCGGTGACTTCGCTGCCGTGGCGGTAGAGAAGCAGCGGCTCGCCGTTCTCGCGCGCGACGAGCAGGCGGAACCCGTCGTACTTGAGCTCGAAGATCCAACCACTCTCCGAGAACGCTCGGTCGCGGGACTCGGCGAGCATGATCTCGACGTCGCGGGCGCGGACGTGCCGTTTGGGCGCGCCGAGCGCGGCGATGCGCGTGCGAAGTCCATCGCGTCCGGCCGTTGCGTCGCGAAGCTCCTCGATCGTCCGGGGCAGGGGGAGCCGATCTTCCCCGGGCGTCGCTGCGGGAGAATCCCGCGCGCTCGACACACGGGTTCGGCCCGTTCGGCGTGGACGCGTTCGGGGCCGGCCGGTCGTCGGCTTGGCGGTCATCGGCGCACTATGCTAACAGAAAGGCTCATGGCTGCACGCGCCATCGGTTCGGCCACCGTCTCCTTTGGAATGGTGTCGATCCCGATCAAGCTCTACTCCGCGACCGAGGCCGCGGCTGCGATCACCTTCAACTGGCTGCACAAGGAGTGCGGCTCGCGTCTGAAGCAGCAGTACTACTGTCCGCAGCACAACGAGCCCGTGTCGCGCGACGACATGATCAAGGGCTACGAGTTCGCCAAGGAGCGGTACGTCACGTTCACCGCCGACGAGCTGAAGGCGCTCGAGGAAGAGGCCACGCAGACGGTCGAGATCAGTGAATTCGTGCCGATCGAGAAGATCGACCCCATCTACTTCGACCGGCCGTACTACCTCGGCCCCGACAAGGGCGGGGACAAGGCGTACCGCCTGCTCGCCAGGGCGATGGAGCAGACCGGCCGCGCCGCCCTCGGTCGCTACGCGGCGCGCGGCAAGCAGTATCTGGTGATGCTGCGCCCCGTTGGCGACGCGCTGGTGATGCAGCAGCTGCACTACACCGAAGAGATCCGCCCGCGCTCGGAAGTGCCCGTCGGCGAGGGGCAGGTGAGAGAGGCCGAACTGAAGCTCGCCGTGCAGCTGGTCGAGCAGATCTCCACGGACGAGTTCCGGCCCGAGAGCTACCAGGACGACGTCCGCCAGCGGGTGCGCGGGCTCATCGAGAGGAAGGTCGCGGGCGAGGAGATCTCCGTAGCTCCAGCCGAGAGCCACCAGGGCGCGCAGATCATCGACCTCATGGAGGCCTTGAAGGCGAGCCTTTCATCCCGGGGCGCTTCCGCTCGAGGCGAACCGGCGCCGCCGGCCGCTTCCGCAGCGGCGAGCTCCGAAAGGCGCCGGCCTGCAAAGCGGGCACCGAGCGCCGCTTCGCCACGCAAGAGCACACGGGAGAAGACCTCCAAGCTCTCGGGAGCATGAGCGGCTACACCTCGCGCGAGGTGGCGAAGCTTCTCGGTGTTCCAGTCGGCCGAATCCGCGCTTTCGTGCGCAGCGGCTTCGTCGCTCCGGATCGTGGTTCTCGCGGTGTGCTGCGCTTCTCGTTCCCTGATCTGGTTCTGCTGCGCGCCGCGAAGGAGCTGATCGACCAGCGAATCCCGTCGCGCCGCGTGCGGGCCGCGCTGCAGAAGCTGAGGCGCGATCTACCGACCGGTCGCCCGCTGAGCGCTTTGTCGATCGCCGCCGAAGGAGGCCGCATCGTCGTGAGAGAGGGCCGGCGGCGCTGGATTCCGGAGTCCGGCCAGCAGCTTTTCTCGTTCGACGTGTCCGAGCTCGCCAAGCGCGTCGCTCCGCTCGCCAAGCGACGGGCGGAGGAGGCGAAGAGCGCGACGGCGAGCGTTCCGGCCGAGGACTGGTACGAGCTCGGCTGCGAGCTCGAGACGGCGAGCCCCGAAAAGGCACGCGACGCCTACCTACGCGCGATCGAGCTCGACCCCGACCATGCCGATGCCCACACCAACCTGGGCCGCCTGCTTCACGAGGCGGGGCAGGTGGCCGCCGCCGAGGCGCACTACCGCAGCGCTCTCGCCGCGCGACCTGGAGACGTCACCGCGGCGTTCAACTTGGCGGTGGCGTTCGAGGACGAAGGACGTACGGAGGAAGCGTTGACCGCCTATCAGCGCGTGCTCGCCGATGACCCGCGCTACGCCGACGCGCACTACAACCTCGCTCGCCTCTACGAGCATTTGGGACGCGGCGTTGCGGCGGTGCGTCACCTCAAGGCGTATCGCAAGCTCGTGGGACGCTGACGGCGGCGAAGGACACGTGGCAGAGGGTCAGCACGGGCCGGAGGTGGCTGCCGCGAGAGCTGCGACCACCGTCACGCCGCGCATGGTGCGCCGCGAAATCAGCGACTTTCACCGTGTGCAGGAGCGCCGCCGCCGCCAGCTGCCGCGCGCGCTCCTGGTCGGGCTGCTCGCCGGGCTCGTGGCGGTGGCGTTTCGCGGCTCGCTCGAATGGCTCGATCGCCTGCGGGATCGCGCGGTAGAGGCGGCGCACCTCCACCCGCTCTGGTACCTTCCGCCGCTACTGGCACTGACAGCGTTCGGCGCCGGCGCCGCGGTCTTTCTGGTGCAGCGCTATGCTCCGGAAGCTTCGGGGAGTGGCATCCCGCACGTCAAAGCCGTGCTGCACAACGTCCGCGCCATGCGCTGGGGGCGGATTCTCGTGGTCAAGTTCTTAGGAGGTGTCTGCGGCATCGGGGCCGGCCTGGTGCTCGGTCGGGAGGGACCAACTGTGCAGATGGGCGCGGCGGTCGGCGCAATGGTGGGCGGCTGGTTCGCTTCGACCCCCCGCGAGCGGCGAGCGCTCATCGCCGCCGGATCCGGAGCAGGCCTTGCCGCGGCCTTTAACGCGCCGCTCGCGGGCCTGGTCTTCGTGCTCGAGGAAGTGCAGCGCGATTTCGCTCCCGGCGTCTTTGCGACCACGCTGTTCGCTTCCGCCACCGCTGATGTGACCACGCGCCTCCTACTGGGTCAGCTTCCGGTCTTCCACGTGGGCTCCACGACGATCCCACCGCTCGCGACGCTGCCGGCGTCTTTACTGACGGGTTTGTTGGCCGGCGGGCTCGGTGTGGCGTTCAACCGCGGGCTGCTGGCGAGCCTCGATTTCTTCCAAGGCCTTCGCGGTCGACCCGGGTGGGTGTACGCGAGCGCCGTCGGCTTCGGCGTCGGCTTGGTCGCTTGGGTCCTACCCCACGCGGTCGGCGGTGGCGAGGGTCTCGTGGCCGCTACGCTGGATGGCCAGATCCCGTGGTGGGCGCTTCCTCCGTACTTCGTGCTGCGGTTCGCTCTCACCATGGCGAGCTACGGCTGCGGCGCTCCTGGAGGGATCTTTGCCCCGCTCCTCGTCCTCGGCTCGGAGATTGGGCTCGGCGTCGGCAAGCTCGGGCACTGGCTGTTTCCCCTAGCGATGGATCATCCGGAGACGTTCGCCGTGGTCGGCATGGCGGCCTATTTTGCGGGAATCGTTCGCGCTCCGCTCACGGGCATCGTGTTGATCGTCGAGATGACCGGCAACTACTCCCTCGTCCTCCCGCTGCTGGTCGCCTGCTTGACGGCATACGGCGTCGCCGATTTCCTTGGCGACCAACCGGTCTACGAAGCGCTTCTCGAACGAGATCTTCTGAGGTCACACGCCGCGCCCGAACCGGATGGAGCGCAGATTCTGGATTTCACCGTGGCGCCCGGCGCCGACTTCGTTGGCAAGACGGTTCGTGAGTTGGGGCTGCCGCCCGGCGCCATCCTGATCAGCTTGCGCCGTGGCTTGTCGGTGCAGGTACCGGTCGCTGCCTCATGCCTCGAGGTTGGCGATCACGTGACGGTGCTCATCGCTCCCGAAGCTGCCGAGGCGATCTCCATCTTGAAGCGGGGTTTGAGCGGCCGGGCATGATTCAGCCACCGCGGGCTCACGGTTCCCAGAGGGTCAACGCGTGCGTCACCACCACGTAGCCCTAGACGTGATGGTGAGAGTTGTTGGCGAAGTAAAGCGCCGGGTTGAACGGAACGTTGTCGGCGACGTTGCAAGTGAACCCGGCGGTCGCGAAGTTGTCGGCGCCGCTCTGCAAATCGAACTGCAGACGCCAGTGCGCCTTGAAGTCGTGGGCCCAGCCGGCCATCGACTCGGTCCGGCTCTCGACCTGGGTTGGACCGCCGATCAGCTTGTCATGCTCGGTGCAGTAGCCCACCTCCAGGAAGACCTCCGAACGATCGGGCCCCCGTAGCGAGCCGAGTCGTGGTGCGCAGCTCGGCTCATTCCCCGCGGGGTGCATGCTCCGAACGCGGGCTCGAGCACCGGAAGACGGCAGCGAGTTCCCTCGGTGGGGCCAGCTGCTGTAGCTTCGGCGAGCGGGCTGGTGGATCGACGCAGGCCAGTTGTGCTCCACTTCCCGCTTGGTAGAAGGAGGATCGGACCGAAGATCGAAACTACGTCGTGCGAGGTGCGCCATGGCGAAGGACACACTGACCATCACCGACAACCGCACAGGCAAGCAGTACGAGATTCCGGTCGAGCACGGCGCCATCCGCGCGATGGATCTGCGCCAGATCAAGACCGACGCCGAGGATTTCGGCCTCATGACCTACGACCCGGCGTTCACCAATACGGCGTCGTGCAAGAGCCGCATCACGTACATCGACGGCGACAAGGGGATCCTCCGCTACCGCGGGTATCCGATCGAAGAGCTCGCGGAGAAGAGCGACTATCTGGAGACCGCCTACCTGATCGTCAAAGGCGAGCTGCCGAACCGCCAACACTTCGAGATGTGGAAGCGCAACATCACGCTTCACACGATGGTCCACGAGAACGTCAAGAAATTCATGGACGGCTTTCGCTACGACGCCCACCCGATGGGGATGCTCGTCGGCACGATCGGCGCGCTATCGACCTTCTATCCAGATGCCAAGAACATCTTCGATCTGGAGTCGCGGCGCGTGCAGACTCGCCGATTGATCGGCAAGGTGCCGACGATCGCGGCCTTCGCGTACCGCCACAGCCGTGGGCTTCCCTACGTCTATCCCGACAACGACCTATCCTACGCCGGGAACTTCCTCGCGATGCTCTTCAAGATGACGGAGCTCGTCTACAAGCCGAACCCGGTTCTCGAGCGCGCCCTCGACGTGCTGTTCATCCTGCACGCCGATCACGAGCAGAACTGCTCGACCAATGCTGTGCGTAGCGTCGGCAGCTCGCAGGTCGATCCCTACTCGGCGGTCGCGGCGGCGGCCGCCGCTCTCTACGGCCCGCTGCACGGCGGCGCCAACGAAGCGGTCATCCGCATGCTGATGGAGATCGGCTCGATCGCGAACGTTCCGGCGGCGGTCAAGAAGTTCAAGGCGGGCGAAGGGCGCCTCATGGGCTTCGGTCATCGCGTCTACAAGAACTACGATCCGCGCGCCAAGATCATCAAGCGAATCGCCGAAGAGGTGTTCGAGGTCACCGGCAAGAACCCCCTGATCGACATCGCGGTCGAGCTCGAGCGCATCGCATTGCAGGACGACTACTTCGTCAAGCGCAAGCTCTACCCGAACGTCGACTTCTACTCGGGCATCATCTACCAGGCCATGGGCTTCCCGATGACGATGTTCCCGGTGTTGTTCGCCATTCCCCGCACGTCCGGCTGGCTCGCACAGTGGGCGGAAATGGTGCGCGACTCGGAGCAGAAGATCGCCAGACCGCGCCAGCTCTACATCGGCGAGGAAGAGCGGCGTTGGTTGGCGATCGCCCAGCGCCCCGAGCCGTCGTCTCGCGAGGACGCGGTCACCGAGCAGATCTGAGGGAGCACGTTGCTGACTTGACGGGGGGACGTTTCAGCCCTTACCCTGCTTCAGCGCCTCGTCGACCATCGTCTTCATGCCCTCGAGCGAGCGGCTGGTGCTCGGCACACGCTTGCCGTTGAGGAAAAACGTCGGCGTGCCTGTAACGTCGACGTTGCGCCCGAGCTCGAGGTCGTCGCGCACGACCTTCTCGGTCTCGGGACTGGCCATG
>JBEVNX010000199.1:0-4553 GCA_040507895.1 Binatia bacterium | reverse complement strand
GCACTCGAAATCGCCGCGTTCCCGCAAGACTGTATGCGCAACGCTCGCCGATCCGCGTACGATCAGCTCTCGCTTGAAGTGGGCGATGCCATTCGCCATGAATTCGCGCTCGGTGAGAGGTCCCTCGCTTCTGCGGAGCTGCGCGGCGGGCTGGCTCGCTTCCGCGGGGGACAAGGTCGTCATGGGTGGTTCGATCGCTAGAGCCTTCCTCGGTTTGGCGGTGCTCCTCGGTCTCCTGGAACCGACGCTCGTACGAGCCGACTCCTGGGAAGCCTCGCGCAAGACGGTGATCGACCCCGTCAACTCGGAATTTCATCGCCACCTACCGACGTACGTGCGCGAACGAAACCTCGAACAGATCCTGTCGCTGTATGCGGTGGACACCGGCACGGGCTTGCTGTGGGACGGCCCGAGCCCGATCTACCCCGGGCGCGAGGAGGAGATGCTGCGCTGGGGCTCGGCGAAGGGGACCGAGACAATGCGCGAGCGCTATCAGCGCCTTCTCGACCTCTTCCCGACCGTCGACAAGGCGGAGCTCAGAATCCACCGCATCCATTGGGAGGCGCGAGACGCGCAGGGATACCCGGCCGAGGTGCGGCTCATCGTGCGCGGCACGCGCGCCGACGGCTCGCTCGCCCAGCTCGACCAGCGCATGAGCATCCACATGGCAGAGCGCGGCAAGGATTGGCGCATCACGCAGGAAGAAGTGGTCGCGCGCGAGCACGTGGCTCGCAGCAAGCCACGCTTCGTGGAGGCTACCAAGGAAGCCGGGATTGCCAACAAGCACACCAATGTCGGCTCGCCGGTATTTCGCATGGTCGAAGGCACGACGAGCAGCGCGGGTAGCGCGGTGGCGGACGTCGACGGCGACGGCTGCGAGGATCTCTTCCTCCCCGGTACTCCCGTAGCCACTCTCTACAAGAACAATTGCGACGGCACCTTTACTGACGTCACCGAGAAGTGGGGCATCCCGCAGCCGTTTCCCACGGTCGCCACGGGCGTAGTCTTTTTCGATTACGACAACGACGGCCGACCCGACCTCTTCGTCGCTGCGATCAAGGGCGGCAACCGCTTGTTCCACAACGTCGCCGGAGCCGACGGCGCTCCTCGCTTCCTCGACGTCACCGAGAAGGCGGCCATCCCCGAGGGAGAGTGGTCGAGCATGGCATCGGTGGCGGACTACGATCGCGACGGTTTCCTCGATGTCTACGTCGTGCGCATGGGCGACTACGAGAAGACGACGCCGAAGCCGAACTATGAGGCGAGGAACGGCCTCGCGGGGCAGCTCTTGCACAACAACCGCGACGGCACGTTCACCGACATCACGCGATCCGCCGGCGTCGTCGACAGCGGATGGGGTCTAGCGAGCGCCTGGGGGGACTACGACGACGACGGTTTTCCCGATCTCTACGTCGCCAACGAGTTCGGCTTCTCCACCCTCTATCACAACCGCGGCGACGGCACGTTCGAGAACGTCGGCGAGAAGACGGGCACACGGCTGCGAACGGCCGCCATGGGTACCGCCTGGGGTGACTACGACGGCGACGGCCACCTCGACCTCTACGTCTCGGCGATGTACGCGAACTCGCGCTGGGCGCTGTTCCACCCGGACTTCGGGGCGCCGATCCCCTGGTACTATCGCTTGCTCGGCCATTTCACCTCCGAGGTGAAGCGCCGCACCGACGAGATCATCGATCAGCTCACCCGCGGCTCGACGCTGCTGCGCAACAACGGCGACGGCACCTTCACCGACGTCTCCGACGCGGCGGGCGTACGCGACACACAATGGGGATGGGGCGCCGAGTTCCTCGACTACGACAACTCCGGCCTTCTCGACCTGTTCTCCGAGAACGGCTTCGTGACCGGCGAGATCCCCGACGACATATGAATGGACATGTTCGAAGGCGTCGGTCGACGCCTAGATCAGAGCGCCGGCTCGCTGGTGAGCCTCGGCGCGCACAGCCTGAACGGGCGCGAGCGCAAGGTCCTGTTCCGCAACAATGGCGACGGCACGTTCACCGACGTCGCGTTCGTCAACGGCGTGGCGCGCGTGGAAGACGGGCGAGGGCTGTCGATCTTCGACTACAACAATGACGGGCAGATGGATCTCCTGCTCCGCAACTACAAGCAGCCCACCCAGCTCCTGAAGAACGTCGGTCAGGGCTACTGGATGGAGCTCAAGCTCGTCGGGACAACCTCCAATCGCGACGCGGTGGGCGCGAAGATCCGGCTGCGCACCTCGCGGGGATGGCAGACGCGCGTCGTGACCGCCGGCTCCGCGTACCTATCGCAGCAAAGCCTCGCCCAGCACTTCGGTCTCGGCCCGGAGAATCGGGCGCTGGAGGTCGAGATCACGTGGCCCTCCGGCGCCACCACCCACATCGGCGAGCTCGAAGGGAGCCATCGCTTCACGGTCACGGAGAATTCCTCTTCGCCGATCGGTTGCGTCGGCCCGGCTTGCCCGAATTGACGGCTCGTCCGCGCTGAGGCCTGCCCGGGCGGGGAAGTCCATGCGCATGGACTGGTCCACGGCCCGCGAGGGGTGCGGCTTCGCGACGCTCAGAGCTTCGATCGCAGCTCGGCGAGCGCGACAGCTACCTCTCGTACCTTGGCCTGCTCGACCGTCCAGCTCCTCGGGCCGTCCCCCCGAGTGGGGAGAAGGCGAAAGAACTCGTCGAATCGATCCAGAGTGAAGGGGCGCTTTTTCCCGACCTTCACGTCGGCGAGATCGTAGTACCAGATGCGCTCGGTCGTCCGGCCCTTGGTGAACAGGAGGAGATTCGTCTTCACCCCGGCACCTGCCGCGGTGAACACACCTGGAGGCTGACCTCGGGGTCGCACGTCGCGCCGGAGCGAAGTCCATGCGCATGGACTTTCTTCCTTTCAAGCGCTGCGGCGGGCTCCACGCGAGACATCGCGCAAGGCGACGACCCTTCTCGCCGACTCGAGCATCGCCCCGACGCGCTCGATGAGGCGATCCAGCTCGCTTCGCAGCACGGCGGGAAAGTTCGGCACTCGCGCCGCCCTGCGCTGCGATGCGCGCAGCGTCGAGAGCAGCGAGCGCAGCGGCGTGGCGTGCGCGTGCCCGCGATCGCGCAACGCGCGCAACTCGGCGTCGGTGAGCTTTCCGGAGAGGGCCTTGGTGCGCATGCGCTGGAGCTCGCGGCGAAGGTCGTCGGCGAGATGCTCGCCCTTCAGTCGATGCTCGATCCACATCAGCGCGTAGGCGTCGGACAGCTCCGGAATGAGCCCCTTCGGCTTGTTGGCGAGCCATTCGCGATGGAACTCGCGCGCCCAGTCGTAGAGTTGCAGGTACTTGTAGAGGGCGGAGCGCTGCAGGCCGAGGCGGGCCGCTGCGTAGTCTTCGAGCTTCTCGTACCCGAGCGCGCGATCGAGCTTTTCGTCGCGCACCTTGGCGAGCAGCTTGGCGACGCGCAGATAGGCGATCTGCGCGTTCTTCAAGTGCCCCTTGTAGGACGAACGTCACCTGCACGGCGCGCTGCGCGGGGCTCGGCGTCTTCCGTCTCGGCACGGCCCCGTCTACCCCGCGACGGCGCAAGGGCTCAAGCTCGCCGAGCCGAGCCAGCCGCATGGACCCGCCGGTTCCTCGCATACTATAGCCTCCCGATGTCCCGGCTCCCTGAGGAGATCGACGTGCAGCCGCGGCTCTCGAGCGCGGGGCTGTTGGTCCGCGCCACGCGGCTGCCATTCCTGACGGCGACGCTGGTGTCGGTGTTCCTCGGCTTGGCAATCGCCGCGCACGATGCGCCGTTTCGCTGGGGCTTGGCGATCCTCACGGCGATCGCGGCGTGCGCCGTTCATCTCGGGCTCAACGTCGCCAACGACGTCTTCGACACGCTGAGCGGCGCGGACGCGGCCAACCCCACGCCGACGGCCTTCAGCGGCGGCTCCCGGGTCATCGTCGACGGGCTCGTCTCCGTCCCGCAGATGGTCGCGCTCGGCGCCGTCTGCTACGCCGTCGGGCTCGGCATCGGCCTCTACCTGGCAATCGAGCGCGGCTTCTGGCCGCTCTTCTCGATCGGCGCCGCCGGCGCCTTCATCAGCATCGCCTACACGGCGCCGCCGTTTCGCCTGGTGCATCGCGGCCTCGGCGAGATCGCCGTCGCGCTCGGCTTCGGCCCGGTCATGACGCTCGGGGCCTATTACGTGGAAGCGCAGCGCCTGTCGTGGGAGGCCGCCTACGCCTCGGCACCGGTCGGCATCCTGATCGCCCTCGTGCTCTACGTGAACGAGGTGCCGGACCGCCGCGGCGACGCGCTCGCCGGCAAGCGGACGCTGCCGGTGCGGCTGTCGCGCAAGGCGATCGTCGGCGGCTATGCGGGCGCCGCGGCGGTCGCTTTCGCGCTGATCGTGCTGGGCGCGGCGAGCGGCCTGATGGCCCGCCCGTCCATCGTGGCCGTGGCGGCGGCCCCGCTGGCCGTGTCCGTGTATCGCGGACTACCCGCCGGCTACGACGATACGTACACGCTGGTGCCGGTGATGGCGCGGAACATCCAGCTTCACCTCGCCACCGGGCTCTTGCTGATCGCCGG
>JBEVNX010000141.1:0-4323 GCA_040507895.1 Binatia bacterium | reverse complement strand
CGCCACGCGCTCGCCGCCGAGCCGAGCAGGTTCCACGCGAAGCGCGCCTGCGGATTGCCCGCAGGCGCGCGCGGGGCCAGCGAGACGGCCACCGTGCCGAGGGCCGCCACGCCCATGTACGTGAGCCCTGCCGAGACGAGGTGATCCTTGAACAAGCTGTAGACGTAGACGCCCGCGATCGATCCCGCGAGGATGGCGAGGTTGGTGGTGAGCTCGAGGATGCCGTTGGCGAGCGAGAGCTGTTCGTTGGCGAAGATCTCGGGAAAGATCCCGTACTTCGCCGGGCTGAAGAACGCGCTGTGCGCCGCCATCAGGAAGAGCGCGAAGAGCAGGAGCGGCAGGCTCTCGCTCGCGAATCCGAGCGTAGCCAGGCCCATCGCGAAGATCTCGGGGACCTTCGTCCAGAACAGCACGCGATGCTTGGCATAGCGGTCCGCGAAGTAACCGGCGATCGGCGAGAAGAGCAGGAACGGAATGGGGAAGAGCGCCGTGACGAGGCTTGCGTAGAGGATCTGCGTCGCCTCGTCCGGGACCGTGGCGAGGATCAGCAGCACCAGTGTGACCTTGAAGGCGTTGTCGTTCGCTGCGCCGAGGAACTGTGCGAGCAAAAAGGCGTGGAAGCGAGGGGAGCTGAGCTGGGTCACCGGGCCGGATCCATGACCGCATCTTTCCTGAAACTGCTCGGCCGCGACAAATCGGGACCGCTCTCCGTGCCGGGTTCGGGTGTTTCAGTAGGGGCATGCACACGCATCTCCGCCATGCGGCGCCGCTGGCCTTGGCAATCTTCGTCGCCGGGTGCTCGCAGGCGCGTCCGCCGAGCGCCGAGCAGCGGTCCGTGGCTCGAGAGCCGGTCCGTCCCGGAGGAGACAAAGAAGACGCCTCGGGAGGAGATCGGTGAAGCTTCCTTCTACGCTGGGCGCCATCACGGCAAGGAAACCGCGAACGGAGAGATCTTCGACGAAAATGCGTTGACCGCGGCGCTCCGCAGCTTGCCGTTTGGCACGCGCCTCCAGATCACCAACCTCGAGAACGATCGCTCCGTGGTGGTGCGAGTGAACCACCGCGGCCCCTTCGTAGCCCGGCCGGATCGTCGACGTCTCGCTCGCGGCTGCAAGGGCCCTCGGCACGGCGGAAGACGGGGTGACGCGCGTGCGTCTGCGGCAAGTCAAACGACGAGCGAGATCCGCGCTCGATGATCGTCACGCTCGCGGGCGCTTGTCATCCTCCGTCACGCTTGGAACATTGCGCGACCATGAGCGCGCCCTCGAAGGACGAGATCGAGCGCTTCGTGGCGACGTTCCTTTATTCGTCCGAAGCGTTCCTGGTCGACGAGGTGACCGCCATTGACCGCGAGCGGGGCGTCGTCGAGGCGCGCATGGACACGATGCGCCCGCTCCCGGTATCGCGCTTCCAGACCGGCGATGCGCTCCTGCATCCACGGCACGTGTCGGCGCCCGACCTGCTGCTGCTCACCGGCAACCTCGGCTGCCTGCACGCGTACTTTCTTCATGGATGCCGCTGGGACGAGGGCTGGGTCGGCTTCGGCAATCGCATCCACCGTGCCGACTTCAAGCGGCTCGTCGCGATCGGTCCGCCGCTGTTCCTTCACTCCCGGGAGACGCGCGTACGCCGCGGCGCCAAGCGGGTCGTGCTCCGCTACGAGTTCCGCTTTTCGCAGGAGGGCCTGCTCGCCTACTTCGGTGATCAATCGGCCATGTTCGTGAAGGGCTTGAAGCTCAGCCCCGACGAGGACTGACGAGGGCTACGGCCCCGCGAACCGCGCTGGGATCCATTCGAGAAGCCGGCGGCGAATCTCTTCTTCCATGCCGAGCAGCAGGTGGCCGGTGCCGGGCAGCACGACGACCTCGCCGTGGCCGGCGAGCGTTCGCACCGCGTGACTCGCCTCCACCGGGAGCAGCTCGTCGCGGTCCCCGTGCAGCAACAGCAGAGGAACGTCGCCGAGCGCCGCAGCCGTCTCGCATCCTGCCGACTGGGTGGCGAGCGTGACGACGCCGCGCACTACGCGACGGAGCGCCACCCCTGCGTTCACCGCCACGGCACCACCGAAGGAATGGCCCATCACCACGAAGCGCTTGGCTCCGTTGCGGTTGGCGACGTCCGCCGCGGCGCCGAGATCGAGCGTGCAGGCTTCGAGGCGATTCGGCTGCCGGTAGCCGACCCGGATGGTGCCGATGCCGCGCGCCGCGAGCGTGATGCCGAGATCGTGGTAGAGGGCGCGCGCTGGGCCGAGGAGCCCGCCCATGGCGCCGCCACAGGCGATGACCACGCTCTCCGCCTCCGCCGGGCCGTGCCAGAGGAGCGTCAGCAGCCCGCCCTGCGTGTAGATCTCGACGTGGCGCAGAGCGCCGTCGATTGCGACTTCCTGAATCGCCAGGACGCGGAGCCGGTCGAACGGACGGGAATGGTCGCCGGCTTCGGTCATTCGCTCACGCCGCGCGAGCCGGCGCGGGAGCGGTGAGCGGCGGCGACGGCAAGCTCCGCAGCGTCAGCACCCGGCGCAGCACGTACGGCTCGAAGAGCACGGCCGGGTGTTTCATGAGATGCATGACCTGCAGGAATCTCCGCGACACGCGCTCGTCCTGGCGCGCGAGCTGATAGACGCGAGCGGTATACCAATTGAGCGCGTGGATCCAGACGGGACGGCGGCCCTCGGCTTGCGCGTAGCGAAAATCCTCGCCGGTCACCGTCATCCACGGCACGTCGATGACGTGCGACAGGCGCTTCTGAAAGCGCCGCGAGAAGCCGGTCAGGTCGTGGCCGGCGCCGGGCCTCGGCTGCTCGCGTCGCAGGCAGAGGTTCGAGAGTGGAGGCGCCAAGGGCGGCGGTGGTCATGCCCTGTCCGTAGATCGGGTTGAAGCTCGTCAGCGCGTCGCCGATCACCGCGAGCCCCTCGGGGAAGCGCGCCAGTCGCTCGTAGCGCCGGCGGCGGTTCGCCGGGAACTTGTGGATTGCGATCGGTGAGCAGATCTCCGCATCCCGGATCGCCTCGTAGAGTTCGAGCGTCGGCAGGCTCCGCGCGAAGTCGACGAACCCCGCCGGATCGCTCGGAGGATGATCCCCGAACCATCCGACCAGCGTGACCATCCACATGCCGTTCTCGACGGGCACGATCACTCCGAGACGCGTCCCGGGGGGCCGCATGTAGACGAAGAGAGCCTTCCAGTCGCGAGCCGGCGTCGCCGGCGGGTGGACGAGCGCCGTGGCGTAGCCGATGTCGACCTTGATCACGGACTCCTCCGGCTCGGGAAAGCCGAGAGCCGCGAGCCAGGCCGGGGTGCGCGACCCGCGACCGGACGCGTCCACGACCAAGTCGGCCGCCACCGCTTCCTCGCGCCCCGCCTCACTCTTCCGCGCGATCATCACGCCGGTCACGCGAGAGCGCGAAGCATTCGTGACGAAGCTCCGCGCCTCGGCGCCTTCGAGGATCTCGACTCCCGGCGTCGCCGCCACCCGGCCGCGGATCTTCCATTCGAGGAACGGACGGCTCTGGCAGTAGAACTCCATGCCGCTCTGGAAGCGCGGCTTCCAGCCGCCGAAGTGGAACCAGCGCGTGTCGCCCGCCATGTCGATCGCGTTCGAGCCCGCGGCTCGCAGCTCGTCGAGGATGCCGGGGAAGTACTGCGCGAGGATCGTCTCGCCACGCTTGAGGAGCACGTGAACGTGGCGGATCTGCGGCACGCCTTTGCGAGCCTGCGGGCCGTCGGGGAGCTGGTGGCGCTCGATCAAGCGTCACCCGGTCGAAGTGGCTGGCGAGCACGCGGGTGGCGATGAGGCCGGCCATGCTGCCGCCGATGACGATGGCATGGCGGGCCGGGGCTCGATCGGGATCTCCTCGTGCGGTTGCGGGCATGGTGCGTCCTCCAGAGGGCGTCGTGCGGGCGAATCATCGGCTCGGCCGCGGCCGCCGACAATCCACCGGGCTGGGACTCGACCGGCTCATTCGGGTGAAGCGGGAACGGAGGCGAGGCCGCTGACTCAGCTCTCGCTTTGCGATAGTCGGCGCGCGGAAGCGTCGAGAAGGAGGAAGAGAATGAAGCTCTACTACGCCCGTCAAACTCGCGCCTCACGAGCCCGCTGGATGCTGGAGGAGATCGGCGAGCCCTACGAGCTCGTCCGCCTCGATCTCTCGAAGGGCGAGCACAAGAGACCGGAGTATCTGAAGATCCATCCTCACGGGGCGGTGCCGGCGCTGGTCGACGGCGAAACGGCGATGTTCGAGTCGGCGGCGATCTGTGCGTACCTCGCCGACAAGTTTCCGGCCAAGGGCTTCGCGCCGCCGCCCACCTCGGCGGCGCGCGCCCA
>JBEVNX010000078.1:0-6250 GCA_040507895.1 Binatia bacterium | reverse complement strand
GAGCAGGATTCCCACGGTCAATTGGATCGCCGTGACCACGAGACCGATCGTCAGCGAGATGCGGGCGCCGTGGACCATTCCGCTCGCCACGTCGCGGCCGAGCTGGTCAGTGCCGAGCCAGTGGCGGGACGTCGGCGGCGAAAACGATTCTTCCGACAAGTCGGCGCGCCGGGGCATGTAGGGGATCGGCGGGAAGAGCGCGCCGTCGTTTTTCAGGGTCTTGAAGTCCGCCTCTCGCAACGGCTGCGGCCACGACGTGACACCGAGGCGCGCCCCGTAGTCGATGAGGATCGGATAGTACGTCCGGCCGCCGAGCTTCACGTAGTACGGCATGTCGTTGGCGAGAAGATCGGCGAATACGGCCACGACCGCCAAAGCCCCGATGGCGTACAGACTCCACATGGCGCGACGGTTCTTGCGCAACTGGAGCCAGACGAGCGCCCAATAGCCCCGAGAGCGCGCTCCGCTCATCGCTCCACCCGCCCGAAGCTGATGCGCGGATCGACGACCGCGAGCATCAGGTCCGCGGCCAAGATGCCCACCAGCGTGAGCGCGGAACTGATCGCGAAGAGACCGAGGACGACCGGATAGTCGCGGGCGAGCACCGCTTGGTAGCCGAGCTGGCCGATACCCGGGATCGAGAAGATCGTCTCGATGATCACCGCTCCGCCGACGAGCGACGGCAGCAGATCCCCGAGCAGGGTCACCATCGGGATCAAGGAGTTTCGCAGAATGTGCTTGAGCACTACGACCCGCTCGGAGAGGCCCTTGGCACGGGCCGTGCGCACGTAATCCTGCAGCGCATTCTCGAGCATGGAGCTACGCATGTAGCGAGACAGCGCAGCAAAGGCGGCGTAGGTTTCGCAGACCACGGGCATCGCGATGTGCCACGAATAGTCGCGCAGCTGCCGAATCCACGGCCACGAGACGTCGTAGTCGAGCGAATGGAGCCCGGCGGGCGGAAACCACAGAAAATAGTCGCCGCCGCAAAAGTAGATGAGGATCAGCGTGCCGACCCAGAACGAGGGTAGCGAATACAGCATGAAGACGCCCGTCGTGGCGGTCGCGTCGAGCCAGGACCCGGGCCGCACCGAGGAATAGATGCCGAGCGGGATGGCGATGAGGTAGGTGATGAAGATCGCAATCAAGTTGAGCGTGACCGTCACCGGCAAGCGCTCGCGGATCTTGTCCCACACCGGCCGTCGATCCTTGAAGCTCTCGCCGAGGTCGAGCGTCACGAGGCGCTTGAACCAGATGGCGTACTGCACCGGCAGGGGACGATCCAGCCCGAGGCGGTGACGCTCGTGCTCCTTGGCGCGCTGGATCTCCGCGAGGCGCTCGGGGCTCGCCCCCTGCGTGCCGGCCGCGAGACCTCCCTGAAAATACAGCTCGACGGGATCTCCGGGCGCCAGATGCATGATGAGGAAGGCGATGAAGGTGACGCCGACGAATGTCGGCACCATCAACAAGAGGCGTCGCGCCGCATATCCCAGCATGGGCTACTTGCCGTACTTCTGCTGCGCGAGCGGCACCCACCATTCGTTCACGTTGGGCTGACCCGTCGGGTACCAGATGGTGTCTTCGAACCGGCGATCGACGGTGGAGATCGCCTTCGGCATGTAGAGGAACGTGTACGGCGCTTCGTCGAGGATGATCCCCTGGAGCCTCCTGTAGAGCTCGATTCGCTTTTGCTTGTCGAACTCGCGGCGGTACTCCACGAGGATGCGATCCCCCTCCGCGTTCTTGAACGACACGTGATTCGAGCCTCCGGGGACCGCTTGGCTCGAGTGCCAGAGCTGATAGAGGTCGGGGTCGTTCGGCGAGAACTGCCACCCCAGGATGACGGCGTCGTAGTCGAAGCGCTCGATGCGATCGAGGAGGATCGACCAGTCCACTTCGCGGAAGGTCGCATCGATGCCGGCCCGACGAAATTGATCGACGACGATGAGCCCGATGTTGCGCCGGGCAGCGTTGCCCGAATTCGAGATGATCTCGAAGCGTAGCGGCGTCGGCGCGCCGTCGACGACCTTGTCGCGGATCCCGTCGCCGTCGTGGTCGATCCACCCGGCCTCGTCGAGCTCGCGCTTGGCGCGATCCGGGTCGAACGCATAACCCTTGAGGTCGGTATTGTACTCGGGGCTGAACCGATAGACCGGAGAGTCGATCTTCTCGCCGTAGCCGAACAGCACCCGCTCGATGATGCGGTCTCGGTCGACCAACCGCGACAGGGCCTGGCGCACCCGCTTGTCGCGAAACACGGGGCGCAGCGCGTTCCAGCCGATGTAGACGTAGCTCGGCGTGAAGGCGATCTCCTTCTTGAACCGCTGCCGGAAGCCCGGCGTGCCGGTTTGCTTGAGATGCTGGAGCGGGGTCAGGCCCATGAAGTCGAGGGTCCCCGCTTTGAGCGCCACGAGCGCGGCGTCGGGGTTGTTGATGACGCGAAAGAACACGCGATCCACCCAGCCATCGCCGCGCAGCGGATCGCCCGGCGCCCAGAACCCGTCACGGTGGCGCAGCACCACGCGCTCGCCCGTCACCAGGTCGCGCGCGGGATCGGCGAGCACGTACGCGCCCGCGCCGAGCACGCGGCGATGAAAGTCGGCGTTGAACGACTGGGCGAAGCGGACCGCTCTCTCTTTCTTCTCGGGAGCGATCGTGTCCCACGCCGCGAGGTCCGCGACCGAAACGCCATCGAGCTCGCCCTGCGGATCGTAGAAGCGCCTCGGTAGCACGGAGATTCCGCCGAGGACGACGTCGTTTCGGAAATACGGCTCCGAACAGCGGAACTCGATCGTCGAATCGTCGGTCGCGCGGGCGTCGACGAGCGACGTGTAGTAGTTGCGCAGAAATGGCGCCTTGACCTCGGGATCCTTGATGGCCTTGACCGAGAACAGCACGTCGTCGACGGTCACCGGCGTGCCGTCAGAGAAGGTGGCGCCTTTGCGGAGCTTGAACGTGTAGGTGAGGTGGTCCGCCGAAACGACCGGGAGAACCGCCGCGAGCACCGGAATCTGCGCGAAGGTCTTCGGGTCCGTGGCGGTTAGAGACGACATGACGAAGCTCAAGACCTCGCTCGCGGTGGCATCATTGGAGGTCAACGGATTGAGGCTCTCGGCATCGGAGAGCAGCCACACGATCAGCCAGTCGCCACGCACCGGAGGACCCGTGTCAGCAGGGCGGCTCTCGGCTCCGTCTTGCGCCGGCGAAGACGGCGCACCCGGCGAGGGCGCAGCGGTGAACCACGTGCCGAGCGTACAGGCGACGAGCGCGATCCGGAGAAGCCGCACGCAGGTCTAATGCCGGGTCGACCGCTCGGGGGCAAGCTCGAGGGAGCGCTCCGCCTTGTCGGCGCCATGCGGGAAGTGTAGCTACGGACGATATGCCAGCGCTCCTCGAAGTGCGTGGGCTCGTGACGGAATTCGCGACCGATGGCGGCGTCGTCCGCGCCGTCGACGGCATCAGCTTCACCATCGACGCCGGCCGCACCATCGGCATGGTCGGCGAGTCGGGGTGCGGCAAGAGCGTCACCGCCCTGTCGATTCTTCGCCTGGTCCCCTCTCCTCCGGGGCGAATCGTCGGCGGTCAGGTGCTCTATCAGGGAAGAAACCTCCTCGAGCTTCCCGCGAGCGAGATGCGCCGCATCCGCGGCAACGAGATCGCGATGATCTTCCAGGAGCCGATGACGTCGCTCAATCCGGTGTTCACGATCGGCGATCAGATCGGCGAGGCCATCCGGCTTCATCAGAGGACTTCACGGCGTGAGACGCGCGAGCGCGTGATCGAGATGCTCCGTCTCGTCGAGTTCCCGGAGCCCGCGCGGCGCGTCGACGACTATCCGCACCAGCTCTCGGGTGGTATGCGCCAGCGCGTGATGATCGCCATGGCGCTGTCGTGCAACCCGAAGCTGTTGATCGCCGATGAGCCGACGACCGCGCTCGACGTGACGATTCAGGCGCAGATCCTCGATCTCCTCGCCAGCTTGAAGGCGCGCCTCGGCATGGCCCTGCTGCTCATCACGCACGATCTCGGCGTCGTCGCCGAGCAGGCGGACGAGGTGCTGATCCTCTACGCGGGCGCGCTCGTCGAGCACGCACGCGCGGCGGATCTCTTCGAGCGCCCGCTTCACCCGTACACCCGCGGCCTCCTCGACTCGCTGCCGCGGATCGGCGCGCCGAGCGGCGAGCGCTTGCGGCCCATCCCCGGCACCGTACCGCCGCTCACGCGACTGCCGAGCGGATGCCGATTCCGCGACCGTTGCTCGCTCGCGATCGAAGACTGCGCCCGCATCGAGCCGCCGCTCGAGGAGAAGGCGCCCGGCCACGCCGCGGCGTGCATCCGCGTCTCGCGCGTCTCCGATCGATCGCGCGCGGCGGAGGCTCATCCATGACGGCGCCGCCGGGCGAAGCCCCGCTCCTGGAGGTCCGCGGCCTCATCAAGGACTATGAGATCGGCGGCGGCCTGTTCGCCAAGAAGGAGCTCGTGCGCGCCGTGCGCGGGGTCGACCTCGACGTGCGCAGCGGCGAGACGCTCGGCGTGGTCGGCGAGTCGGGATGCGGCAAATCGACGCTTGGGCGCTCGATTCTCCGCCTCATCGAGCCGACCGCGGGCACGGTCCGCTTTCACGGCGTGGATCTCGGTACGCTGTCCGGCGCGGACATGCGCCGCAAGCGGCGCTCCATGCAGATCATCTTCCAGGATCCGTACTCGTCGCTGAATCCACGCATGCGGGTCGGGGCCATCGTCGGCGAGGGCCTGGCGATTCACGGCTTGGCTCGCGGCGCCGAGCGACGGCGCCGGGTCGTGGAGCTGCTGGCTCAGGTCGGGCTTCACGAGGACGCGTACGATCGTTATCCGCACGAGTTCAGCGGCGGCCAGCGGCAGAGGATCGGCATCGCCCGCGCCCTAGCCGTCGAGCCCGATTTCATCGTCGCGGACGAGCCGGTATCCGCACTCGACGTCTCGATCCAGGCTCAGATCATCAATCTCCTGCAGGACCTGCAGCAGCAAATGAATCTCGCCTATCTCTTCATCGCCCACGATCTGCGGGTCGTGGAGCACATCAGCCAACGCGTCGCGATCATGTATCTCGGTAAGATCGTCGAGCTGGCGCCGAGCGCGCAGATCTACGCGACCCCCCGTCATCCCTACACCCGCGCGCTGCTGTCCGCGGTGCCGATGCCGAAGCCGCACGGCAAGGGACGGCGCATCGCTCTCGGCGGCGACGTGCCGAGCCCGATCGCGCCGCCGGCAGGTTGTGCATTTCATCCACGCTGCCCGCACGCGCTGGACGTCTGTCGGGCGCAGGAGCCGAAGCTGGTGACCGGCGCGCGCGACCATGCCGTCGCTTGCCACGTGTTTCCGCCCGAGCCGTAGCCGGCTTCCGTTCGGAGGATCAAACCATGGGGATCTTTCAGAAGCGCTCTCCCGACAATCCGCTGGCGGCTCTCGAACCTCCCCCGCCGCAGCGTCAGCCCCAGCCCGTGTCGCCGGCGGCGCCGCCTCCCTTCCTACGTGAAAACGAGGTGCGCACGTCGATCGGGCCCGACGCCGTCATCAACGGCAAGCTCGCGTTCACCACGCCCACGCGCGTCGAAGGGAAGCTCAAGGGAGAGCTTCGTTGTACGCAACTGCTGATCATCGGCCCCACGGCGGTGGTGGAGGGTTGGGTGAAGGCCGACGAGCTGCGGATCGAAGGGCTCCTGCGAGGCGAGATCGCCGAAACTCGCAAGGTGGAGATCTGCCCGCAAGGCAGGTTCGTCGGGAAGATGTCGTCGCGGTTGCTCGTCGTTCGCGACGGAGCCTTTTTCGAGGGTCAGTGTGCGGTCGGACCGGAGAGCGTAGCGAGCTCGACGCTCGGTACCGGCACGGAGA
Organism: Binatia bacterium; assembly: GCA_040507895.1. GTDB lineage: Bacteria > Desulfobacterota > Binatia > JACPRU01 > JACPRU01 > JBEVNX01. The sequence goes on along the minus strand of JBEVNX010000078.1, from coordinate 379 downwards.
GCGCTTCGGGCTAGGAGCGCGCGGCCCCGATCCCGAGGGTGGTCTCTACTGCACGTCTTCGATGCGGGCGGCCTTGCCCGACAGATCGCGGAGGTAGTAGAGGCGCGCGCGGCGCACCTGACCGTGAGACATCACGTCGATCTTCTCGATGCGGGGCGAGTGCAGCGGAAAGGTCCGCTCCACCCCGACTCCGTAGGAGACTTTTCGCACGGTGAAGTTGGCCCGATTGCCGCCGTGGGTACGGCGGATCACCATCCCCTCGAACACCTGGATCCGCTCCTTTTCCCCCTCGACCACTCTGACGTGCACGCGGACCGTGTCACCCGGTTTGATCTCGGGCACGTTCGGCTTGAGCTGCTCGGTTTCGATCTTGTCGATG
>JBEVNX010000062.1:0-6265 GCA_040507895.1 Binatia bacterium | reverse complement strand
CGCGAAACCTTGCTGCCGGGAAGCACGACGTCGCAATCGCCCTGCTTCCCAATCAGGATCTCCGGCTTGTCGATCGACAGCCGCCGGGGTTCTGCGGCTTGGGGCTCTCGGATGAGAACGATCATCGCACCGTCCTCGTCATCCGGACACGCCTGCGCCGAGGCGTTCGAGCGTTGCGTTGTAGATCCTTACTTTTCCGCCGCTGAGCTTCTTCACGTCGGGCACGAAGACGCGCCGGCGAGGGTCTGTCAGGTCGGGGATCGTGCGCATGATCGTCGCCAAGATGACGGCTTCCTCGTTGCCGGCTTCCCGCTTCCGCGCCACCGTCAAGTTGTTGACGAGCTGCTGGTAGTCGCGCGCGAGTTCTGCATCGGCTTTCCCTAGCGTCACCGTGAGGTCGCCGAGCGCGGCGTCGAGACGATCACTGGACAAATTGGCACGCGCAGCCTCGATCCGCTCAGCCAGTGGATCTGGGGGGATCTTCGAGGGAATGCTCACGAGCATCGCGCTTTTGCCGGAAAGCTTCATCACACCGATCAGAACGCGACGCAACGACTGGATGATCGTCGAGCGAAACCCCACGTTGTCCTTGATGCGCTCGGCAAGCCCTTGCGTACCGAGAAGATCCTCGGCGAGCTGGCCGGGCGTAGAGGGCGAGCTCGGGATGCGCGCCAGCATGGTGCGACGAATCCCCCAGGACGTGGCTTGCGCCGGATCGATGTCGCCCTGGGCGGGGTCGTAGCCGAGGTTGCGAAAGGCAACGCGCACCTTGGACTCGCGGCTGAACGCGCGCGGCATCAGCACGAGCGCGTAGCTCCGCCATGACGAAGACGCCGGAATCGTAGCGAGCACACGCTCTCCCGCACGAATCTCCACGCCTGCCTTGGACACGGCCTGGAAATAGAGACTGAGGCCCTCGCCCTCGATCGGCACGTCGAGCGTCGCGCCTGCCAGGTGGCTGTCGTCGACGCCCGGCACCCAGCCAACCGTCGCCGCATACTCGATGCCTACCGGCTCGCGCGACTGCGGCGGCAACCCCGGCGCGCTCGGCCAGAGAAGAAGCATCCCGAGGACGGCGAGGCCCGCGGCGACGAGGATCTGCGAGCGACGCGACTTGAGGCCGACGCGGGCGAGGATTCCGGGTTGGCTGGCGGCCTGGGCTACCTCGGCCGCTGCCTCGGCCGCGGCTTTCTTGGTCGCGCCCTTCTTGGCCACGACCTCGAACTTGAGGATCGTGTCGCCGACCTTGAATTCGTCTCCGCTCTCGAGCGGCTCGGGTACCGAGCCGACGCGGAAGCCCATCTTCTCGACGCCGGCGCTCGATCCCGCGTCGGCGAGAAACCAGCCATCGGCGCGCAGCTCCACGCGTGCGTGCGAGCGCGACACGGTGGGATCGCTGACCACGACCTCGTTGTCGACGGCGCGGCCGATGCGCACGTTGCGTACGCCCCCCTCGAAGCTCACCCGCGACCCCGGCTTCGCGCCGCGGACGACGGTGAAGCGGTATTCCTGGACGTCCTCGGGAGCGATCTTCATTCAAGCTGCTGACCGGTGGCGTACATGTAGACCGGCCCGAACAACAGAACGATGAAGGAGGCGGGGACGATCAACAGCATGAGCGGCATCATCAGCTTGACCGGAACCTTCCCCGCCATCTCCTCGGCCAGCGTGGAGCGCTTGATACGCATTTGATCGGCCATGATGCGCAACACCTTGCCGATCGACGTGCCGAGCTCCTCGGCTTGGATCAGCGCGAGCACGAAGCTCGTCATCTCGGGCAAGTCGATGCGCATCGCCATCCCGCGCAGCGCCTCGGTCCGCGTCTTGCCGAGCGTCACCTCCTGGTGGACGATGCGAAACTCGTCGAGCAACGGGCCGGGCGTTCCCTTGTCGATCACGGTCTTCATGGCCGAGGTGAAGTCCTGGCCGGCTTCGGTCGATAGCGTGAGCATGTCGAGCACGTAGGGAAGGTCGCGGAAGATCCGCACCATGCGGTTGTAGATCACGTTGTTGAGCCGCGTGGTCGGATAGACCATGCCGAAGATCGCGAGCCCGATGATCAGCGGCCAGCTCGGCCCGCCGAGCACGACCGTGGAGGTGAAGTAGCCGAAGGCGAAGCCGACCATCGCGCCGACGTACTTGAGGCAGACGAATTCCGGCACGGTCATGCCGAACGGCTGGCCCGCTTTGCGGAGCTTGCGCGCGAGCTCCTTCCCGGCGGCGGTGTTGACGACTCCGGCTCGGAGCGGCGCGATGACTCGCGCGATCTGCAAGAGGATCGCCATGAGCGGGCTGCCGCCGGTGAGCGAGCGGCTCGTTCCGGTCGTCAGCAGCTCTCCCGCGCCGCGCGCCTCCATCGCCAGATAGGTGAAGAGCGCGATCGACACGGCAGCGGCCGCCATCGTTCCGTAGTAGTAGAGCTGCGGATCCATCGTCTCGCTCCTCAGTCAGCGCCCGCGGCCGCTACCATCGAGGGTCGCGGGCCGGGCCTCGTATCCCATATCCTCAGCCGCAGTGATCAGATGTCGATGTCCATGATCCAGCGGATCCAGAAAAACGCGGCGACCACCATGGCGATCACCACCGTCAGCGCGATGAGCCCGAGCGTAGTCGAGAACATCTGATAGATGTACTCGGGCTGCATGAAGTAGAGCACGACCATGATGCCGAACGGCATCGAAGACATGACGAGGGCCTGCATGTTGCCGGTCGCCGACAGCGCCCGGACCTTGCCCTCGATGCGGATGCGCTCGCGAATCGTGGCGGCGATGTTCTGAAAGATCTCACCGACGTTGCCGCCGCTGCGCCGCGTCACCATCACCGCGTTGACGAGGATGTCGAGATCGCGGCTCTCCACGCGCCGCGCCATGTTGAGCATCGCCTGGTCGAAGTCGGTGCCGAGCCGGTACTCCTGCAGCACCCGGCCGAACTCCTGAGTGATCGGCGGCTTCATCTCCTTGACGAGGATCTCCATCGCTTGCGGCAGCGTGAGACCCGCGCGTACCGAGTTGGCGAGCAAGCCGAGCGCGTCGACCAGCTGCTCGGCGACGAGCGCGCGCCGCTTCTCGCGCAGGATGTTGAAGATCATGCGCGGGGCCATCAGAGCGGCGGCCCCGAAGAGCAGACCCGCCACCCAGTTGATGGCCATAGAGAAGAGGATGAAGATGACTCCTCCGGCGAGGAGCGAGAGCTGGAAGACGCGCTCCGGCGAGAACGTCGAGTAGACGTCCGCCAGCGAAGCTTCCGCCTGGGCTACGGAGACCGCGCGGTACTCGGCGAAGACCACCTCGGAGACCGACCACAGGTTCCAGACGATCGCCGCAACCGACCCAAACACGATGACGTAGAGGAGAGGCTCAGTCGGTAGGTTGCCGATGTACATTTCAGGCTGCCTCCTCGCTGCGGAAGATCGAGAGGTCCGCCTGCAAGCCGCGTTGGCGAAGGTCGTCGTAGAACCGGGGGATGTATCCGGTGGGCACGTGTCGCCCGCGCACCTTTCCGTCGGCCGTGTAGCCGTCTTGCTTGAAGTAGAAGACGTCCTGCAGCTGGACCTGGTCGCTATCGAGGCCGGTCACCTCGGAGATGCACGTCACTTTGCGGCTGCCGTCGGCGAGGCGAGCCTGCTGCACGATCATGTGCACCGCCGAGGCGATCTGATCGCGAATCGCCCGCACCGGCAGATCCATGCCGGCCATGAGCACGAGCGTTTCGAGCCGGGCGAGCGCGTCGCGTGGCGCGTTGGCGTGCAGGGTGGTCATCGAGCCGTCGTGGCCGGTATTCATGGCCTGCAGCATATCGAGTGCCTCGCCCGAGCGGCATTCGCCGACGACGATGCGGTCGGGTCGCATGCGCAAGGAGTTGCGAACGAGGTCGCGGATCGTCACGGCCCCGGTTCCTTCGAGGTTCGGCGGCCGTGTTTCGAGGGACACGACGTGATCCTGCTCGAGGCGTAGCTCCGCGGAATCCTCCGCGGTGACGATTCGCTCGTCATCCGGGATGAACGAGGAAAGCATGTTGAGCAGCGTCGTCTTGCCCGAGCCGGTGCCGCCCGACACCACGATGTTGCGGCGCAGCTCGACGCAGAGCTTCAGGAAGTTCGCCATGCCGCGCGTCATCGCGCCGAAACGGATGAGATCTTCGACGGTGAGCGGGATCTTGTTGAACTTGCGGATCGTGATCGCCGGTCCCTTCAGCGCGAGCGGCGGGATGATCGCATTGACGCGCGAGCCGTCCTTCAAGCGGGCATCGACCATCGGCGAGCTCTCGTCGATACGCCGGCCGATCGGCGCCACGATGCGCTCGATGGCGGCAAGCACCGCCTTATTGCTGGTGAACGTCTTTTCCGAGAGCGTGATCTTGCCTTTGCGCTCGATGTAGATCTGGTCGAAGCGGTTGACCATGATCTCCGAGACAGCGTCCTCGGCGAGCAGATCCTCGAGAGGTCCCAAGCCGAGCGCCTCGTCCAGAACCTGCTTGATGAGGTCCTCGCGGTTGAGACCGGCCGGAATGTCCCAGGCGAGGTCGCGCAGGATGTTCTCGATGGCGCTGCGCGTCTGGGCACGGACCTCCGCATCGCCGAGCTTCGAGAGGTCGACCCAGCGAAGGTCGAGGAACTCGATGAGCTTCTTGTGGATCCGCTGTTTGATCTCGAGGACCTTGTCCGCCGCCTTCTTGCCGACCTCGGGGGCGGGGGGCGCTGCGGCAGCCGGGGCGCTGACTGGACGCGGAGCGCCGGACATCACCCACAGCCGGAAGGCGCCGACGTCGATCTGGTCGCCGTCGCACACGGGGCTCGGCGCCTCCACGGCCCGGCCGTTCAGGAAGGTTCCGTTGGTGCTCTGCTCGTCGACGAGCAGCCACCCACCGTTGTCGCGGTAAAGGCGCGCGTGCTTCGTCGAGACGGTCGAGCTCTTGAGCACGATCTGGTTGCCGCCGCCGCGCCCGATCACGATCTCGTTGCCGTCGAGCTGATCGCTGCGCAGCTCTGTGCCGCTCTCGTCTTCGATCCTGATGGCGATCATGCGAGCGCCGTAACCGGACCTATCTTTCCACAGCCGCGTTGCGTTGGGAAATCACTTCCGCAGGGGTGATCTCCTGCTTGCCGAGCTCGGTGAGCGAGCTCGAATCCCCGGCGATGAAGGTTCGCTCGGTGAGCGCGACGTCCTTCGGGTTGCGCAGGATGATCGAGAGCTGGCCGAGCTTCATCGCCCAGATCAGGAGCTTCGCCTCGTCGGCAGAGACGAGCACGGTGATCGTCGAGTACGAGCTCGAGCTTACAAGACCGAATTGCCCGGTCGTCACCACGTATACGTTTTCGAGGAGCGGCGACGCGATGATCTTGGCAGTCGGCTGAGCCCCGGGCTTCGCTCCGGCGGCAAGCTCGGCTCTCGTATAGGTCAACAGCAAGTCGATGCGGTCGCCCGGTCGGATCGAGCGCTCGAGGGAGGTTTCCGCCGTCACCGGGATCGTCAGCGCCCGCTGGTTGGTCTTCGCATCGATCCGTTCCGACAGCCGCTGCGCGGCCGCTGCCACGCCGCCGAAATAGTTGGCGAGCACGTAGTCGGCTTCGCCCACGGGGAAGTCGAGCCGCTGGCCGAGATAGAGCGAGCGCTCCTCCCATTTGATCGCTAGCTTCGGCAACGAATCGGTGGTCCTCATCGCTTGGGCGATGTCCTTGGCATCCAGCACGGTGCCCGTGGTCAGTTGATGCGAGGCGACCACGACCGGGGTGAGACTCGGCCGCAGGCTCTGCTGTAGGCCGCCGACGTAGAGGTTGAGGAGCAAGATCGCGGCGAGACCCGCAATGAGTGCCGCAATGATGGGCATCCGACTCTGCATACCTTCCACCCCGCTTTTCTCTAGGCCCTATACGACAGGACGTTCTCAAGTGGCAACGCGCACCGAGGATCGGCCGCAGGATCTAAGGGAACGGCAAGCTGACCCAGAAGTAGATCGGGCCGAGGTAGTGCCGAATCGCGATCTGAAAGAGGACCGAGAAGAAGCGCAGCACGAGCACGGAGACGATCACCAGCAGAATGTACTCCATGAACGTCTGGCCCCTTTGGTTCGCCGTCGGCAGGCGGCGGAGCAGGGCATTGGCTCGCTCGGCGATTCGCTTCATTTCAAGACCTCCCATTCTCGGTCAGCGTGATCATCACCAGCGTCTCACCGACTTGGGGTCCAGGGCCCGCTACGAAATAGGATTGGTCGCCGTTCTTCTCGAAAAACTGTACCTTCACCGCCGGGAAAAGCGAGCGGCCCGGCG
>JBEVNX010000051.1:0-10516 GCA_040507895.1 Binatia bacterium | reverse complement strand
AAATGCCAGCGTCACCCGCTCGCCTCGTGCTTCGAGAAGCGATGCGAGCCGGACGCCGAGGCCGCTCCGATCGGCGAGCAGCAACCAGTTGCCCGCACGATCCGCGGCGGCGGACTCCACGGGGGTAGCTACGGAAGCGAGTGGCCGCGCGGGCGTTCGGGCGACGAACAAGCTCTGCCCCGAACGTCGCGGCTCGAGGGAGTCCCCCAGCGCTTCGACGCCGACGAATCCTGCGCGCGCGAGCGCGCCGCACCAGCATGATCGATCCAGGAGCGCATGCGCGGGCCGAAGCTCCTCGTCCTGGAAGCGCCACCACCCCGGTGTCAGCCCGAAGACGAGATCGGCCCAGCGCGTCGGCCGGTCTATCTCCAGGAGGATGAGAAGTCCTTCGGGCGCGAGCAGCGAATGCAGGTGCGCGAGCGAGTCGTGTACGCGCGCGGTGGCGTGCACCGCGTCCGAGGCGACCACGATATCGAACGAGTGAGCCTCGAAGCCCTGCTCGAGCGGGGGCTTCTCGAGATCGAGCAAGCGGCAGCGCACGAACGGGCGATCGAAGAACTTCTGTTCCGCGCGCGAGAAGAAATGTGAAGACACGTCGGTGAAGACGTATTCGGTGCGCTCCGCGGGAAGTCGCGCGAGCACGTGAGCCGTCAAGCCGCCCGTGCCCCCGCCGACCTCCAGGACGCGCACGGTCCGTGACGCGGGAAGGTCGGCGACCGCACGGCCGACCGCTGCGGCCACCGCGCGGTTGTAGTCGGCGAAAGACGGCGCATCCTGGTACAGCTCCTCGAGAACAGTCAGCGAGCCGCCGGGTGCGAGAACATCGAGCGCGTCGCGCTCGCCACGCAGGATCGCGGCGAGCGCCTCGCCGCTACGCCGGATGAGCGTCAGCTCGGGAAGGAGCGCAGGGAACCCGGCCAGGATCTTCGACCAGAGCGCGTCGCAGGCCACCTCCGGCAGCGCCCGACGCAGCGACCAACGCCCGGCCTGGCGCATGACTGCGCCGTCATCGGCGAGAAACCCGAGATGGCGACCGAGCACGGCGTGGTGCTCCGCCACGACGCCGAGCTCGGCGGCGAGCACCTCCGTGGACCATGCCGCCCGTGCGCGAGGTTGCCAACCGAGCGTGCGGAGAGCGCGCGCGGCGTAGCCGGCACACAACTCGTCGATCTGCGATTCGACTCTCAAGAAGCGCGCCCGCAAGCTGCCCGTGCGCTGGCGCCGTTCGAGCACATCTCGTGCGTGGCGGGCGATCGCACGGCCCGACGGCAGGAAATCCGCGGCCAAGGAAGTGACTGCGCGACCGATGAGCGGTGCCGGCAGCCAGCGTGACTCGTAGATCCATGCCTCCGGGCTCTCCGAGCTCGCCTTGCGTGCGACCGCTTGGCAGCGGAAGCCGGCGACCTCAACGAGAACCTCTCCAGACTCGTCGAGAAGCCTGAGATCCCCCACGATCGCGTTGCCGCTCTTCTCGAGCAACCGGGCGTGACTCCAGGCGGGAGCCTTGGCGAGCGAGCGGACGCGGAGGCGCTCGACGTGAATGGGAAGGTAGAGGCTTCCGCCCTCGCCAAATGCGCTCTGCGGCAGCGCCGCCGACAACGCCTGGAAACAGGCGTCGAGCAGTGCCGGATGCAACCGATAGCGCGAACGCTCGTGCGCCACGGCTTCGGTGGGACGCAGGCGGGCGAGCGCCTCGCCATCGCGTCGCCACACCCCCTCGATGCCTCGAAACGCGGGGCCGAAATCGAGGCCGACGTCTCGTAGCCGTCGGTAGAAATCGCTCGGCGCCACCTGCTCGGTGCAACGTGCGCGCAGCCTCGCCAGCTCCGCGGGCTCGGCGGGAGGAGGATTGGCCCACGCGCGGAGCTTCCCCGTACAGTGGGTTGTCCACGCCGTAGCGGTTGCAGCCGAGCTCGACATCGTAAAGCTCGAGTCCTCGAGCTGGAAGACGGTTTGCAAGCGCGCGGGCGTGTCTCCTTCGGGCAGGATGAGCGCACGCTGGAAGCCGACGTCCTCGAGCACCCACGGCGGATCGCCGATGCGTTGCTCGGCAACCTCGAGTGCCACCTCCACGTAGCCGGCCGCGGGAAACACCACGTGGCTGTGGACGCGATGCTCGAGCAAGTACGGCATCGCTTCCTTGTCGAGCCAGGTCTCCCACCCTGGCAGCGCCGCGCGCAAAGCACGCCCGAGAAGCGGAGGGGACGGCGGGTCGAGGCGGCGCTGTCGGCTTGCTTCCGACTCGTGCCAGAAGCGTTCTCGCTGCCACGCGTAACTCGGAAGCGCGACGCGCGCGACGCGCGGAAACACGCCCCGCCAGTCTACCGCGACGCCGCACGCATGGAGCCTCCCGAGCGAGCCGAGAAGGGTCGTGCGCTCGTCCTCTTGGCGCCGCAGCGACGGCAGCACGACGCCCGGGCGGCCGTGGCGGCGAAGACACTCCACGATCGGCCCCGCCAGCACCGGATGCGGACCGACCTCAAGAAAGATTCCCCAACCGCGATCGACGAGATGGTCGATCGCCGGCGCGAAGCGGACCGTCTCCCGGACGTTTCTCCACCAATACCGCGCGTCGAGCTCCTTTCCTTCGATCTCGAAGCCGGTGACGGCGGAGATCAGCGGGGTTCGAGTGACCGCGCCTCGCGAGCGCGCGAGCGCGCGCTCGAGCTCGTCCCGGATCGGGTCCATCTGCCGGCTGTGGAACGCATAGTCGACTTGGAGGAAGCGGCAGAACACCCCCCGCGCCTCGAGAGCCCGGCGGATCGCATCGAGCATTTCGCCGTCCCCTGAAAGCGTCACCGAGGCGGGACCGTTGATCGCGCCGAGCGCGACGGCGTCGCCGTAAGCGCGAATCATTTGTTCGGCGTCGCCAGGGTCGAGCTGCACCGCGAGCATCCGGCCGCGCTCGGGCGCCAGATCCATGGATCGGCCGCGCTCGAAAATGACCTGCGCGGCTTCGCGAAGATCGAGCGCCCCGGAAACGTGGGCTGCCGCCACTTCGCCGACGCTATGACCGACGACGGCCGTCGGCCGAATCCCCCACGATTCCCAAAGCGCGGCCAACGCCACCTGCACCGAGAAGATCGCGGGCTGCGCGATCGCCGTCTCCGAGAGCCGCGAGCCCGCCTCGTCGTGTCCCAGCTCCTCGAGGAGTCGCCAGCTCGCGCGCTCTGCGAGCAGCCGATCGCACTCGGCCAGCTTGTCCCGAAACACCGGCTCCTCGTGCAGCAGCCGTCGGCCCATCGCCCACCACTGTGGGCCTTGCCCGCAGAAGACGAACACGACGCCGGTTCGAGCTTCCTCCGACGGCTGGCCGATCGCGGCGGCGAAGGCATCCTCGCTTGCGGTCGCCTCGCCGAGACGCGCGATCATCTCGTCGTGCGAACGCGCGACGAGAGCCAAGCGCTGCTCGTGATGGGTCCGTGACATGGCCGCGCTCGAGCAGATGTCCTCGAAGGAAGCTTCGCGTCCGTCGGCTGATCCGAGGTAGATCCGGTAGCTCTCCGCCAGGGCCCGCAGCGGCTCCGCTCCGCGAGCCGAGATCGTGAGTAGCTCGGCGCGCGCGCCCTCCACTCCAGCCCGCGGGCGTTGGCGCGGAGGCTTCGGCAGGGCCTGGAGGACTGCGTGCGCGTTGCTGCCCCCGAAACCAAAGGAGTTGATGCCGGCGAGGATCTCGCTGCCGTTGCTTTCGATCGATCCGAGATCCTGGGCGCGGCTCGGCACTTGCAGCTTCAGCCCCTCGAAGTCGATGTTGGGATTCGGCTCGCGGAAATGCAGGTTCGGAGGAATCTCGCCGCGGTCGAGCAGCAGCGCGAGCTTGATGATGCCGGCTATGCCGGCGCCGGCCTCGAGGTGACCGATGTTGGTCTTGACCGAGCCGACGATGCACGGCGCCCCACGCCGCCGGCCGTCGCCGAGCGCATCGCCGAGAGCGCGTGCCTCGATCGGATCACCGATCGGCGTGCCAGTGCCGTGCGCTTCTACGTAGCGGATCGCGGCGGGATCGACGCCGGCGCTACGGCACGCGGTGCGCACCAGTGCCGCCTGCGCCGCGGCGCTCGGCACCGTGAGGCCGTTCGTGCGCCCGTCCTGGTTCGTGGCGGTGCCGCGGATCACCGCGTAGACGCGATCCCCGTCTTTCCGCGCCGCCGCCAGCGGCTTCAGCACGATGACTCCAGCGCCCTCGCCCCGAACGAACCCGTCCGCAGCCGCGTCGAAGGCGCGACAGCGACCCGTGGGCGACAGCATGGACATGCGGCTGAAGGCGACGAACGGCATCGGCGCCAGCAGGGCGTTGACGCCGCCGACGAGTGCTAGCGAGCTCGTGCCGCTCCATAGGCTGGCGCAGGCGAAATGCACGGCAACCAGGGACGAGGAGCATGCCGTGTCGATCGCCAGGCTCGGACCGCGAAGATCGAAACAATAGGAGATGCGGTTCGCGGCGATGCTCATGACGCCGCCCGTGGTGCTGTAGACGTCTATGTCGCTGCGCTCGTCGGGGCTGGATTGCAGCAGCTCGTAGTCGTGGGTCGAGATTCCCACGAACACCCCGGTCGGCGACCCGCGCAACGAGTCGGCGATCTGGCCGGCGTCTTCCAGCGCTTCCCACGCGACCTCGAGCAACATCCGCTGCTGGGGATCCATGAAGGCGGCTTCTCGCGGAGAGATGCCGAAGAAACCGGGATCGAAGCGCTCGACGTCGTCGACGAACCCCCCCCAGCGGGTGATCGACTTGCCGCAGCGGCCGGGAGTTGGGTCGTAGTAGGCGTCGGCGTTCCAACGGTCGGCGGGAACTTCCCTCACCGCGTCGACACCGTCCGATAGGAGCCGCCAGAAGGCATCGGGTCCGCTCGCACCTCCGGGGAACCGGCAGCCGACGCCGATGATCGCGATGGGCTCTTTGTTCAAAGTGAAACGCTCCTCGAGCGCGAGCTCATCACGGCCGGCTGGTAAGGGGACGGTCACTGCCGCTCGCGTTCCTCGCGGACCCGGAGGCCAAATAGTGCGTTCCGAGGGGATTTCCAATATGCGTGTCGTCGACGCACGGATCTTGCTTCCCGAGAGCCGTGCGTACAGAATCCGCGGATCACCAGCCGGTGCGTCGTTCGATTCGCTAGACTGCCAAGGAGGTCACCATGAGGGAACATCTCAAATTCTACATCGGCGGACGTTGGGTCGAGCCGCTCGGAAAGAAGACGATCGACGTCATCAATCCGGCTACCGAGGAAGTGATCGGACGGGTGACGCTCGGAACCGCCGAGGACGTCGACCGGGCCGTGGCGGCGGCTCGCAAAGCATTCGAGACGTATTCGCAGACGACGAAGCAAGAGCGCATCGCGCTGATCGAGCGCATCCAGGGTTGCTATCAGGAGCGCCTCGGCGAGCTCGCGGAAACGGTGACCCTCGAGATGGGAGCGCCCAAGTGGCTGGCCACGGCGGCGCAAGCGCCTGTGGGGCTGGCGCACATCGGGCAGATTCTCCAGGTGCTCAAGGGCTTCGAATTCGAGGAGCAGAGAGGCACGACACGGATCGTCAAAGAGCCGGTTGGTGTGTGCGGCTTCATCACTCCGTGGAACTGGCCGATCAATCAAGTGATGTGCAAGGTGATGCCCGCGCTCGCCGCCGGCTGCACGATGGTGCTGAAACCGAGCGAGATCACGCCGCTGAACGCGATGATCCTCGCCGAGATCTTCGACAAAGCAGGAGTACCGGCGGGAGTGTTCAACCTCGTGAATGGCGACGGGCCGACGGTCGGCGCGGCGATCGCATCGCACCCCGGCGTCGACATGGTTTCGTTCACGGGTTCGACACGCGCGGGCGTGCAAGTGGCGAAGAACGCTGCCGACACGGTCAAGCGCGTGACGCAGGAGCTCGGCGGCAAGTCTGCGAACATCATCCTCGAGGATGCCGACATCGCCAAAGCGGTGTCGCGCGGTGTCCAGGCTTGCTTCCAGAACAGCGGCCAGTCGTGCAACGCGCCGACGCGGATGTTCGTTCCCGCGGCAAAGCACGCCGAGGCGCTGAAGGTCGCGAAGCAAGCCGCCGAGAAGGTCGTCCCCGGCGACCCCGCGAGCGACGCGATGGTGCTCGGGCCGGTGGCGAGCAAGATGCAGTTCGACAAGATCCAAGGGCTGATCGGCAAAGGCGTCGAAGAAGGCGCCGAGCTGGTCTGCGGGGGGCCCGGCAGGCCGCAGGGCCTCGAAAAGGGCTACTTCGTGAAGCCGACGGTGTTCGGCAACGTGCGCAACAACATGACGATCGCACGCGAGGAGATCTTCGGCCCCGTGCTTTGCATCCTTCCCTACCAGAGCGAGGAAGAAGCTGTGGCGATGGCCAACGACACGCCGTACGGGCTCTCGGGCTACGTGCAATCGGGAGACGTGCAGCACGCGGTGAAGGTCGCGGCACGCTTGCGCACGGGTAACGTGCACATCAATGGCGCGGGCCCGGACTTCGCCGCTCCCTTCGGCGGTTACAAGCAGTCCGGTAACGGGCGCGAGTGGGGCGCCGAGGGCTTCGACGAGTTCCTAGAGACCAAGGCGGTGCTCGGCGCCGCCTAGAACCGCAACACGTTCGAGCGCCGCGGGCGAGGGCACGATCGCGTGCCGTCGCCCACGGCGCGCCGTTTCGACCCGCCTCCCCCTCAAAGACGCGCGGCGAGCCTGCCGCGAAGGATCTCGCGCTCTCCCCGCGCTGCGCGACGAAACGCTCGCGGCGAAACTCCGGCGGCGCGATGGAACGTGCGAACGAAGTTGGAGAGGTCGCCGAATCCGACGTCGAGCGCCACGTCGGTGATCGATCGGCCTTCATCCGCGAGCATGCCAGCCGCGTGCCGCAGGCGAGACCGGACAAGATACTGGTGCGGAGTGACGCCGAGAACGTTCGCGAACATCCTCAAGAAATGGAAGGGGCTGAGGCGGGTTTCCTGCGCGATGCTCTCGAGGTCGAGTTCCTCGTGCGAATGCTCGTCGATCCAGAGCGCCGCTTCTACCGCCCGGCGCCGGTCGCGCGCCCCGGCATCGGCCTGAGACCACTTCCGACCGGATGCGATCTCGACGAACCGGGCGGCGAGCAGCATTCCGAGCTCGTCGAGCCCGGCGTCGCTCCAGCCCCCGGCTGCCGCCTCGGCGAGCTCGCCGAGCACCATGAGCTCGGAGAGCGGCGGCAGGCAGCCGATGCGCCACAGCTCGGGTCGGCCGCCGGCCGCTTCGATCAGCGCGGGTGAGAGATGAAAAGAGAGGCATTCATCTCCGTGGGCGTTATCGTGCGTGCACATAAACTCCTCGCCGGGATACCCAACCAGCAGCGAGCCGGCGACCAGCTCGAACGATTGGCCGCGTACCCGGTACCCGAAGCTCCCCTTGCGCACGTAGGATAGCGAGAAGCCTTCGTGTCGCTCGACGAACGGCTGTTCATGCGGTGAGGCGGTGCACCGGTAGTCGATCACCGAGACCGCGCCTCGTCGGATCAACGTGGTGATTCCCATCCCGCAGCGAGTTTGCCTGCGACGCAAAGCTGCGGCAATCGTGCGGTGCCGAAGATCCGGCTCGCGATCGAGTCAGGCGCTTGCCCGCTCGGCGGCGCGCCAAAGATACCAGCTCGCCACGGTGCGGTACGGCTTCCACCTCTCGCCGCGCCGCTCGAGATCCTCGCGCGTCGGCAGGGCTCGCTTCTTGAAGGCGACCGCGAAGCCGTTGCGCACGCCGTAGTCATCCACCGGCAACACGTCCGGGCGACCCAGCCGGAAGATGAGAAACATCTCCGCGGTCCAACGGCCGATGCCGCGGACCTCCGTGAGCCGCTCGACAATCGTGTCGTCCCCCATGCTGCGCGCTTCCGCGAGCGTCGGGATCTTGCCTGCCTCGGCGCGGCGCGCGAGATCGCGAAGCGACAACACCTTCGAGCGCGACAATCCGGCGCCGCGAAGCTGCCCGTCCCGAGCGCGCAACACCCTTCGCGCCACCAGGCCTTCGCTGGCGCGTGGAAAGAGCGCGCAAACCCGAGCGAAGATGGTCGCGGCGGCCTTGCCGGTCAGCTGTTGGTAGACGATGGCCTCAGCCAGCGCGGCGAACACGCTCGAGGTCCTCTGCAGCCGCAACCGAAAGGGCCCTACCGCCTCGATGAGACGCGCCAGCGCCGGATCCGAATCGCGCAATTGAGCGATCGCGGCGCCTGGATCGAAGCCGAGCTCTCCGTCGCCATCGAAAGCCGGAGCGGCCGCGTTCGTCGATGCGCCTTCGAGCGCCAGTAGCCGGAGCTTGGTACCGATGCCGCCGTTGGCGGAAAAGCCTCCGAGCTTGCCACCCGCCGCGAGCACCCGGTGGCACGGCACGATAATGGGGAACGGATTTCGGCCGAGCGCCTGGCCCACCGCACGCGCCGAGCCCGGCGCCCCAAGCCGAGCCGCGATCTCGCCGTAAGAGAGCGTCTCGCCCGGCGGAATCGTGCGAGCCATCTCGTAGACGCGCCGATGGAAGGGCGGTACGCCGTCCATGTCGAGCGCGGTGCTCGACAGGTTACTTGCGTCTCCGCGCATCAGCGCGCGGATGCCGTCGAGAGCTCGCTCGACTTCGGGTGGCGCCGGCGCTTCGCGCGCGTTCGGAGCTCGCCGCAGTAGGCGAGCGCGCGTCTCTGATGCCCGCGCTTCGGGGAGCTGCACCGCCAAGATGCCGCGCTCGCTCCAGCCGACGGCGCAGCGACCGATCGGCGTATCGAAGAATGTGAAGCCGGCTACCATCGTCGGGGTGCCAGGAGCCTAGCACCTGCTCGGGGAGCGGCGCTTGGACAATCTTGCTGTGGCTCCTCCTATAGCCCCTGCCATTGCGCGACGATCGGAGCGAGCTCGTCGAGATGCCGCAGCGTGGTCGATTCGTCTCGTAGCTCCCCGCCGGGCGGTGAGAGCACGATACGCGCGAGGCCGAGCGGCGCGTAGCGCTCGAGCCGGGCGGGGGTCGGCCGGTGGAACATGAACAACGAGATCGGCACTTGATCGGGGGCGCGGCCCATCTCCGCCACCAGCGCTCGGAAGCGATCGACTGCACCCACGACGTCCGGCCGGCCGTCGTGCCCGGCCAGCATCGTATCGATTGGGCACCACTCGTCGGCGTATTCGGCTGCGTGGCGAATCCCAAGCGGGCCAGAATGACCCAACGCCACCGGCACGCGACCCGCCACCGGCTTTGGATAGACCCATGAGGCGCTGAAGCTATCCCACGAGCCGGAGAAGGCAGGCTCTTCCTCGCTCCAGATTCGCCGCAGAGCAGCCACGCGCTCGCGCATCGCGGCATATCGCCGGCCGAAGGGAATCTCGGGACGATGATTCGCGAGCTCTTCGCGATTCCAGCCGACGCCGACGCCAAGCAGCAGTCGGCCCTTGCTCAGCACGTCGAGCGTGGCCGCCGTGCACGCTAGATCCAAGAGGTCGTGCTCGAGGACGAGGCATACCCCGGTCGCCAACGTGAGGTGGCTCGTCACCATGGCGGCGGCCGTGAGCGATACAAAGGGCGCCATCATGTGGAGGTACCCTTCGGGCAGCTTGCCGCCAGCGGGATACGGCGATTCGCGCGACGTTGGGATGTGACTGTGCTCGGGAAGCCACAACGAGTCGAACCCTCGCTCCTCCAACGCGCGAGCGATCGCGTCGGGCCGAATTCCGCTGGCCGAATTCATCGAGATGTATCCGAAGCGCATGGGTGGACCTTTCGAGCGAAGGCCCCCGAGCGGTCGGGGGTCGTTGTGAGGCGCGGAACCTATCTCGGAAGACGCGCGGGCGTCGAGCGCGTGGAATCTCCCAGCGCTCGAGTGGATCGTACGACTCCGCACGAAGTCGAGTCTTGCGAGAGGTGGCCCGCGACACTAGAGCAGCGAAAGGAGCACCGATCGGCGAGGGGTCGGCGTTCGGTTCAGCCGTGGTCGCGAAAGGAGCGGGAGCATGTCCGACGAGCACAACACGACTTCCGAGGTGATCCGGCGGTTCAACGACGTGTTTCAGCGGCATGATCCAGCGGCCCTACCGGAGCTCGTCGCGAAGAACTGCGTCATCGAAAACACGCAGCCTGCACCGAACGGGTCGCGGCACGTGGGACAGGATGCCTGCGTGGCGCTGTGGCGAGAGATCGCGACCACGCCGGGACTCACTTCGACCTCGAGGATGTATTCGTGGCGACTGACCGGGCGATCATCCGTTGGCGATTCTGGTGGGGCGAGGGCGAAAGCAACTCCGTGCGGGGCGTCAACCTCATGCGGGTAAGCGGGGGACGCATCGTGGAGGCCATGGGCTACGTCAAAAGCGCAGGGCAGAGTTGAGCCTTTGCGGTTGGTCAGCAACTCTCGCGTGTGATCAACCCGACTTGACGGAAGCCGACCCGGCTGAGCCAGCGTTACGCCGATCCCGCCTCGACCTCCTGCAGGAGCAGGGTACACACACGCTCGGTATCGGCGGCGGGAGGCCAATCTCGACGCCGGAAGCGTCCCTAGCAACTGATTCGAAGGGCCGTTGGCTAGCGCGCGGCTTCCC
>JBEVNX010000042.1:0-10781 GCA_040507895.1 Binatia bacterium | reverse complement strand
GATCGATTTCTCTAGGCCGTGGAGGATCCCGTGACCAGCTCGTCCGCACGCTCCGTCTTTCTGCTCGGTTTGATCGTCTTCGTAGCGGCGCTGCCGCTCTCTGCTGACGCCGCCGACAAACCCCGGCCGGTCGAGGTCATGACCCGCAATCTCTATCTCGGGGCAGACCTCACGCCGGCGATCACGGAGGAAGACCTCCCGGCCGCTGCGAGCGCAATCTGGCAGCAGGTCCAGGCCACCAACTTCCCGGAGCGGGCGAAGGCGCTCGCCGCCGAGATCAAACAGGGCGCCCCGCTGCTGATCGGACTCCAGGAGGTGGCCTTGTGGCGCACGGGCCCGCCCGACGGGCCGCCAGCCCTCGGCGGCACGCCGGCGACTGCAGTCGCCTATGATTTTCTCGCGCTGCTCCTCGGTGCGCTCGCCAACGGCCATTCCCCCTACCAGGCGGTGGTCGTGCAGCAGGAGGCCGATCTCGAGGCACCGACTACGCTCGGGTTCGACGTGCGGCTGACGATGCGGGATGTGATCCTCGTCCGGCGCGTCGGCGAGGTCACGGTCGACGCGCATTCGTCGGCCAATTTCGTCAACAACCTCGTGCTGCCGACCGCGAGCGGCGCCACTGTAACCAGCACGCGCGGCTGGACTGCGGTAGACGTCATGGCCAAGAAGCGGAGCTTCCGTTTCGTCAACACGCACCTCGAGGCGTTCTCCAACACCTTCCGCAGCCTACAGGCATTGGAGCTGCTGGCGGGCCCACTGGCGACGAGCTTGCCGATCGTACTGGTCGGGGACCTCAACTCGGCACCCAACGATCCCGACACCACGAACCCGTACGACATACTGACCACCCTCGGCGGCTTGGCCGACACGTGGCCTGCATTGCATCCGAACGACCCCGGTAACACCTGCTGCCAAGATGCGGATCTGCTGAACGAAGAGTCGGCGCTCGTCGAACGCCTCGACTACATCATGATCAGCGACGGCGACGCGTATCGGTCGAGTCTCGTCGGCGACCAACCCGCCGACCGCACCCGAGGCGGCCTCTGGCCGTCGGACCACGCGGGCGTGAAGGCCGACGTCGCGCCGTGATCGGCGACCGTTCCGGCGCCCTGTGAACGAGGCCTCTGGAGCGGCGAAGCCGCTCGGGATAGGTGATGACCGTCTAAGGAGTACGCACATGGAAATCGCCGTCGTCACCGGGACCAGCACGGGCATCGGATTCGCCACCAGCCTCCACCTCGCGCGCAACGGCTACCGGGTGTTCGCGGGCATGCGGAACCTCGGCAAGGCCGGGCCACTGCGCGACGCGGCCGCGGAAGCCAACCTGCCGCTCGAAGTGATCGATCTCGACGTCACGTCTGACCGATCGGTGGACCAGGCCTTCGAGCTCGTCACCGGCCATGGGCCGGTCGACGTGCTGGTCAACAACGCGGGCATCGGCGGCGCCACCCCACTCGAGCTCACGCCCGATGACGAGCACCGGCGCATGTTCGAGACGAACTATTTCGGAGCGATTCGCTGCATCCAGAAGGTGCTGCCGGCGATGCGCGAGCGATGCCGGGGCGCGATCGTCAACGTCACCTCGATTGCCGGCCTGGTATCGATCCCGAACCAGATCCCCTACTCCGCCTCGAAGTTCGCGCTCGAATGCGCAGGCGAGGCGCTGGCGCACGAGGTCCGCCGGTTCGGGATCCGCGTGGTGAACATCGAGCCCGGCGTGGTCATGACGAGCATCTTCGAGAACTCGACCGAGACGACCCGCTACGACAAGACCTCGCCCTATCAGCCGATCATGCGCCGCAACGGCAAGTTCTACTCTGCGGGCTTCCGCGACCCCGCGCAGCCCGACCAGGTCGCGGAGGCGATCCTCGCCGCGATCACCACGAACGAGTATCGACTCCGCTGGCCCGTCGGCAAGGACGCGATCGGCATGACCCAGGGTCGCCCGAAGATCAGCGACGAGCAGTGGATCGACATGGGCGGCGACCTCTCGGATCAAGAATACAACGAGCGCTTCGCCCGATTTTTCGGCGTCCAGCTCAAGTGAGGGGAAGCCCCGCGCCCCCTTCCCCGCGATCGAGTAGCGCGATCGCTCGTCCGTAGGCGTCCTGAAACGGATCGGGATCCCGGGCGAGGGCCGGCGCGTGTCTTCCACCGAGCAGAAAATAGACGCTCTGCACGAGAAAAAAGCCCCATAGGGCCAGGACGAGCGCCGCAACGGAAGGCCCGAACAGGAAGCGAGCGAACAGCAAGCCGCCACCGGCGACGATGGCCTCGATCGCTACGCCGCGCGCCGGGGCGCAGCGGTAGAGAAAGCCGCTGCGGGCCACCGCGACGATCACGCCGAGGACGAGAACCAGCTCGCCGGGCGCGCGAGCGACGAGGGTCGCGAATCCGCCGACCGCCGTGGCGGCGACCGCGACGGCGAGCGCGCGGCCCCGCACGGGCGCGATCGTGCCGAGATAGGCCGCCGCAGCGAGGACGAAGTAGGCGCCGATCGCGCGGTCCGCGCCGAGGATCGGTCGCGCGAGCAGCAGCCAGGAAGGTAGCGCTCCCGCCGCGAGAGCGGCGAACCCGAGGCTCTTGGCGAACGCGGCGCGAGGCGCCACGCGGATGGTTCTCATGATCCACCTCCTTCGGCGACCCGCCGGCGGCGCAGCAGCTCGAGCTCGACTTCTTCATCGGCCACGACGGGCTCTCCCTGCCAGCCGCACGGCGAGCCGAGCTCCGGCTCGCGCGCCAGCTCCGCCCGAACGCGCGTGCGCAGCGACTCGAATTGGCTTTCCTGCTCGGTCAGGCGCTCGGCGAGCGTGCGACTGCGCGCGGCCAGCTCCTGCAACCGCGCGCTCGCAGCCTTGGCCTCGCTGCGCCGCGGCAACAATCGGCGGATCGCGAAGCGCGCGAGCTCGTCCTTGCCGCCGGCGAGGGCCAGCGTCACGTCCTCGTCGAGCGCGCGCGCCTCCCCCTCGCGCCGCGCCTGCATTTCGCGCAGGCGCTTCTCCTCGTCGTGCAGCGCCTCGAGCTCGGCGCGCTTGCGCGAAAGATCGATCTCCGCCTCGCGCAGGCACTGTTTGAGGAGCAGAGACCGATCCTCGAGCGATTCGACCACGCCGTGGGCGTCGGCCTTCACGAGCGTGGCGATGCGATCGAACAGCTTGAGCGACATGGGCATCCTCCCTTTCTCAGCGCTTGGCGCCGGCGCGCCGCTCGTCGAGCGCGGCGGCGCTCTGGCCCTTGCTGAGCTCGTTTTGGCGCGCGGCCTGGTCCTCGCCGCTGAAGACCGCGGCGACGTCGGACTCGAGCTTGCCGAGCGAATCGAGCTTCTTTTGAACGTCCGCAGACTGCAGCCGGGCGTTCAGCGGCTCGGTTTCGGCACGGAACTGCTTCACCTTCTCGATGGCGGCGTCACGCCGGCCGGCTTTCACCTCGCGGGCGACCTCCTCCTGCATCTTGTTGAAGCCGTCGACGACCACCGAGCGGGTCCAGGCCGGGACGTCGACCTTGGCGTAGAAGTCCTCCTCGCGAGCCACGCTCGCCACGCGCGGGGTATCGGCGAAGGCCAGCGTCGAGCGCTCCGCGCCCCTGCTGTAGGAGAGGGCGAAGCGGCCGAGCGGATGCTCGCCGGCGGCCTGGTTCGGCACGGAGAGCGTCACCCAGATTCGCCGCTGCTGGCCGACGAAGAGCGACCCGGGACGAAAGGCCACGGCACCGCGGCTGCGCTCGAGGGGATAGCCGGCGGCATCCACCACGTCGACACCCGCGGCCGGCGTGATCTGCACTTCGACACCGGAGGCGACCGTCTCCCTCGCCGCATCGAACTCGCGCGCGAAGACGCTGCCGAGGTCGTCGCTGCGATTGAGATAGTAATAGTTACCGGTCCCGGCGTCGGCGAGGGCGCTCATCAGGTACTCGTTGAAATCGGCGCCGACGCCCACCGTCGTCAGCACGTACTCGCCGCGGGCCGCGCGCCCGGCGCGGCGCAGCAGCCCTTCCGGCGTAGAGTCGCCCTGGTTCGCCAGACCGTCGGAGATGAGGATGGCGCGCGACGTGCGCCCCGACGCCCGCATCCGGTCGATCGTGTCCAGGCCGAGATCGAGGCCGCTCGACATGTTGGTGCCGCCCTCCGGTACGATCGTCGCCACCGTCGCGATCCAGCTCTCGCGAGCCGAGTCGACGGCCGCTGCCGGGCCGATCGCCAGGCTCGCGGTGTTGGAATAGTCGACGAGCGCGAAGCGATCCGCGGGCCCCAGCCGGGAGACGAGCTCGCGAATCGCGGTGCGCGCGTTCTCGATCTTGTCGCCCGCCATCGAGCCGGAGCGGTCGAGGATGACGACGAGGTCGGTCGGCGTGCGCCCCGCCGAATGAGCCATGCCGCCCTCGGCACCGATCACCAGCTCCATGCGCACCACCGCAGGTCCGCCAACCATCACCGCCGTGCGGTCGAGCGTGCCGCTGAACGACACCGGTCGCGACGGCGACGCGGCGAACGTGCGGCCGCTCGGATCGCTCACCGGCGCGGATCCCTTGCCACGCGCGGCGGTCCCCACCAGGGCCGTCGCGACGGCGAGCGCGCCGACCGCGTACCAGCGCCTGCGCCGTTCATTCCAATCCTTCATGCTTCGTTCCATTTGCCTCTCCCCTTTCTCGGCGGACACGCATCGTCCGCGCACGATCACTCTGCACGAGTAGACCGTGCGGAGGGCAGAGGCATTGCGTAAAAGCAGCGTAAAATCCGCGCGCGACGATTTACGTAGCATTCAGAACCGGGGCGTCGATGGCGTACACTCCGGGATGTGGACACCAAGCTGCCGATCCTCGTGGTCGAGGACGAGAGCGTGATCGCCGGGGGCATCTGCGACGTGCTCGCGTATCGCGGCTATGCGGCGACCGCGATCGGCTCGGGCGAAGAGGGCCTGCACCGGGCGCTCGGCGGACGCTACGCGCTCGTCGTGCTCGACGTCATGCTGCCCGGCGTCTCGGGCTTTGACGTCTGCCGCGAGCTCCGCGCCAAGCGGCCGGAACTCGCCATCCTCATGCTCACCGCTCGCGGTGCGGAGAGCGACGTGCTCGAGGGCTTTCGTTGCGGCGCGGACGACTACGTGACCAAGCCGTTCTCGGTCGCCGAGCTGATGGCGCGCGTCGAGGCGCTGCTGCGCCGCTCGGGCCGCTTGGCGCCGGCCGACACCCGGCCGTTCATGCTCGCGGGCTGGAGTATCGATCCTGCGGCGCGAACCGCGTCCGACGGAAGCCGCAGCGTCGAGCTGACGCCGCGCGAGGTGAGCATGCTGGCGCTCTTCGCACGCGATCGCGGGCGGATCGTCAGCCGCCGGGCACTGTTGCTCGAGGTCTGGGGGATGACCCACGTCGAGAACGTCCACACGCGCACCGTGGACGTGCACGTGGGTAAGCTCCGCAAGAAGCTCGGCATGTCCGACGCCGGACCACTGGAGACCGTGCGCGGCGAAGGGTACCGCCTCGCGGGGTGAACGGTGCGCCGCTTCCGTCTGCTCTTCCTCGTCGTCGCCGCCGCGCTACTCGTGCCGACGGCGCTGCTCGCCCGCCGGGCGCTCCAGAGCGTCGCGATCGAGCGCGATGCGCGCCACCAGACGGTCGCGGAGCGTCTGTTCGACGAGATGGAGCGAGCGCTGTCGGGCTTCCTCACCGTCGAGGAGCAGCGGCCCTTCGGCCACTATGCGCGCGAGTACACGCCCTCCGGCGAGTCTCCGGGGGTGACGGCGCGCTCGCCTCTCGCCGACCCTCCGGCGCTGCCTTTCGTCATCGGCTACTTCCAGCGCGACCCTGACGGTACGTTGCGCCTTCCCACGGAGCGCCCGCCGCAGGCTGCGAGCGGTGAGATCGCGCGCGCCGTCGACGCCTTCTGGGCGGCGCCGGCCAGCGCCGAGAAGCTTCGCGCGGGAGGCGAGATCCAGGCTCCGGGCTCGACGGTCGAGCTGGACCGGGGAGCGCGGAGCGAGCCCGTCCAGCAAGCCTTGCGCGACGAGCGCAAGGCGGACGGCGCGGTTTCTGCCTACGATGCGCTGCGGGCGCTCAACAAAGGCATCGAGCAGCGGGCCGACCGCCAATCGAAGGTCTCCAGCGAGTACGCGAAGCAAGCCGCCGAGGAGAGCGCGTCGGGGGCCAAGGGAAACGAGCGCGCGGCGGGCCAGATCGGCGGCTCGATCGACGGCCGGCGCGAGTCGAAAGAGAAGTGGGAGCGCGAGCGGTTCGAGCTCTCGCCGATGATCGGGCGGCTCGTCGAGGAGCGCCGGCTCATGCTCTTTCGAACGGTCGTTCACGAGCGTCAGGCCTATCGCCAGGGACTGCTCCTCGACGTCGACAAGCTCGGCGCATGGCTCGGCGAGCGGGCGCTCGGCGCCTCGGAGCTCGCGGCCTATGCGACGGTTTCGTTCGGCGCGGCGCCGGGGCTCGAGCGCGCGAAGCCCGGCCGCCGGATCTACCAGCACCGCTTCGCGGAGCCCTTCGAGGCGCTCGCCGCGCGGCTCGCTCTCTCTCCGCTGCCGGGCCTCGGCGGCACCGGATACGTCTACGCGCTCGCCGGCCTGTCTCTCGCGGTCGCGGTGCTCGGCCTCGGCGCCCTCTACCGCATGGTGGCCGTGGTGGTGCGATACGCCGAGCAACGGAGCAACTTCGTCGCCGCGGTGACCCATGAGCTCAAGACGCCGCTCACCGCGATCCGCATGTACGGGGAGATGCTCCGCGACGGCATGGTGCCGTCGGAAGCCAAGCGCGACGAGTACCACCGGCACATCACCGCCGAGTCCGAGCGCTTGAGTCGGCTCGTCGACAACGTGCTCGAGCTCTCACGCCTCGAGAAGGGCACGCGCCGCGCGCGGCTCGAGCGCGGAGACGTGGGTGCCGTGTGCCGCGACGTCGCGGCGCTCGTCGAGCCGCACGTCGAGGGCGCGGGCCTCGCGCTGCGGCTCGATCTGGAAGAGAACCTCCCCGCGGTACGTTTCGACCGCGATGCCCTCAAGCAGGTCTTGTTCAATCTGGTCGACAACGCCGTGAAGTACGCGAACGGCGCAAACGCCAAGGAGATCGTGCTGCGTTGCCGGCGGGCGGGCGGCGGCCTTCAGCTCACGGTGCGCGACCGCGGCCCAGGCGTTCCCGCGCGCCACCTGCGGCGGATCTTCGAGCCCTTCTACCGTGGTGAGAGCGAGCTCACGCGCCGCAGCAAGGGCACCGGGATCGGCCTCGCGCTCGTGCGCGGCCTCGCGCGCGAGATGGGCGCACGCGTCAGCGGGCGGAACCTCTCTGAGGGCGGCTTCGAGGTCGAGCTCGCCTTCCCGGCGGAAGCGGACTAGCGGCGCGCGACGGACGGAGCGGAAGCGGAGTCGGCGAGGCTCGCCGCAGTGGCCAACGACGAGTCCGGACCGAAGCGAACCTCGCCGACTCCGCTTCAGTTGGTACGGGCTCGGAACCCACCTGGGCTCAGTGCGACGTGGTGGTCACCTTCTCTTGATAGACGAGGATCTCGATGCGGCGGTTACCACGACGCCCTTCTGCCGTCTTGTTGTCTGCGATCGGCTTCGAGTCTCCGTACGACACAACGTGGACGTGGGTCGGATCGATCCCCTTCTCGCTCACCAGATAGCCCGCCACGCGCTCGGCCCGGCGCTGCCCGAGCTCGTAGTTGTAGTCCGGCTTGCCGGTGCTGTCGGTGTGCCCGGCGACCACGTAGACCCGCTCCTCGGCCGACGGCTGCGGGTCGCCACGCTCATCCATCTCCTTGAAGAAGCGGTCGATCTCGCCCTTCGCCTGGCTCGAAAGCCCGGCCGAGTTGAAGCTGAACGTCGCGCCCTCCTTCATTCCGAGGACGAGCTTGTCTTCGAGGCGCAGGTTGTTGAGGCCTGCGAGCGCGCGGTCGGCCTTGGCATCGACCTCACTGATGCGCTGGTCGGCGGCGCTCAAGCGCCCGTTCACCGGCTCGATCTGTTCCAGCACCCAATTCCGGGTCGCGATGCAACCCGATGCGCCCAAGAGCGACGCGACTAACACGAAGCCAACCGCCAGAGTCCGCAACCAGGTCCCCATGGGAATCCCTCCGTTCGAGTAGCGACACACCGCCCTTCACCCCCCCGAGGTTTGCGGGATGCGGCGGGTGACTCCAGGGGCACCGCATCACTTGCTCCGGCATAGCATACGAGCGCGCTCCTGCCGAGGGTTGTTCATGACCCGCCGGTGTCATCCCTCGCCGGCCAGCAGCGGAGAGGCGGCGCCGCCCGCCACGATCCAGAGCTGGTGTGCCGCACGCGTGACCGCGACGTGCAACCGGTGTCGCGCCTCGTCGGCGAGAGGATAAGCCGCCGCCGTGCCGTCCGGTACGACGATGTAGTCGAACTCCAGCCCCTTGACGTTATCGACATCGGTCACATCGATGCCGGGCTCGAAGCTGAATTCGCCGTGGAGCACGAGGCGCGCCTCGGGCATGTCCGCGATCACCGAGTGGACACGCCGGGCGGCGTCGGGCGTCGCAGCGACGACGCCTATCGATGCCCGGGGCTCGCGATCGACGAGATCGCGCAGCGCGCCCGCCAGGAAGAGCTGCGCCTGCGCCTCCGTGGGTAGCCTGAATATGCCGACAGGGGCCCCTTCCCGAGCGGCGTGCACGGGGTCCTGCGGGGCGAGCGAGCCGAGGAGGCGCCGGGCCAGCGCGGCGACCGGACGGGGGCAGCGATAGGAGACCGGCAAGCGGACCGTTTGCGCCTCGCGAACGCCGAGCGTAGCGACCGACGTCGGCCAGTCGGCGAAGCTCGAGGCGGTCTGCTGCGCCTCGTCACCGGCGAGGGTGACGCTGCCCGCCTTGGAGAGCTGCCGGCCGAGGACCGAGAGCTCGAAGAGCGAGAAGTCTTCCGCCTCGTCGATCACCAGAAGAGCGATCGGCGTCGCGCCGAGTGCCGCCGCCACGCCCCGCAGCATGAGGAGGATCGGCAGGTCCTCTACGTCGAGCGTCCCCGCGAGCGCGTCGGGAGTGCCCTCCGCGATGGCTCGCCCGTCGATGGCGCGCCTCCGTTCGGGATCGGTGACCGACTCAAGTTGTCGATCGAGCGGCTCGGCGAGCTGCAACAGCGTGTGGCGCACCGTCTCTTCGATCGCCGTCGTCGGCAGATCGCCCGACGACGCGCCGACCACGGCCGAAAGGAACTCCCGGTCAGTGAAGGCTTCGGCGAGACCGCGGCGCAGGGGCGCGAGCTTCAACGAAGGCTCCGCCGCCCCGGAGCGCGAGAGGATGGCGCGATGGAGCGCGGGGTGACGCTTCAAGCTCGAGACGAGCGGGGGCGCATCGAAGCACACCTCGATCGGGCGCCTGAACACGCGCCGGGCCAGCTCCGTGATCCACGCCTCCGCCGTCTTGACGTGCGAGGCCCCGACGCCGAGCGGCTCGAGGAGCCGCCGGGACAGGCGGGCGAGACCCTCCTCGGGCACCACCACGGTCGCCCCGGATAAGGGATAGCGGCGGGGCTCGACGGCAGCGATGCGCGCCAACCGGTGAAGCGCGACCGTCGTCTTGCCGCTTCCGGCGCTGCCAAGCACCAGCAGGGGTTGGTCCGGAGGAGCCGAGACCGCGGCGTACTGCTCGGGGTCGAGCAAGGCGGTGATCTCCGCGGGCTTGGTGCGGGCGGAGGTGCCGATGCCGACGCCGAGGATGCCCGGGCGCGCGGCGGTCTCCGCCCCTCCTGTCTGAAGCGACAGCGCCGCGCGATTCGAGGCGCGCCAGCGGCCATTGCGCTCACGCTCGAGCAGGACGCAGTCGCCGACGATGCGCCACAGGGCGCCGTCCTGGATCACCAGGATCCGGCGCGCGACCACGATCCCTTCGGCGACGCGGCCCGGGAACGCTTCCTCGAAGCGGTCGCCCTCGCGGTAGCGATAGAAGATCCGCGCCACTGGCGCGACCCGCCAGTCGACGATGCGGATGCCCTCCGCGGCATCGACGAACGTCACGTGGCCGAGGAGATAGTCGTCGGGCCCCTTCCCTTCGTCGACCCGCAGGTGCGCGATGTAGGGGGCCGCCGCCGGGGGCAGGCGGTGCTGGGAGCGACGTTCGGCAAGGCGCTGGCGCACGCTCATCTCGTGGAGGAGCGGGGGAAGGTCCTCGGCCGAGGACGCGACGGCTTCGTCGCGAAGCGAGCGTAGTGCCTCGTCGGCGGCGGCGGTGCTCTCGACGGCGCGGCGCAGCGCGCGCTCGCGCGCGCGGTCGAGCGAAAGCCTTACGCGGGCGAGGAGCGCTTCCTCCTCCGTCACGATCGCCCGCTCGTCGGCGGACAAGTCTGCAGCCGGGTCGACCATCGAGCCGAAGCATGCCTCTATAGGCGGAACGCGCGGACCTGCGAAGTCCCCGAGCTTCGCAACTCCGCCTTTACCTCGTCGCCGCCGCAGGAGTATGGGATGGGCGGGCGAAGGAGGAATCCATCATGCTCTCTCTTCAGGACTACACGAGCCGCGACGGCCTCGGCCTCGCCGATCTCGTCGCCCGCAAGGAAGTGAAGCCGGAGGAGCTGCTCGAGGCTGCGCTCAGCGCCGTCGAGAAGGTGAATCCGAAGATCAATGCGGTGCTGCAGACACTTCCCGACCAAGCGCGAGCGGCGATCGG
Source organism: Binatia bacterium (assembly GCA_040507895.1). Lineage (GTDB taxonomy): Bacteria > Desulfobacterota > Binatia > JACPRU01 > JACPRU01 > JBEVNX01. Next base: position 166 of record JBEVNX010000042.1, on the reverse strand, counting down.
CCAAGGGCTGCCGGAGGGGCCTTTTCGTGGCGTGCCGTTCCTCATCAAGGAGCTCGTGCTGCACGCCAAGAACGTGCGCTGCGACATGGGCTCGAAGCTCGCGCAAGGCATGGTGCCGAGCGAAGACACGGAGCTCATGGCGAGGTTTCGCCGGGCAGGCCTGCTG
>JBEVNX010000036.1:0-6865 GCA_040507895.1 Binatia bacterium | reverse complement strand
AACGCAGCGGCGCCTTCAAGGCCGCCATCGACCTCGACCTCTTTACGGCGATCGGCGAAGGCAACGACTCGACCGCCGCGCTTGCCTCGCGCTGCCGTGCAGCCGAGCGGGGCATCCGCGTTCTCTGCGACACGCTCGCGACGATGGGCTTGCTCACCAGGAAGGACGGCCGCTACGCCCTCGCCCGCGGCGCGGATGCGCTTCTCGACCGCCGCTCGGCCACCTATGTGGGCTCGGCCGCGACGTTCGTCGCCTCGCCGCAGCTCATGGAGCCGTTCATGCGAGTCGCCGACGCGGTTCGCCGCGGCGGCACCGTCATCCCCGACGACGGAACGCTCGCGGCCGAGCATCCCATATGGGTCGAGTTCGCCCGCGCCATGGGGCCGCTCGCTGCCCTCAGCGGCCGGCTACTCGCCAATCTCCTGCGCGCCGACACGGCGCCGCCGTGGAAGGTGCTCGACATCGCCGCCGGGCACGGCGAGTTCGGCGTCGCCCTCGCGCGGGTGAACCGAAAGGCCGAGATCGTGGCGCTCGACTGGCCGAACGTGCTCGCGGTGGCCGAGGAGACCGCGCGCAAGGCGGGCGTCATCGACCGCTTCCGCAAGCTCCCCGGCAGCGCGCTCAACGTGGACTTCGGCGAAGGCTACGACCTCGTGCTCGTCACCAACTTCCTCCACCACTTCGATCCGGCCGGCTGCGAGACGATCCTCAAGAAGGTTCACCGCGCGCTGAAGCCCGCAGGGCGCGCCGTCACGCTGGAGTTCGTGCCGAACGAGGACCGAGTTTCCCCGCCGGAGGCCGCGACGTTCAGCCTCGTGATGCTCGTCACGACGCCGGGCGGAGACGCCTACACGTTTCGCGAGCTCGACCACATGATGCGCAGCGCGGGATTCGCCAAGAACGAGCTCCACGAGCTACCGCCGGCCTTCCATCGCGTGGTGATCTCGACCAAATGATCGACTGGACCGATCCGGCGGCTGTTCTTCGAGATTCCTAGGAGGCGCCATGGCCAAGACACCGTCGACAATGCTCGCACTCGGCACCCCGGCTCCGGACTTCCGTCTGCCGGACACCGACGGTACGCAGGTCTCGCGTGACGACCACGCGGGCGCAGCGGGCCTGCTCGTGATGTTTCTCTGCAACCATTGTCCTTATGTCCAGCATATCCGCGAGGGCCTCGCCGAGTTCGCGCGCGAGTATCGGTCGAAGGGCCTGGCCATCGTCGCCATCAATGCCAACGACGCCGCGGCATATCCCGACGACAGCCCCGAGAAGATGAAAGTCGAGAAGGCGCGCTACGGTTACGTGTTTCCCTATCTTTACGACGAGCCCCAGGCGGTCGCGAAGGCTTACGCCGCCGCATGCACACCGGATTTCTTTCTCTTCGACAGCGCCCGGCGGCTCGTCTATCGCGGCCAGTTCGACGACAGCAGGCCAGGCAACGGAGTCGCGGTGACCGGCAAGGATCTGCGCGCGGCGTGCGATGCGCTGTTGTCGGAACGGCCGATCGCGCCGGATCAACGGCCGAGCCTCGGCTGCAACATCAAGTGGAAGCCGGGCAACGCTCCGGCCCACTTCGGAGCACGGGCGTGAGCGATCGCGCTCCGGTCCGCGCGGTGCTGTTCGATTTCGGAGGCACGCTCTACGACTACGAGACGCTCGCACCGGGCGATCAAGAGAGCCTGATGATGCTCGCGCAGCTCGCCGGCGCCCACGCTCCTGTCGGCGACGTGCAACGCGCGTATCGCGCGGCGCTCCGCGAGGTCTTCCGCGGCTATCTCGCGCGCAGCTTCTACCTCCACAGGGACATGTTCCGCGACGCGGTCGTGGCGATGCTTCGTGAGCTCGGCCGCAGCGCGGAGCCCGAGCACCTCGAGCGCTACCGCGAGATGCAGTGGCGGCTTCACCAGCGCGATTTCCAGCTTCGCGGGGGCGTGGTCGACACGCTGACGGAGCTTCGCCGCCGCGGGTTCATGCTCGGCATCGTCAGCAACATCGACGCCGACCAGCTTCGCCACTTGGGCGATCTCGCCGGCCTCGAGCGCTACTTCGACTGGCTGCTGTCGAGCGAGGAGGCGGGCTCGTGCAAGCCCGACGCGGGGATCTTCGCCGAGGCCCTTCGCCGCGCGCAATGCGAGCCCCGCGAGGCGCTCTTCGTCGGTGACTCGCTCCCGCAGGATATCGCGGGCGCGAATCGCGCGGGACTACGCTCCGTGCTCCTCTGGCACCGTGGCGACCGCGAGCCGCGATTCGACGTCGCCGAGCCGGCCCACGTGATCAGGAGCATCCCCGAGCTGCTGACGCTCATCCCGTGAAGCGGAGCTCGGCGACCGTTCAGGAACGTCTCGCTGAACACGCGAGCGCCGCCGAGTAGACGACCGCGTTGATCGCCACGACCAGACCGCCGAGTGCGAGCTGGACGCCGCGGGTGAGCGTGGCGGGATAGAGCACCGGCAACACGTAGTGCTCGACGAACCCGCCGCTGTATCCCGCCTCGCCGCCCCAGCGGCGAAGCGTCAGCTCGAGAGGCGTCAGCGGGCACAGGGATCCCGACCACTCGACGACCACTCCCCAGAGCGCTGCCGGAACGTGGACCCACGCGGCGCGCGGCCACCGAAGTACGAGCAAGCCGCCGGCCACGACGAAGACCACAAACGCCAGGTGCACGAGCAACACGGCGTCGGCAAGACCACGGTACACCATAAGGCGCCGATCGCTTTCTTACTGCGCGGACGCCGGCCGATCGAACCGTGCCGACTCGATCAGCCGAGCGGTCACTCTCTCTCCCGCGGTTTGCTCCGGCTTGTGGAGGATGAGCACTTGCCAGAGCTCGGGTCCCTCGGTGAGGAAGAGAGAGTGCCCGACCGTCTCGTCGTTCGGCGCGAGGATGCGGAGATCGACGATGACGCCCGCTCGGCCGTCGAGCTGCCAAGGCCGGCGAGTCTCCTCGACACTCGCCCCGCTCATCTTGCGTAGGTTTTTCAGCGCGCCTTCGATCGCGCCGTTCAGACTGGTCGGGACGCCGGGCTTCGAGACGACGTGGCTGACCGCGATGTTTATGCCGTCTCCTTCCCAGGTCGAGACGCTGAAGCGCGACATCGAGGCCTGCGCGTCGCCCGGCAGCGCGATCGGCCGCGGCGTCAGCGGCCCCGGCAAGGACAACGACAGCGCCGAGTCATCGATGCGGGTGAGGGTCCATTCGCGGCTCGCGGAGCGCTCCACCTGCACGGCTCCTCGCATCCGATGAATGCGCGGCAGAAGGAACATCTCCGAGAGCACGTTGAGCACGGTGAACGACGCGACCATGACTGCGATGAACGCAACCGGGCGGTCGCGCCACCGGCCCACCGTCGCGGTGGCGATCAAGGCGCCGGCAACGCCCGCGATCGCAGCCGAAGCAATCGATATCCAGTCCATGGGCGCGCTCGGCCGTCCGCTCTACGACGGCATCCTCGCCGCGGCCTGCGCGCCACGTCGCGCCCTGGCGCGCGCCTTCGCGGCCTCGACTTCGCGGTCGCGCGGCTGTGCGTCGGTGACCAGAGAATCGATGAGCTCCCGCGCCGCTCGGGCGACCTCATCCACGCCGCGAGCGAAAGCCCGCTCGTTGGCCTTGGACGGCCGGGTAAACCCGCTCAGCTTTCGCACGAATTGCAGCGACGAAGCGCGGATCTCTTCATCGGTGGCGGGCGGCTTGAAGTTGTGGAGGGTCTTGATGCTTCGACACATGACCAGTCCTCGCAGTCGCATCGCGGCTATAGCGAGTGAGGATCCACCCGGTAGAGCCGCCATTCATCGGGAACGCCCTTGAGCACGCGCAGACCGCAGTCGACGAAGCGGAGCCCGGAGCCCGCGACGAGGTCCTTCACCGTGCTCGAGACCAACACCTCGCCCGGCCCCGCCTCCGCCGCCACGCGCGCGCCGATGTGCACGGCGATGCCGCGAACGGAGCTGCCGGCGAGCTCGATCTCACCCGTGTGCAAGCCCGCGCGGATCTCGATACCGAGCACGCGCTCGGCGTCGGCGATCGCACAGGCGCAGCGGATCGCCCTCGCGGGCCCGTCGAACGTGGCGAGGAGGCCGTCGCCGACGAATTCGACCTCACGGCCGCGGTGACGCTCGAGCTCGCGCCGTGCCACGTCGTGGTGCGCGTCCAGCAGCGAGCGCCAGGCGTGATCGCCGAGGGCCGCGGCCCGCTCGGTCGAGGCGACGATGTCCGTGAAGAGCACGGTCGCCAGCACGCGGTCGATCTCCGGCACCGGGCGCTCTCCGGTCAGGAACTCCTCCATCTCGTTCAGCATGGTCTCGGTTTCGCCCAAGTGGAAGAGATGGTCGTCGCCCGGCAGCTCGACGAGCTTCGCGCCCGGGATGTGCTCGGCGAGATAGCGGCCGTGGCGGACGTCGATGAAGCGGTTGCCCGCGCGGTGGAGCACGAGCGTCGGCACCCGGATCGCCGGCAGGACACCGCGCAGGTCCTTTTCGAAGTCCGAGGCGACGACCGCGCGTACCATGCGCGGCGAGAGCGAGAGCCGCTCGTAGCGACCGTACCAGCGCCGGAAGCGCTCGTCGTGGCACGCGCGCGGGGCGAACACTTCGAGGTTGAGCCCGGTACCCCAAAGCTCTTCGATCTCGTCGAAGGAATGCGGCACGAGACCCAGCGAGAAGCTCCAGGGGGGATTGTCGTTTCCGAACTGGCACGCGAACGAATCGAGAAGAATCAGCGCCGAGGTTTGGTGCGGATAGGTGGCGGCAAAAAGCATCGCCATCTGTCCTCCATGCGCGAACCCGAGTAGCGCCGCGCGCCGCGAGCCCGCGGCCTCCATGACGGTGCGCACGTCGTCGCTCCACTGCTCGAGCGTCGGCAGCGCGGCGAGCGGCACGGGGTCCGACACTCCCGCCCCGCGCTTGTCGAAGCAGATGAGCCGACTGAAGCCCGCCAGCCGGTTCAAGAAGCGCGCGATCGAAGGCTCTTCCCACATGATCTCCACGTTGGTGGCCCACCAGGGAATAAAGACGAGGTCCCCCGGGCCGTCGCCGATGACTTGATAGGCGACGTTCCCCTCCTTGCTTCTCGCGTACTTCGTCTGCGGAAAGTCCACTTCAGCGGCCTTCACTCATAGAAGAATTCGACCTCACCGGTCTCCAGAGAATATTCCGCGCCGACGACCACGAGGCCATCGCCTTCAATCATTTGCTCGAGCACCTCCGAGCCGTGTCGCAGATGGTTCACGGACGCACGAATGTTGGCTCGAACCGCCTGCTTCACCAGAACGTTCTCATCGTGAAAATCGACGGCCTCGAGCAGCCCCTCGATCGATGGCCGCACGCGATCGACGATCGCGCGCAAATTGCGAGACTGGTTCTGCGTCGGCCTGCGGAGCTCCTCGAGGGTCGCCAGGATGGCTCCGCATTGAGAGTGGCCAAGCACGACCACCAGGCGCGTGTCGAAGCGCGCGGCGGCGAATTCGACGCTGCCGACCTGGGAAGGCGCCACGATGTTTCCCGCCACGCGAATCACGAACAGGTCTCCCAGGCCCTGATCGAAGACGATCTCGGCGGGAACGCGCGAATCGGAGCATCCGAGGATGATCGCGAAGGGTTGCTGGCTCTTCGCGAGCTCGGCGCGCCGGTGGCGGCTGACGAAGGCGTTGGAGAGGCGCGTGTCCGAGGTGAACCTGCGGTTCCCGTCTCGGAGCCGGTCGAGTGCTTGTCGTGCCGGAGTCATGGATTTCTAGAGCTCACGTCCGCGCGGCGGTGACGATCCAGGAGAGCTTGGTTACCCGCAATTCGCGATACGCCATCAGTTCGCGAAGCAGCGCGTCAACCCGATCAGCGCGATGCCGGCTACGCGCGCTAGCGGTATGGCCATGCCGGTAAGGTCCGCGCCGAACAACAACTGCCCAACTAGCGACGGAACGATGAGCAGCGACACACCAGCGGCGCCTTCGCCGACAGCGGCGAGAATGAGCACCGTCGTCATCGCGCCGGCAACGCTCAGTCCTTGGCGCGGGCAACCCGGTCGGCAATGGCCGGGAGCTGCTTCCGCTCCGCTTCCGTGTACTGCACCGGGCCGAGGTCGAAGGTCAGCTTGTTGATCTCGCCCGTGAACTTGAACGGACATTCGTAGCGATACTCGATCAACGCCAGCGGGGTGCGAGTATCCTGCCCGACGTCGAAGTCTTCGTCTTCGGGGAACATGACGGGGGTAGTGTGTTCCATGGAGTTCCTGGCCACTTCCTTGCCGTCCACGGACAGTACGCCCGTGCCGCCCTTGCCGAGACCGGGGCCGTCGAACTTGAAGTCGAACACGATGGTGTGCTTGCCGGCCCTCAACTCCGGCCCTTCCCACGTCGTCCGCTTGAGATCGAGCAGGTTGTAGAGAAACACCACCTTGCCGCGGCCGATTCCGAGCTCTCCCTTGCTCAGGAACAAGCCGTAGCCGCCGAAGCGCCCGCCCTCGGTTACGATCATGCCTTCAGCGCCGCCTTCGGGAATCTCGACCTCGGCGGTAATGGTGTAAGACTTGTCCAGAATGTTCGGGGCGGCGCTGGCCGGCACGCCGGTCAATTCGCCCGAATAGGTGAAGACCTTCCGTCCCGCCGTGGCGCTCGGACGCGGCGTGACGAAACGTGCGAGCGTCGAGTTGTCGAGCGGCAGCACATCGTACTTCTTCGCCTCGGCGTAGAAGACGTCCTGCAATTGCTTGAGCTTGTCCGGCATCTTGGCAGCGAGATCGTTGGCCTCGGTGACGTCCTCTTTGATGTTGTAGAGCTCCCATTTGTAGCCAGTAATCACGTCCGGAGGCGTAGCGGTGCTCAGTTCCCACGGGATGGTCACCGGGGTCGTCGCCGCTAGCCAACCGTCGTGA
>JBEVNX010000231.1:0-5348 GCA_040507895.1 Binatia bacterium | reverse complement strand
TCCGACTCTCGATCGTGGAGAGGGGACGCCCTTCATGAAGAGGCTGTGCTGGAGCATCCTGTTCGCGATCGTCGTGCTAGCCCCTGCCCGCTCGTTCGCTCAATGGGGTGCCGGCGGGCGCCGGACGATTCAGTGCGAATCCGAGAGCAACCGCTACGCGTACTGCCGCACATACACGACGGGAAGAGTCGAGTTGCGCAAGCAGTTGAGCAAGGCACGCTGTGAGGAATACGCCCGCCGGCCGCCTACTGGACGGTGATCGGCTTTTCGTTCTCGCCTTTCTCGAGCCGGGCGACGAGTCCGTCGAGCGCTTCGGAAGTGATCGGCTTGACGAGGTGGTAGTCGAAGCCGGCGGTCATAGCCCGCCGCTTGTCTTCCTCGCTCCCGTAGCCGGTGAGCGCGACCAGAAGTACCTTCCCGAGCTTTGGGTCCTGCCGCACGCGCCGCGCCACCTCGTACCCATCCATGCCCGGAAGCCCGATGTCCACGATCATCACGTCGGGAACCTCGGCGCGCACGGCGTCGAGCGCCTCCAACCCGTCGTGTACGGAGCGGACCTGATGTCCGAGCAGTTGCAGAAGCATCGTCAACGTCTCCGCTGAGTCCGGATGATCCTCGACCAGCAGCACGCGCGTCGATTGCTGCGGGCGCACACTTGAGCCTGTTCTCTCGCGCTCGGCTTCCGCTGTCGCCGGCAGCGCCATCAACGTCACGACGAACTCCGCACCCTTTCCGAGCCCCTCACTGTGTACCCCGATCCTTCCGCCGTGCAGCTCGACGAGCCGCCGGGCGACTGTAAGGCCGATGCCGAGACCGCCTTGCGCGCGGTCGAGGGAGCGATCGACCTGTGCGAAAAGGTCCCATATGCGCGGAAGCATTTCCGGCGCGATCCCGATCCCCGAGTCCAGAATATGGACGGCCACGTGTTCCCCCTGCCTCTCGCTGGTCACGTCCACCCGTCCACCCACGTCGCTGTACTTCGCTGCATTCGAAAGGAGGTTCACGAACACTTGCTCCAAGCGAGTGGGGTCCGCGTCGACCCGAATCGTATCGGGTCCGAGCGAGACGGTCAGATGAACACCGCGCGACTCGATGAAGGGGCGCACGCTCTCTACGGCTCGTCCGACGATCTCGGCGAGGGAAACGGCTTGCCTGTGCAGGATCACGCGTCCCTGTGTGATCCGCGCAACGTCGAGGAGGTCGTCGATCAGCCGGCCCAATTGATCGGTCTGGCGGCGGGCGATCTCCAGGGCGTGCGAGCGACGAGATTCGTCGAGACTGGCAGCAACCACGGCGTTGCGCACGGCCGAGAGCGGATTTCGCAGCTCGTGACCCAGCATCGCGAGGAACTCGTCCTTCGCACGGTTCGCTGCGTCCAAGGAATCACGCACGCGTCGCTCGGCATCGTGCCGTTCCACGCGATCCATCGCCAACGCGATCCGCTCGCCCGCGAGCTGAAGGAGGTGTGTCTCCTCGTCGCCGAACCGGCCGGGCCGCACGCTGCCCACCTGAAGCACGCCGAGCAGCTTGCCATCCGAGATCACCGGGACGCCGGCTAGCGCTTGCACGCGCATGCGCCGGAGAAAGGGAAGGATGACTCGTTCCGGTTCGACGTCTTTCCAGACGACGGCACGCCGCACTGCAGCGACGAGGCCGCAGAATCCCTGGCCACTCGGTACGATGAAGCCGATCTCGGCGTCGGGCGCGCCGACGACCGCTTGGACGCGTAGCCTCTCGTCCGATTCCCGAACCAGCATGACCGCCACGTCGGCGTCGAGCGCATCCTGAACACGGACGAGCACCTCGTGCAGGAGATCATCGAGGGAAAGGTCTCCGAGCATTGCGTCTGCGATCGTCTGTACCCGGCGGGTCGTCTCGGCCGCCTTCTCGGCGTCCGATAGGGCGCGCTCGTTTTCGAGGATGAGGGCGCGGTGCGCGGCTCCGAGCCAGGCGATGAAGACATCGACGAACACGTAGATGCCGAGCCCGACGAGATCGATGGAATTCAGGGGCCACAGCCGTCCGACCGGCGGTAGAATCCATTCGGCCGTCATGAAACCGCAGACGGCGATGCCCATCAGTGCCGGGCCGATGCCACCGAACAGGGCGGTAAAGAGGGTGGCGGGAAAGTAGAAGATGAACGGGAAGCTCTCTCCCCAGACGGGATTGAGTGCGATTCGGGTCAGCGAGGCGACCATCGCGATCGCCAACCCGAGAGCGTACCGGACCGAGGGCGGCGCCTGCAGTCCGCGAATCCAGACGACGCGCAAGGTCGACCCGATCGCCGACTCTCGGTCCGCGAGAACCGTTCCGCTCTGCTGTCCCGCCACGATGACGGAACCGACGAAGAGGTACGTCACGCCTGCGACGATGTCGGCGCTCTCGGTGGGAAGCAGGCTGAGGCGCGGCTCGACGAAGAAGTAGTTGCCCGCAGCGAACCCGAGCACGAGCGCAACGAACCCCGGCCGGGGACCGCCGAGCCAAGTCGCGAAGACGATCGACACGTAGAAGAGCGTGAAGGGCTGACGGTCGCCCACGAGAGGATCCATCGCGAGGCGGGCGGCGAAAGCCAACCCGACGCTCGCGATCGCAATCACGTACCGCGACAGTCCGCGCAGCTTCGTCGCCGGATCGGTCAGCCCGTAGGCCAGATCGCGCCTTCCCGTTTTGGCGGCAGACATAGGAGGCCGCTCGTCATTGGGGGGCGCGTGCGAAGCCCAGCGTGGAGCCAAGAGCCAAGGCGAGTGATGGTGCCTTATCCCGACCCGCCACGAGGGGCAAATGCGCACGCACGAAGCCTAGACGCGCCGGAGGCTCCGGGCGCGCCGGCGGGTCAAGGAGATCGGGCTTTCTTTGGCCGCGCAGGCGCGAATCAGCGTCGACGAAGAGCGATGGCTGGCGTCGCCCCGGCGTCCGCCAGCCGCCGGAGGCGAACCCGCGTCGCGCGCGCTGCCCGGCGAAACGCGGCGCGGTCGCCGAGGAGCGCGGCGAGATTCGCGCCGGCCTGATACGAGGTGAGCTCGACGACGAGATCCGCCACGTCGATCCCCCGGCGGATTCGCCCGGTCCGTTGCCCGTCGCCGATCGCGTTGGCGAGGCAGCGGTTCCACGCCGCCCGATGCTCTCGCACGCGGTCACGGATCGCTCCCGGCCGCGCGCGATACTCGTTCGCCGTCGCGTAGAGGAAGCAGCCACCGGGGAACACCCGGCGGGCCACGTAGCGAAACCACGCGTCGCAGAGGCCGCCGACGCGCGTCCGCGACGATCGCGCCCGCTCGGCTCGCGCCACGACTTCGTCGGCGAACCGCGCCATCGCGGCGTCGAGGGTGGCGATCTGTAGAGCCTCCTTGCTCGGAAACAACACGGTGAGGTGACCCTTGCTCATGCCGAGATCGGTGGCGAGCCGGCCGATCGTCAAACCTTCGAGGCCCTCCGTCGATGCGACCTCGATGGCGCGCGCGAGCACGACGGCCCGCGTCTTCGACCCGCGGCGGAAACGGCCATCGTAGATGTATTGCGGGGAGAACCGCGAGAGCTCGAAGTCCACTCGGGTGGACAATACGTACGAACGTCCTTATTGTCCAGGGGAGCCGCGCGCGTGTCCAATTGCTAGGCTCGAGCACATCGATCGAACCGTGACCCTGACGGAGGCGGCCATATGCGCGACATCGGATTGTTCGAGGCTATGTATTCGGCACGAGCGCTGCGGCGACTCAAATCGGATCCCGTGCCGGAAGAAATCCTGACTCGAATCCTCGATGCGGCGATCCGCGCCCCGTCGGCCGGCAACGCGCAGAATTGGGCGTTCATCGTCGTGCGCGACCCAGAGCAGCGACGACAACTCGGGCTCGTCTACCGCAAGGCGTCCGACATCGCCAGCGCGATGTACGCGGCGCGAGAGCGCCCCGCTCACATGACCGACCCTCAGTATCGCAAGATGCTCTCTGCCGGGGCGTATCTCTGGGACCACATGGGTGAGGCGCCGGTGCTGCTCGTACCCTGCGGACGAGATCGCCCCGCGCCTCGACGCGAGGCGCTACCGCAGGACCTTCAAGCCACCTACCAGCAGGAGCTGGCCTACGCCGATCGGATTCGGGGCGCGAGCATCTATCCCGCCGTGCAGAACATCATCCTTGCCTGCCGTGCCTTCGGGTTGGGCGTCGTGCTCACGACGAACCACATCCGTTGCGAGGACGAAGTCAAAGCGCTGCTCGGCTTGCCGGACGACGTATCGACGTACGCGCTGATGCCGATCGGCTATCCGCAGGACAACTTCGGTCCAGTTCGACGCCGGCCGCTCCGCGAAGTGGCATACGCCGAACGATGGGGAAACGTCTGGCAAGGACTCGCGCCGTAGCCCTCGAGCGGCGGCGTCGAGTCTCGCTGCGAATCCGAGCAACTCGGGCCACCCGCACCCCTCGCCGGAGGGCTTTGCGGACTCTCAGTTTCCCTCTTTCCATAGCTCCGGCTGATGCGTCGGCGAGCCGCGCACTTCCGGCTCCCATTCGATGCCGAAGGCATCGGCGAGGCGGACCAGATAGTTGAAGATGCCGACCACGTGCGTGGCGCAGACGATCGCTTCTTCGTCGTAGCCGTGCTCGCGCAATCGCTCGACGTCCCCGTCGACCATCTGGGACGGCGTCAGCGTCAGCTTCTCGGCATACTCGCAGAGCGCCCGGTGGCGCGGCTCGATCGGCGCGGAGCGGAAGTCGGCCTTGATCTGCTTGACCAGCTCGGGATCGGTGTTTTCGAAACGGAGAAACTCTCCGTGGATCTCCGTTCAATACCGGCAGCGGCTGGCGCGGGAGGCGACCACGGCGATCATCTCGCGCTCCTGGCGAGTGAGCGGAGCATCGTCCCACATGATCCGGGCGAAGAGGTCGAGAAACGGCCCACCATAGCGCGGCCGCGCCGCCATGAGCCGCCCCATCTGGGTCGGGAACTGCCTGTAGGCTTCCGCCCAGCGTACGTTTCGCGCGCCGCTGAGCTCCGCGGTGTGTTCCGCGGCCTCGGGGATGGAGTCGATGCGCAGACGCGTCACGGTAGGACCTCCCTGGCGGGGTGTGCCGCCGCTGGACTATGGGAGAGAACTCCGGCGATGGCAAGAACGATCGCATTCCTGCTGGCAGTGGGCCTGGCGCTCGCGGAGCCGCTTCGGGCCGACCCCGACGAGCTGCGCGTCGGCACGAGCGGCGACTACGCTCCCTTCTCGCTTTCAGGCCGCGGCTTCGACGTCGAAGTGGCCGGCGCGCTCGCGAAGGACCTCGGCCTGCGCGTCGAGTGGGTACGCTTCCGCTGGCCGGAGCTGCGCTCGATGGTCGACGCCGGTCGCTTCGACGTGGCGATGA
>JBEVNX010000220.1:0-18371 GCA_040507895.1 Binatia bacterium | reverse complement strand
CCGCCGACTCGGTGCTCGAAGCCGCGCCCGTCGGCTATTGGCCGCGCCGCTGGATCCTCGTCATCGGCTGCTTCCTGTCGATCGTCGTCTGCTACATCGACCGCGTGAACATCTCCTACGCCATTCTGCCGATGGCGAAGGAGTACGGCTGGGACACCGCGACGCAGGGCTGGGTGCTTTCCTCCTTCTTCATGGGCTACCTGCTGACGCAGCTCGCGGGCGGTTGGTGGGCCGCGCGCATCGGCGGCCGCGCGCTGCTCGGGTTCGGGGTGCTCTGGTGGTCGCTGTTCACGATCCTCACTCCGCTCGCGGCGTCGTTCTCGCTCGGGGCGTTGATCGTCGCGCGCATCGGCATGGGGCTCGGCGAAGGAGTGGCGTTCCCCGCTATCTACCAGCTTTTCGGACGCTGGATCCCGCTGCATGAACGGGCCCGGGCGGCGGCCCTGAACGGCAGCGGGATCCCGCTCGGCACGGTCGCGGCGACGGTTCTCACGCCGTGGTTAGCCGTGAGCTTCGGCTGGCCGATGGTCTTCTACGCGTTCGGCGCACTCGGCGTTCTCTGGTACTCGTTCTGGCAGCTCACCTCGAGCGAGCGGCCGGAAGATGCACCGGGGATCCATGCGAGCGAGGTGGCCTATATCCGCGCGCACGCCCCCGCCGCGGTCGCGAACCCGGTGGTGCCCTGGGGGCGCATCCTCCGCTCCGCTCCGGTTTGGGTGCTGGTCTTCAACCACTTCTGCTCGAACTGGGGCTTCTACGTGATCCTCTCCTGGCTGCCGCGCTACTTCGCCGACGTGCACGGCTTGGATCTGAAGGGTGCGGGCTACGCGAGTCTACTGCCCTGGCTCGTGATGTTCGCGATGGCCAACGTCGGCGCGCAACTGGCCGACGGGCTCCTCAAGCGCGGCCGCAGTCTCACGTTCGTGCGCAAGCTCATGCAGTCGATAGGCTTCTTCGGAGCCGCCGCCGCGCTCGTGGGGGTCGGGCAAGTTCACACGGTGCCGATGGCGATTGGGCTGATGTGCGCCGCGCTCGGGCTAGGCTCATTCGCGTTGTCGGGATTCGGGTCGAATCACCTCGACATCGGGCCGCGCTACGCCGGCGCGTTGATGGGGCTGTCGAATACCGCGGGCACCTTGCCGGGAATCATCGGGGTGACCGTGACCGGCTACATCCTCGAGGCGACGGCGTCCTGGGCGATGGTGCTCGGCATCGCGGCCGGCTTGTACGTCGTCGGTGGGATCGCCTGGCTCGCGTTTGCCACGGGTGAAAGGCTCTTCGATTGAGCGAGGGTCGTCGGCGCTAGCGCCAACCTAGAGCCATGACCTGGAGCGCGCACGAATGAATGCCGGGATTACATAGACCCGGGGGGAGACGCTTTCGATGGATAGAATCGAATTCGGAGCGACCCTACCTTCGTTGAAAGGCATCGCGGAGTTCGCCCGACGCGCCGAAGCGCTCGGCTACGACTACCTCGGGTGCGGCGAGCACATGATGTTTCACGGCCCGATCGGCAACTCGTTGATCGGCCTCTCGATCGCCGCGGGCGTGACCCAGTCGATCAAGCTGATGAGCTCGGTGGTGCTTCTGCCTCTGTACGCGCCGATGGTGCTGGCGAAGCTCACTTCGGTGCTCGACGTCGTTTCCGGCGGCCGATACCACATGGGAATCGGCATCGGCGGCGAATTTCCGAGGGAGTTCGAAGCCTGCGGAGTTCCGGTCCGGGAGCGAGCCTCGCGTGCCAACGAAGCTCTCGACGTGATCACGAGGCTGTGGACTTTGCCGGACGTCACGTTCGAGGGCAGGTACTCGCGATTCGCGCGGATCTCGCTTTCGCCGCGACCGGTCCAGCAGCCGCACCCGCCGATTTGGGTGGCAGGCCGCAAGGACGGCGCGATGCTTCGAGCCGCAAAGTACGGCGACGGGTGGCTTCCTTATATGTACACGCCGGAGATGCTTCACGAGAGCATCGGCAAGATTCGAAAGCTTCGCAAAGAAGTCGGCCGCGTCGGGGAGGACGTTCACGTCGGTCTCTTCATCTTCGCTTCGATCGGGCCGAATCGCGAAGAGGCGATGAGACAAGCGGCGCAAGCGCTCGGACGGAACTACGCTCAGGACTTTTCACGCATCGTGGAGAAATACACGCTGTGCGGGACGCCCGCGGACTGCCGCAGGCGACTCAAGGAATACGTCGACGCGGGTGCGCGAACCGTGCTGATCACCTGGGCGTGCGAAGCGGCGGCGGTCGCGGAGAATCTGCGATCGTTCGCCGAAGAAGTGGCACCCGAGTTCAAGTAGGCGTTACCTCGAGGCGGTCGCGACTGGCGCGTAGGGGGGATCCCAGATAGAGGCGGTAGCCATGCCGCAATCGACTCGAGACTCCTCGCCGAAGTTCGGCGCGCGTTCGACGGCTGGCGAAGTGATCGCGGGCCATGATCTCCGCGGTCGCGAGGCGATCGTCACGGGTGGCGCCTCGGGCATCGGCGTCGAGACGGTGCGCGCGCTCGCGGCGGCGGGCGCCCGCGTCGTTCTCGCAACGCGTGACCAGACGAAGGGCGAAGAGGCGGCCGACCGGCTGCGCCGCGAGACAGGGCGCGAGGCGATCGAGTTCTCGGCGCTCGATCTGGCCTCGCTCGACTCCGTGCGAGCGTTCGTCGAGCGGTTTCTCGCGCTCTCCCGTCCATTGCACCTGCTCATCAACAACGCAGGCATCATGGCGTCACCGCTCTCCTACACGGCCGGGGGCTTCGAGTCACAGCTCGGAACCAATCACTTCGGGCATTTCGCGCTCACGACGGGGTTGCTGCCGGCTCTCCGAGCCGCCGGCGCGGCGCGCGTAGTTTCGCTGTCGTCGCTCGGGCATCGTCGGTCGGACGTGCACTTCGAGGATCTCAACTTCGAGCGCCGACCCTACGATCCGTGGCTGGCGTACGGGCAATCGAAGACCGCGAACGTATTGTTCGCGGTCGGGTTGACGGCGAGGTACGCCTCGGAAGGCATTTGCTCCAACGCCGTTCATCCGGGGGGCATCCTGACCGGATTGCAGAAGCACGTCCCGCGCGAAGAACAGATCCGTCTGGGTTGGATCGACGAGGCCGGGGTGCCGCACCCGCGCTTGAAGAACGTCGAGCAAGGCGCGGCCACGTCGATCTGGGCCGCGGTCGCTCCACAGCTCGAAGGCGTCGGCGGGTTTTATCTGGAGGACTGTGCGATCGCGAAACCGTGGTCGAAGGACAGGCCGATGTCCGGCGTAATGCCCTATGCCCTCGACGCCGATCGCGCCGAGCGGCTTTGGGCCGTCTCCGTAGAGCTGACCGCGGGTGTCCGCCGCACCGCGTAAGGGCCGCTCATGGCTGATGCGCAAGCGATCAGCGAGCCGTTGACCAAGCTGGTGCGCGCCAAGACCGGCGACGTCGGCGCCCGGGTCACGGAGGTGAGCCCGCTGCCGGGACATGCGGGCTTCGGCTACAGCTTCTTTCTCGAGCGCAGTCGTGCGGCGGAGCCGTCTGGCAAGCTCGTGCTGCGCGTCGCTCCACCGGGGGTGCGCATCGCGGGGCCGGCGGACGTCGTGCGCCAGGCGCGGATCATGGAATCGCTGGCCGACACCGACGTGCCGGTGCCACCGATCCTTTGGTACGGGGACGAGGCGGAATTCTTCGGCCGGCCGTACTTCGTCGACGCGTGGGTCGACGGCTTCAAGCTCGTGGATCGCGTCGATCTGCCGGCCGAGCATGCAAAATCCCTTGCGAGACGTGGCGTGCGAACGCTCGCGTCTCTCCATCGAGTCGATTGGCGACCGCGAAGAGCCGCTTGGGGCGAGCCTCAGCCTCTGGCCGAAGAGATGAAGCGGCTCGATCACCTCCTCGATCGTCCGACCCTGGATCCGGCCGTCGTAGCGCGAGGCCCCGAGCTTCGTGACGAGCTCCGCGCCTCGCTTCCCGAAACGCCCCGCGTCGGATGCGTGCACGGCGACTTCCAGTGGGCGAACATCCTGTTCGACGGAGACCGGGTGGCGGCGCTGATCGATTGGGAGATCGCACTCCTCGGGCCGACGCTCCTGGATCTCGGTTGGGTTTGCTTCTTCGCCGATCCGCAAGGGTGGGCGGGTCGCAAAACGATGCTGGTCGCACCGCTCAGCCCCGACGAGATCATCGACGCCTATGCCGAGAGCGCGGACGCGCCGCTGGTGAAGAAGGAGCTCGATTGGTTCCGCGCCTTTGCCGGATACCGGTTCGGCGTCATCACCTGCTTCAACGTGATGCTCCACCGCCGCGGCAAGCGCCACGACCCGCAATGGGAGGAGACCGCGCTCTCCGCGCCGCGCATGTTCGAGCGCGGGCTCGAGCTCGTCGGCTAAGAGGCGAGCCGCCCGGTGACTCGGTCGAGAACGGCCCCGCAATCCTCGGGCTCTCGGTCGCCGCGCCACGCGACGTGGTGATCGGGCCGCACGAGCACGAGCCTGCGCTCTAGAATCCTCAGGACCGGCTCGGACCGAAGCGAGACGATCCTCAACGGCACACGTGCCGCCGCGGCGGCTTCGGCAAATTTCGGGGCGGAGGCATCGAGCGACAGGAGCGTCAAGTCCGCACCGAGATGGTCGTACAGCGCAGACCCGTCGGCGAGAAAAACGTGCGGAAGGCGCGCGCCCGGCCACGTCGTCGGCGTGACGACGAGCGGATCGAACGGCGGCGGCGTCGTCCCATCGTAGCAAATGACCGGTGAAGCCTCGTAGCGATAGCCGTGCTCGATGCCCCAGTATTCGTTCTCCGCATTGCCGAGTCGCGAGATCTCCGCGCCGATCGCGTTGTAGTCGGGCGCTGCCACGGCGAGCGAGGCCGCGAACAGCTCGGCGATCCGGATCCGCACGTCCATGTGGCTCCGCGAGGCGGGGCGGTTCTGCAGCGCGATCGGCCGCCGTTCCGCTTCGTAGGACTCGAGCAGGCGAGGGCCAGCCCAGCCGTTGATCGTCGCCGCGAGCTTCCAGCCGAGATCCACCGCGTCGGCGACGCCCGTATTCATGCCGTAGCCGCCGGTGGGAATGACTTGGTGGACCGCATCGCCGGCGAGGTAGACGCGGCCCGCGCCGAAGCGCTCGGCGACGACCAGGTGCGGGGACCACGAGTTGGCGACCAAGATCTCGAACTCGAAATCGCGTCCCGCCCAAGCGCGGAGAATCGCCGCGGGGTCGACGAAGGCGGCGTCCGCTCCTTCGGGAAGGATGGTGTGGAGCGTCCAGGTGTCGTCGTCGTCCTGTGCGACGAGCGATCCGCGCGGCGTCTGCCAGTGCCACCAGGGTCCGTCCGGTTGCAGCAGGTCGCGGCGAGGCGATCGGAAATGGATCGTGAAGGCGGTACCGACGTTGAAGTCGCCTTCGAGGCCGATACCGAGCTCCGCGCGCACGCGGCTGCCGCCGCCGTCGCAGCCGGCGAGGTAGTCGCAGCGCACCCGGTCCGCGGCGCCGTTGCCGTCGGTGATTTCGGCGGTGACGCCGTCGGCGTTCTGCTCGAGGGACTCGAAGGCCCACCCGAAGCGGCTGTCGACCAGCGGGTTCTCCTCGATGGCGGCCTTCAGCGCGGGTTCGACGACGATTTGCGAGACCCGCATGGGCGGTTCGCGGGTATGGCGCCCGTCGTTCTCGCGCGCCGCGATCGCGCGCTTCTCGAGCGGCGACGGGTAGCGGAAGCGATGAAGCTCTCGCCCCATGCCTGGTCCGGAAGTCGCCCAGACGATGTCGAACACGTGATCGTGCGGCACCGCGGCCTTGCGCAGCCGATCGGCCAACCCGAGCCGCCGGTAGAGCTCCATGCTACGGCCGTTGGTGAGGTCCATCTTCTGATGGCGCGTGGTCGTGGGATTCCGCTCGACCAGAATCGAGCGCACGCCGTGACTCGCCAGCTCGAGCGCCAGCGTCATGCCGACCGGACCGCCCCCGGCGATGAGAACGGGAGGCCGCGTCACGAAGCCGGCGCGACCTCGTCGACGACCTCGTTCTCGAGAAAGCCGATGCGGTCGATCTCGATGCGCACGCGATCGCCCGCCTTGAGAAATTGCGGCGGTTTCATGGCCGCGCCGACGCCGCCCGGAGTGCCCGTGAAGAACACGTCGCCGGGCTCGAGCGTCATCACCTGACTGAGATGGGCCAGCTGCGCCGCGCAGTCGAAGATCAGGTTCTTGGTGTTCGAGTCCTGGCGCTTCTCGCCGTTGACGAAGGTACGAATGCCGAGGTTCCGGGGATCGATCTCGTCCGGCGTGACGATGAAGGGGCCGAACGGCGCGTGCGTGTCAAACGACTTGCCGAGGGTGAACTGGCCGGTGCGCATCTGCCAGTCCCGCACGCTGACGTCGTTGCCCGTGCAGTAGCCGAAGATCGCGCCGTCCGCGCGGTCGACCGGAACGTGCCGGCAGCGCTGGCCGACGACGAAGACGAGCTCCGCCTCGTAGTCGAGCTTCGTCGATACCACCGGCCGCTGGATCGGGTCGTACGGTCCAGTGACGGCGGTCACGGCCTTGGCGAACCAGAGCTGGTGCTCGGGCCGTTGCATGCCCGCCTCGGCGATATGATCAGCGTAGTTGAGGCCGATGCCTAAGATCTTGCCCGGCCGCGGCACCGGCGCGAGCAGAGTCACGTCCGCCAGCTTGTAGTCCGCGCTGCGGGTCGTCGATTCGACCTTTCGCGCCAGCTCGTTCCACGAGGCGATGAGCCCGATCATGTCCCTCGGCAGGCCGGGAATGCGCCCGGACAGCGTCGTCACACGATCTCCGTCGACCAACCCGAGCAATCGATCCCCTGCGACGGAAAACGTAGCTAGCTTCATGCCCTCTCTCCTAACGCAGCTGCTGGCCCCCGCCGTGCACGTTGATCTTCTCCCCGGTCACGTACGAGTTCTTCTCCGACACGAGGAAACGCACGACGTTGGCGACGTCCTCCGGCTGACAGACCCGCCCGAACGGCATCGAGGCATCGAGCTCGCGGATGTCCTTCACGCCCGCGACGGCCTTCGCCAATCGCGTACCCATCTCGGTCTCGACCAAGCCGGGGGCGACGACGTTGACGCGGATGCCGTGCCGGCGCTCTTCCTTGGCGAGAGTCAGCGCGAGTGCCTCCAGCGCTGCCTTTCCCATGTTGTAGGGTGCGCCGTTGCCATCCATGCTGAGCGTGGCGGTGCTCGAGATCATCACGACGTCGGCTCGGCCGCGACCGCGCATGGCCGGCACGAGCAGGCGGCAGAGATGATGCGCGGCGATCGCGTGCGTCCGCACGACGCGCTCCAGCTCCTCCGGGTCGGTGTCCGCCACCGAGCGGCCGCGGCTGGCGATGCCGGCGTTGTTGACAAGGATGTCGACGGTGCCGAGGCTCCGCCGCACCGCCTCCACCATCGCTTCGTCGTCGGCGAGGCGGTCGACCGAGGCGCAGAACGCCTCGGCGCGCCGGCCCATCGATCGCACTTTGTCGACGACCTCGCGCGCCGCGCCCTCGTCGCGCCGATAGTTCACGGCGACGTCCGCGCCGTCCTTCGCGAGCGCCAGGCAGATCGCGCGCCCCACGCCGCGGCTGCCGCCCGTGACCAGGGCGAGCCGCCCTTCCAATCCCGCCATCAGATCACCCCAACCATCTGGCCGGGTACGAAGAGCTCCTGCGGCAAGCCGAGCACGCAGCGCGCGTAGGTGCTCGCGCGCGCATCGGGGATCGCGAACGGGTGATTGCGCATCGCCATCAGGTCTCGCAACTGCCGCTGGAAGGGCTTCTTCGTCTGCATGACTCCGCCGCCGCCGACTTCGAAGACTCGCAGAACCGCGCCGAGGCACGCGCCGATCGCTTGCGCCGCCTCGTAGCGGCATCGAGCGCGGCGCTCGACCGGAATCTCTTCGCCGGACCGGACGATCGCATGGAAGTCGCCCCAGGTCGAGGCGATGGGCGCGCGCCCCACCGCGACGAGGGTGGGCGCTTCGGACAAGCGCAGGTGCAGCGAGGGATTCGCCGCAGCCGGCGACCCGACGGAGACGCCGAAGCGAGTCCGCGCGTTCTCGACGAACGCGTCGAGCGCGCCGGCGGCCGAGCCGATGGCCGGCGTGGCGATCGCATAGGCGAACATCGAGAGCCACGGCATCCGGAAGTACGGACCCGGGTTCGCGGCGCGACCCGGGTCATTCTGATTGTAGTTGTCGATGAGGCGGTGGGTGCGATGCTCGGGCACGAACGAATCGACGATCAAGTCCTTGCTGCCCGTGCCCTGCAAGCCGGAAACTCGCCAGCTCTCGTGGTCGATCTGGAAGTCACGCCGCGGCACCAGGAAGGTCCTGAACTCCGGCCCGCTGCCTTCGTCCGGGATGATGCCGCCGAGCAGCACCCACCCGCAGTAGTCGACGCCGCTCGAGAATCCCCAGCGCCCCGTCAGCCGGAAGCCGCCCGGGACGCGCTCGACCTTACCCGTCGGAGCATAGGTCGATGAGATGCGCGCGCCGGGATCGTCTCCCCAGACCTCCCGCTGGGCTTCTTCCGGGAAGAGCCCCAGGTGGAACGGATGCACGCCGACGACGGCCGAGACCCAGCCGGTCGAGCCACAAGCCGATCCGATGCGCACCATGCCCTCGAAAAAGCTTGCCGGATCGATTTCTAGACCGCCCCAGCGGCGCGGTTGGACGGCGCGGAACAGGCCCGCGCCGGTGAGCGCCTGGATCGTCGCCTCGGGAATCGCTCCCGAGCGCTCCACCTCCGCCGCGCGCTCGCGGATTCCGTCGAGCGTTGCCGTGATGCCCGCGAGATAGGCTTCGGACGCCGCAGCGCTGCCCGGCCGAGACTCGGTCGCGTGGCTGCCGAGGACGGTCACGTGCGCAGCGTGACCGTTGCTGCCGTTGCCGCGGCTGATCCAACCGCCGCGACTTTCCGGTTGGTCCGACCGAAACACGAGGTCGTCGACGGGCTTTCCCGCATCGTAGCGCGCGGCGAGCTCCTCGGGGTCGAACGGCTCACCGACCGGGTTCGCCGCGAACGCCGGTCCGCGCATGAACTCGTCCGAAGCCTTCGGGTCGAGCGCGTCGATCTGGAACTCCATCATGTTGCCGTCGGGGTCCTGATAGTAGAGCGAAAGCGTGAGCCCGTGCCGGATCGGCACGGCGGGCAGGACGCCGTAGCTCTTCAGGCGCTTGTAGGTGTCGACGAGCTCGCCCAGGTCCTTCCACGTGTACGCGACGTGGTGCACGCCAACGCCGCTCGCCTTCTTCGGTGCGCTGCCGCTCTCGGAGGGTCCCAGGTTGAGGAACGCCATGCGGTGATGCTCGTCGTCGTAGGACAAGAAGGCGAGCTTGTCGTCCTTGTGTCGGACGGTTGCTTCGAAGACGCGCCTGTACCAGTCGATCATCTCCTCGAAGCGGTGCGTCTGGTAGACGACGTGCGCGAACTTGCTCGGTGCTGCCATGGTGGCTTCCTTTCCTGACGGTCGATTCGAGGCTTTATTCGCCGAGAACGTTGAGGAGCGCCTGCCGACGCTCGACCTCGACGGCGTGAAGCGCGCGGCGCAGCGCGGGCACCAGCTCTTCACGCTTCGTCACCCGCTCGCCGTAGCCGCCCGACGCCTCCGCGTAGCGCTCGAGAGCCGGCATCGGGGAGAGATCCGACAGCGACGGCCCGCGGCCGGACCGCCAGTGGCCTTGCGGGAAGACGTTGTGGGTCGCGTTGTCGACCGCTCCCCAGCGCGCGTTGTTGAAGACCACGGTCAGCACGGGGAGCTCGTGCCGCGTCGAAGCGTGGTGGCAGGCGGCGGGGTTTGCGAACAGGTAGGATCCGTCGCCGACGCACGCGACGATGGTCTTCTCCGGGGCTGCCTGCTTCGCACCGAGCGCCGCCGGAACTCCCCAGCCGAGCCCTCCCGCCGGGGGTATGAAGAAATAGGTTCGCGGGCGCGTTCGCGCGAGCGGAGCGGGGGAGACCCAGTACTCGTTGAAGAGGACCGCGTCCGGGCTCAGGACTTCACCCAGCGCCGCGCTGACGAAGTCTCTCGAGACGGCCCCCGTCTTCGCGCTTTCGGCTTCTCGAGCGGACGCGCGCTCGCGCCGGAGCTTCGCCGAGCGCTCGACGAGGCGAGCGCGTCGAGCGGGATCGACGCGGCTCGCGCGCGCCTCGAGCGCGTCGTCGAGGTCGGCGATCAGGGCGGCCGAGGTCGCGACGATCGACAGATCGGCGCGCTGGCTTCGCATCGCGTAGCGCGTGAACGCGGGGTCCACGCCGCACTGCGCGACGAAGGCGTCGCGCCGCGGCTCGCCGTTGCGTGGCATCCACGGCACTTCGCATTCGAGGAAGCAAAGCGCATCGGAATCGGCGAAGATCGGCGCGAGCTGGTAGCCGAGATGATGCGGATGGTCGGCGGGAACGTTCAGGTAGCGAGCCTGCTCCTCAGCGAAGCCGATCGCATGGCGCTCGCAGAGGCGGGCGAGCGGTTCGACCGTGTCCGGGTCCGCGCCGCTCGCGGCGGCGACGATCACCGGCATCGCGGCCGTCGTGAGGCGCTCTGCGAGAAGCTCGATCGCGCCCTGATCGGGGCGCGGCGGCGTCGGAGAGCGAGGCGCGCGCTCGGCCTCGATAGCGCCGCCCGCGGGTCTTGCCAGCACCTCCCGCGGGAGCGTCAGGTACACGGGCCCCTTCGGCTCGCTCGTGGCGACCAGCAGCGCGCGGTCGACGACGGCCTCGACCTGGCGGGCGTCGCGGAGCTCGTAATCCCACTTGATGAGCTCGCGCACCATGCCGGCCTGATCGAACATCTCTTGCGCCCAATGGATTCGGGTGTCGCGCGCGCCGAGCGGGCCGGATTCGAACAGCGGCGTACGGCCCGCGGTGACGAGGAGCGGGATCTGATCGCGCGCAGCGTTCATCATTCCGCAGACCGCGTTCGCGGTGCCGACGCTCACGTGAAACATGACCGCCTGAGGCCGCCCGGTCATGAGATACGCACCATGCGCCATGCCGATGGCGAGATTCTCGTGGGTGGCGAGGACCGGCTTCGGAAACGGAGCCGCTCCGTCCGTCTGGAGCCGGCCGTAGGCCTCGGCGATCGGCGCGAAGTCGGTGCCCGCGTTCAGGTAGAGCCGCTCGATACCGCGCGAGCGAAGAAGCGCGAGATACGCTTCTGCGACTGTCTCGAACGCCAGCGGAAGATCGTCGGTCTGATTCGCCATCCATGGAACCGCCTGGGTCGTCATTTTCGCTCCTTGTGCGCCGCCGCGATCGCCTGAAGGGCCGCTGCCAGATCGGTGAACAGGTCCGGAATCGGCGTGCCCTCGGGATCGATCTGCGAATCGATGAGCGCGCCGTCGACGAATGCCATGACGAATCGCGCCAGTCGCTCGGCCAGCTCGGCGTCGCGCCGTGATGAGCCGAGACCGAAGTGGGTCGCGAGAATGCGGCGCATCCGTCCCTCGACGTCGCGCCATACGGCTCGCATGGCCTGACGCGCGGCCGGCACCCCGTCGCGCCGGTCAAGCATCAGCATCATCAGCACGCGAACGAAGTCGGGGTGCTCCGCCACGGCGCGGCCGATATTGTGCAACAGCACCGGAAGATCGCCGCCGGACGAGAGCCATCGACTCTGAGCGGGTAGCCATCGGCGCGCGCCGCGCTCGACGACGGCCGCGAGAAGACCTTCCTTCGACCCGAAGTGCCAGTAGATCGAGCTTGCGGGCAACCCGGACGCCTTGGAGATCAGCGAGATGCTCGCGGCTGTGTAGCCGCGCTCTCCGACCAAGCGCTCGGCGGCATCCATGATGCGGTCGCGCGAGCCGGCCTGCGCGTTCGGGGCGGGGCCCCGCAGGGCAGTTGCGTCGAGGCGCGTTACGCGCGGCCTCTTGCGCTGAGCGCGCGTGCCACGGGGCTCATCCGCCCCGGGAACTTTGGATAGCTTGCGCGGTCTCATCCTGTAACGAACGTTCCATACACATGCTCGAGCTCGAAGTCAAGTGAAACTCCAGCGCCGACGCGCAAGCGGCCGAGAGGCGTCAAGAGCTCGGGCGTCATGGCGGCAGACGGTCATCGCTCAGCCACAGCGCCAGCACGAGCGCAGGATCGAAGCCGTGCCGAAGACGTCGGTCCGGCGTAACTCGAAACGCGATGTGCTCGAACCGTTCTTGCCGCGATGACACTGGAGCCGGCTAGAAAGCCTGCTTGCTCCGGCTACTTCCTGGGTCGCCCGCAAGGGCACGGAGCGACGTTCATGGCTGGGCCGCTGGGCAGGCTACCAGGGACGATCGAAGAATCTCGCCCGTGCAGCCCTTTGTCGAGCCGTCGAGCACCTTCACGGTATTGAATGTCGTACCGGCCTCGAGAATTTCCACCGGAGTTCCCGGCGCTACGGCGCACTCCGTGAGCTCACGAAGCTTTCTCTCTTGCTCCCCTGGATCCTTGTCGCTCATCGCGGTCTCCACGGCCTCGCTCGCGGTTCCGCGCTTCAACACGGGCTGCATACCAGGGGCCTTCGGGTCGACGCAGCTGTTCTCTGCGCGCGCCGCTGACGCTAGCAGCAACGACACCGCAATCCCGCCTACGATCAGCCATCCCTTCATGACCGTTCTCCACGACGCCGATTTCGGCACGTCCGACGGCATGTCCGTGCGGTCAGCCGACCTTCCGCGCCGCGACCGGCGAGTGGCGATACATCTCGAGGTACTGCGCTGCCGGCCGCAGGCCGATGGCCTGGGCGATGCGGTTGGCGCCCGCGTAGAAGGCGGCGGTCAAGATGATCATCCAGATCTGTTCTTCGTCGAAACCGACGGCGCGCAACGCATCGCGATCCGCGTCCTCGATCCGTTCGGCGTCCCTGTTCACCTTGACCACGAAATCGAGCATCGCGCGGTGGCGCGGCGACAATTCGGCCAGTTTGTAGTTGCGTGACAGGTACTCGGCGAACAGGGCGTCGCCGGTCTCCGCGCGCATCAGCGCACCGTGGTGCGCCGTGCAATACACGCAGCCGTTGGTGGCCGCGGATACCAGCGCAATCATCTCGTGCTCGAGATGCGTGAGGCCGGAGTCCTCGCGCATCAGCTCCATGTACTGCGTCATGAAGGCCTTCAGGCGCCGGTTGTCCGACGCGAACAGGCGCACGAAGTGCGGCATGAAGCCGTACTTCTTCTCGATGTCGCGCACCAGCGTCGTCATCTCCGCGTCGAGATTGTTGCGGTTCTCGAGATCGAGTCCGCAGATCTCCTTCAGATCTCCCATGTCGGTTGCTCCTTCCTCTGATCGCGTGCGACCCATCGTCACCCTGAACCAGCGTATAACGCCATCCGTGCGGTCACCAGCCCGAACCGCCGCCATCGAGCACGGGCCGCGCGGCGAACGCGTGCCCTGTGCACTGGGCCGAACCCAAACGAATCGAACCCCCAACCCTCAGATCCGAAGTCCAGCCCGAGCCCGCACGGCATCTGGGATGGCGCGATGCGCATCGATGGCATCGGCCGTGTCCGCAACTCGCTCCCCGACCCGATGGGCGTGCCCGCCAACCGTTCGCTCGGCTTGATCATCGCGGGAGACGATGGCCGCTCGCACATCCGCGGCCTCGGCCGCACCGTGTCGCCGCGCGCGTTCGGCCACAACGGGGCCGGCGGCCAACTCGCCTGGGCGGATCCCGCAACCGGTCTCTCGCTCGGCTACGTGACCGACGGCTATGACCGGCACGAGATCCGCCAGCCGCGGCGCGGAACCGCGATTTCGAGCCTCGCCGCCGTCGTCATTCACGGGTGACGTCGACCGGGATGCCGCTCTGCGCCCGCGCCGCGGTTTGTAAGAGCGCGGGGTCGATGCGATCCGTGACCCCTGCTCTTCGCGCCTCCTCGAGCGCCAACCGACTGAGGTTCGGGGCCCGGCGGTAGATGTCGGCGTGCACTTCGACGTAAATCCGGCCGCCGTCCTCGCCGAGCTTGACCGGCTGATAGACAATTTCCCCGGGGGTGCCGACTCGGACGTCGTCGTAGAGATCGCCGATGTCTTCCGGGTAGAGGCGGATGCATCCGTGGGTCGCGAGCCGACCGATCGACCACGGCGAGTCGGTCCCATGGATCGAGTAGAGCCCGTAGGAAAGCCGCATCCGATACTCCCCGAGGGGATTGTCCGGGCCGGGCGGCACGACGCGCCGTGGCGGGTTCATCGTCTTCAAGATCGAGGCCGGAACCACCCAGGTCGGGTTCTCCTCCTTGGTGCGGATCGTAAAGGACCGGATGGGGCTCGGCGTCTCGTCGGCGCCGATGCCGATCGCCCAGGTCCGGATCTCGACCTCTTCCCCAGGTTTCGCCGACTCGGGGTAGAGGTACAAGCGCATCTCCGGGAGGTTGATGACCATGCCGCGATTGCGTGACCGCGGCAGGATCCATCGAGAGGGGATGACGACGTTGGTGCCCGCCTTCGGCAACCAGGCGTCGGTGCCCGGGTTCGCGTCCTGCACTTGCTGGTATCCAAGGCCCGCCTCGCGAGCGATGTCGAGCAGCGTATCGCCGTGCGCTACTTGAACCTTCTGCTCGATTCCGACGAGGCCCGGGAGTTCACCCGCCCCCGGCACGCGGCTCGTCGCGGTCGTGACCTTCTTCGGCCCCGCGGCGATCGGGGGGACCGATTCATGCACCGTTGCGCAGCTCGAAGCGAGAAGAAGCATGACGGCCAATACGCACGGTCGTGCGCGAGTTTCCGCCATGGACAAAGGCACTACCAGATCGGAGCGGCCGTGTCCCGACCGGAAAGCACCCAAGGCCGCCTCTTCGCATCCGATGGGGCGAGAATCGAAGCTGGAACGAGATCGGCGGCGGCCCGCCGGGCCCTCGGATGAAGCGTTCACCGCGGAGCGGCACGAACGGACGGCGCGGTCGCGGAACGACATGTGGAACGAAGCCCGGCCCTCCCACTACGAACGAGAGGCGGCATTAGCGGCCGATGTCGACATAACTTGCGATCTCGAACGCTGGTACTTCAGACTCCACGGCCCGCTTTGACGGAGCGTCTTTCGACGGGACCAATCCGGAACGGGCGGTGGCGCGCGCCTCGCTCGGTATCGCCGGGGCGGAGCAGCTGGCGCTGAGCGTGAACTTTCTTCACCCGCGAAAGCGCGTCGATCTACTGCTCGGGGCCTTGGGCTCGCGTCGAAGCCGCGGTGCCCGCCGCGCGGCTGCTGATCGTCGGCGAGGGACCCGAGCGTGCCGCGCTCGAGCGGCTCGCGGGCCGGCTCGGCCTGGCGCGCGCGCGGTTCGTCGGCTACGTCGCGGAAGACGCGCTTGCCGGCTGCTACGCGGGGTCCGACTTGCTCGTGCACGTCGCACGCCAGGAGACCTTCGGCCTGACGGTCGTTGAGGCAGCCGCGTTCGTCGTGCCCGCGATCGTCGTGGACGAGGGCGCCCCGCGCTACACACTTAAAGCAATCAATACAATTCATGTGCAGCTTGCGGATTGGTCGG
This sequence comes from Binatia bacterium, assembly GCA_040507895.1. Taxonomy (GTDB): domain Bacteria; phylum Desulfobacterota; class Binatia; order JACPRU01; family JACPRU01; genus JBEVNX01. Next base: position 2,948 of record JBEVNX010000220.1, on the reverse strand, counting down.
TACCCCCTCTTCGCTAGATCGCTAACTCGCCAGCGTGAACAATCGCATCGTGCCGGCGCCAATCAGGAGCAGCCCGAGCACCCGTGCGACCTTCTCCCCGGCGGGCGCCAGCTTCTCGAGAGCGACGACGATCGACAATGCAGCGATCCAGGGGAGGTTCATGACGCCGCCGACGAAGAGCAACACCATCAACGCCCAGCAGCATCCGAGGCAGAACAGCCCATGCCTCAGTCCCATCACGAAACCGCCGTACGTGCCAGGCCGCCATTCGCCGAGCAGGAACCCGAGCGGCGTGCGACACCGCGCCAGGCAAATTCGTTTCAACGGTGAGAACTGATAGGCGCCGGCGATCACCAGCAACACCGCACTGAGGGGCGCCGACGTGCTGACGATCATGGGATTCACCAATCCCGCGCGCTGCAACGTCCACTGCGCGGCGACGGCCGCGATGCTGAACACCACCCACACCAGGATGTAGGCGGCAAGAAAGCTTCGCGAACGCGCCGGTTCACCCTGTCGCGCCGAGAGATCTCCGAACGTCAGGATCATCGGTAGGGCCGACGGCAACATCATCGCCGCCATCATGATCGCCCACATGGACGCGATCGCCAGCACGTTGGCACCGCTCCAATCGGAGGACGGCGGCATCGTGAGTTGCGCGATCGGATGGCCCATGTCGAGCGCGATCCAGGCGAGGAAAATCCAGCCGAGCACGCTGAGCGCCAGGATCCAGAACGTCCGCCCGCGCTGGCGGATCATTGACGACCACGTGTTCCGCGGCTCGTCTCCGGCCCGATCCAGCCCTGCGCTTTCCACGCCTCGCTCCAAATTCGACGCTCATACCGGGCCGGGCCCTTTCGCGCTACGCCGGCGCTTCTTGCAGCTGCCCTCGGAGCGGCGTAGGTGGTTCTGGAGAGATCGCTAGCCGGGGAGATCGACGATGACATGGCAAATCAGTGGCGAATACATGGAGACGTGCAACTGCACGTTCCTATGCCCGTGCATCCCGTCCAACCTTTCGGGGCAACCGACCGAGGGTGAATGCAAAGCGGCGGTCGCGCTTCGCATCGACAAGGGCGCCAAGGATGGCGTGACGCTCGACGGCCTGTCCTTCATCGTCATGATGCACTCGCCCGGCCCCATGGGAGCGGGCAACATCACGGTAGGGCTCATCATCGACGACAGCGCGTCGCAGCCGCAGGTCGACGCGATCACCGCCATCGCGACGGGTGCAGCCGGCGGCCCGATGGCAGCCCTCGGCCCGCTGGTGGGGCGTGTCGCCGGCGTCGAGCAACGACCGATCCGATTCGACATGAAGGACCTGACGCGTGCGGTGACCGCGGGCGAGCTGGTCGACCAGGCATGCGAAGGATTTCCCAGTGCGACCGCACCGGGTCAGTCCATCGGAGTCGACAACACGATTCACCCGGTCGCGAGCCGGCTCTCGCTGGCAAAGGCCACGCGCAGCCGGTTCAACGTCTTCGGCATCCGCTGGGACGATTCGAGCGGTACCCGGAACGGGCACTTCTCACCTTTTTCCTGGGCGGCGTAGAGTCCATGGGCCGCACGAGCAAGCGCGCCGTCCTCGTCGAGGCGAACGCACTCGTCGAGATCTGGCGGTGGCCGAGGCCGAGAGCTCGCCAGCCGAGGCGCACGAGGGAAACGGCGCCGACTCGGTAAACGGAGCGGATCGCCGCGCCTAAAGCCCGCCATTTGAGGCCCCGGTGGGGCCCCGAACGTCTAGAGCACGGCGCCCCGTCCGAGTCGCTGCTGAAAAAAGACGTGATCCTACAGGACTATTTCAGTGGTCGCACCTGGACTCGAACCAGGGGCCTCCTGTCTGACCCCGAAGCCCCAGAAACACGGGAAAATCTAGCTTTTGTCCATCCGCAATGTGCTCCCGAGCGCTCTCGAGTAGTCGATTTCCGCACCCCCGGCGCACCCACGCTCGGAACCCCGCACGCATGCATTGCGAGTTCTGAGGTCGACTATCTATCCGCGCTCAGGGACTTCATCGACCGGAATGGACGCTGGCTAGCGAGTATATCGATACGGGCGTGTCGGACTCACGGGAGGACGACCGGCCTTGGATCGGCTGATCGCCAGTCGGCGTCGGCGGCTTTCTAGGCGGTCGCGATTTTTCGCTTCGACCGCTTCGTTCTTTGGTGGCGCTCGGCGCGAGCGCTCAACAAGGTCCGCCCGCTCGACATTTTCATCAGCCTGCACGAGGCCGTCGACGCCTCGACGCCGATGGGGCGAGCGATGTTCCACATCGCCGGGCGTTCGCCGAGCTTGAGCGAGAGATCATCCGTGAGCGCGTCAAGGCCGGCCTCCAGAACGCGCGCAGACGAGGGCAAGAGGCTCGGAAGGAGACCAGCCATGGTCAAACGTGGTGGGGGTGCGAGAGATGGCGTCGCAGGGGCTCTCTGGCCGTTCGATCACGAAAGCCATCGGTGTCTCGGAGGCGACGGTACGGCGGATCCTGCGGTCGAGCCGCGAGAACTCTGCGGCAATGGTCGCCGAGGTGGCCAGCGCACCTGTTCCTTGAATCCCCGTAACCCGCGGGTCTATGGGTGCTAGTGGCTCCCGGGAGCCGTCGATGCGTTGCTCAGCCTGCGGCTTTGAAAACGCCAGCGGCATAAAGTTCTGCGGTGAATGCGGCGCACCGCTGAAGCTCAAGTGCTCGAGCTACGGCTTCGAGAACGCGCCCGGCATTAGGTTCTGCGGCGAGTGCGGCGCACCTCTGAGCGAGCAGGCCGCGCCGCAGCCAGCCGCTCCACCTGAACTGGCACCGGCGGCACCCGGCCCGGCCGACGCCGCCGAGCGGCGCCAGCTCACGGTGATGTTCTGCGACCTGGTGGGCTCGACCGATCTCTCCCAGCACCTCGACGCCGAGGACCTACGCAGCGTCGTGCGCGCCTATCAGGAGGCGGCGTCCGGGGCGATCG
>JBEVNX010000184.1:0-6262 GCA_040507895.1 Binatia bacterium | reverse complement strand
GATGGCGGCGGCATTCGACGATCGAGCGCGCCTTCAGGGCATGCTCGACTTCGAGGCCGCCCTGGCGCGAGCGGAGGCCGAGCACGGCATCCTTCCCCGCCAATCAGCGGCGGCGATAGCCGCCGCCTGCGATGCTGCCGCCTACGACGTCTCCACGTTGAGCGCCGCGGCCGCCCAGGCCGGCAATCCGGCGATCCCGATGGTGGAGGCGCTGACCGCCGAGGTCGCGCGGCACGACGGCAATGCCGCGCGCTTCGTGCACTGGGGCGCAACCAGTCAGGACGCCATCGACACCGGGCTCGTGCTGCAGATTCGCGGCGCCTACCCCCTCCTCGATTCGGATCTCGACCGCCTCGAGCGAACGCTCGCGAAGCTCGCGGAGGAGCATGCGGCCACCGTCATGGTCGGGCGAACGCTCCTCCAGCATGCCGTTCCGATCACGTTCGGATTGAAGGCCGCGGGCTGGCTGTCTGCCTTGATGCGGGTGCGCCGCCGCCTCGCCGAGGCGATCGACGGCGCGCGGGTGCTCCAGTTCGGCGGCGCCGCCGGCACGCTCGCGTCACTCGGTGGCCGCGGTCTGGAGGTCGCCCCAACCCTCGCGCACGAGCTCGGGCTCGCTCTCCCCGATCTTCCCTGGCATGGTCACCGCGACCGGCTTTGCGATGTGGCGGGCGCGCTGGCACTCGTGGCGGGCGCTCTTGGCAAGCTCGCCCGCGACGTTTCACTGATGATGCAGAGCGAGGTCGGGGAGCTGCGCGAAGCGGGTGAAGGCGGCAAGGGGCGGTCGTCGGCGATGCCGCAGAAGCGCAATCCAGTCGGCTGCAGCGTCGCGCTCGCTGCCGCGGCGCGCGTGCCCGGCCTGGTCGCGACGCTCCTCGCGGCCATGCCGCAAGAGCACGAGCGCGGGCTCGGCGGCTGGCAGGCCGAATGGGAGACGATCCCCGAGATCTTCGGCTTGGTCGCGGGCTCGGCTCGAGCCATGGGGGAGACGTGCGATGGCCTCGAGATCGACGCGACGCGGATGCGAGAGAATCTCGATCGCAGCCAGGGGCTCGTCATGGCCGAGGCGGTGATGGTCGCACTGGCCGGGAAGATCGGGCGGCCCGAAGCGCGGGCATTGATCGAAGCGGCGGTCCGCCGCGCTCGAACCGAGGGGGGAAGCTTCGGCGCCGTGCTCCGGGACGACCCGACAATCGCGGAGCGGATCGATCCCGGCGATCTCGATCGCCTCCTCGACCCGGAGTGCTATCTGGGAAACGCGGCGGGGTTCCTCTCTCGAGTCCTCGCGACACGCGCGGGTCGCTGACTCACGGCCCTACTCGGTCGTCGTAGGGGCCGCATGCGACGCGAGGCAATCTCCTCCATGCCTCTTTTGCCGGGCAGTACGGGAACTGGCGAGCCGGTAGTTTCTGGCTCTAGCCCTCGACTTCCGCGGCTCACGACTCTGGCCCGGGATGTCTCGCGCGCTCGCGAAACGTGCGGCTCGTTGATACATGACGCGCTCCGCCGCCTAGCGCGGCGAATCCCGCGAACCTGAGGCCACTCATGCTCGAGCTCGTCCTAGGTGCCGGCAGTATGTTTCTCGAGGCCCTTCTGGCGGCCATGGGCGTTCATCTCAGCCTGCGATCTCCGGCCTCGCCGGCACGCAGGCTCTGGCTCGCTACATTCGTCGTCTGCGGCGCCCTCGGCGTGGTGTTGACCGGCCTCGCCACACTGCACAGTGCGAACGTACGAGCGCAGCTGCGGTCCGATAGCGCAATTCTGCGTGGCGACCTCGCGAAGGCGCCGGAACGACAGGTGAGCCCCAAGACGCTGGAAGATCTCGCCCAACGATCGCAAACGCTGCCCGACGAGCCTGCGGAGAAAATTGCCGGCGCCGCCGCAGCGCGGATCGACCAGCTCAGCCAGGAGGTCGGCGCGCTCGAGAGCCGACTGGCCAAATACGTTCGACCACCTCGTTCGCTGACGGTGGAGCAGCAAGAGGCACTGCCGGACCTGCTGCGGCAGGGAGGCACATGCGAGCTCGGCGTCCGCTACAGTCGGGACGATTCCGAAAGCGGGGAATACGCTGGCACCCTCGCACGGCTGATCCAACAAGGCGGATGGAAGCTTCGCCCGCCGCAGTTCTTGGTTCAGGAGAAGGAGGCGCCTGGCCTGTGGGTGATGGTGCACAGCCAAGAAGACGCGCCGGTCTGCGCCAAGGTCCTGCTGGCCTCGCTCAACGCCTTGGGCATCGGAGCGAATGACGTGGAAGTGGACGCGCTGCAGCCGGGGACGTTCGAGCTGTTGATCGGCGCGCCCTGAGCCGCTCCGCGCGCTCTCGACGACGCGTCGCTCACCGCTCTCATTTCGTCCGGCTACGGGGCCCTAGCGTGCGGCCGGGGCGGGCGCCGGCCATTCGGCGTGCCCCAGCTCGGTCTCGGGATGCTTCTCGTAGTAGCGCTGGTGATACTCCTCGGCGCGATAGAACTGCCCGGCCGGGAGAATCTCTGTCACGATGGGATCGCGATAGCGGTGGCTCTTCTCCAAGCGCTCCTTGGAAGCGACCGCCGCGGCCTTTTGCGCGGGCGAGTAGTAGAAGACCGCCGACCGGTATTGAGAGCCGACGTCCCATCCCTGTCGGTTGAGGGTCGTCGGATCGTGCTCACTCCAGAAGACGTCGAGCAGGTGATCGTACGAGACCTTCGCGGGGTCGAACTCCACCAGCACGGCTTCCGCGTGACCGGTCTTGTCCGAACAGACCTCCTCGTAACTCGGGTTGGGCTTGGTTCCGCCCGTGTAACCCGAGGTCACGGAGATCACGCCCGCGACCTTCCGGAACGCGACTTCGGTGTGCCAGAAGCATCCGGCGGCGAACGCAGCCTTCTCCACCCCGGCGGGCGCCGCACCCGCTCTCGCGACGAACGTCGCGGCCAGCAGCGCGGCGAGAACGATCGCCCGGCTCATCGTCTCACCGCGCCAGGGTTCGCCCCGCTCGACGGCTCGAAGCTCAACGCCACGCCGTTCATGCAGTAGCGAAGGCCCGTGGGACGCGGACCGTCCTTGAAGACATGCCCGAAATGCCCGCCGCAGCGGCGACAGTGCACCTCGGTGCGGGGATAGAAGAACTCGATGCCTTCGGCCTTCGTGCGGATCGAATCCTCCAGAGCCGCCCAAAAGCTCGGCCACCCGGTGCCGCTCTCGAACTTCGTATCCGAGGAGAAGACCGGCAAGCCGCAGCCGGCGCACCGATAGACGCCCGGGCGATGCTCATCGTTCAGCGGGCTCGACCAGGCGCGCTCGGTGTCCTCTTCGCGGAGCACGGCGAATTGCTCCGGGGTGAGCTGGCGGCGCCACTCGGCCTCCGACTTGGTAACCTCGAAGGGGCGCTCCTCTGCCGCCAACGCGTGCCGCAGCGTGCCGCCGTGCCCGAAGCTGACCAGCAACAGACCGGCACCTGCGGCGAAAAAGCCTCGTCTCGTCATCGATACACTCACGGCTACCCCGACCCCTGAACCGGCCTCACCCCGGCAAGAGTGCCGGCGTACACAGAAATCGCTACCCTCCGCGGCCCGACAGCGCAAGGCGTCCGCCCGGAGCCTCTGCCTACGCCGGACTCGTCGATCGGAAGGACCCGAGCGCTACGCGACCACGGTCCTCGTAGGATCGGCGGCGGCGAGAATCTCCGCGCGATCTGCACGCGGCGGATAGATCCATTCGCAGTTGATTCTCCGCTTCAGCTGCTTCGCATCGGCGCCCGCCATCTTCACTTTGCGCTCCCATCCCTCGGTGAAGACGGCGCCCCACGGACCGAGGTCGAGACAGGTCACGTACTTCGGCTGGCTGTACGGGATCGTCGCCTGCCCGACGAGATCGGCGGCGACGTTGTGACCGGCGAACCTTCCGAGGTTCATCGCGTGCTGGCACGACATCATCGCGTGATGACCCTCGCCGTCGGTCGCCGCGAGCGCGACGTCGCCGGTGGCGAAGATGTCGCGGACGCCCTCGACGCGAAGATCGGCATCGACGTGCAGCCGGCCGACCCGGTCTCGCCTCGCCTTCACCTGCTCGGTCAGCGGGCTCGCTCGCAGGCCGGCCGTCCAGATCACCGTCTGGGTTTCGATGCGCTCTCCGCTCGACGTCGACAGCCCATCGGCATCGATCGCAGTCACCGCCGCGTTGACCCGCCACGCTACGCCGAGGTCGGTGAGGGCTTGCTGGATGATCGGCCGCGGCCCCGGCCCGAGATCCGGACCGATCTCTTCCGCTGCTTCGACGATGATCACCTGTACGTCGGTCGAATCGCCCAAGATCGCTCGCAGACGCGCCGGCATTTCCGCGGCGATCTCGATGCCCGTGAAGCCACCGCCGGCAATCACCACCGTGTTGCGGGCGCGTGTGCAGGGAAGGGCTGCGAGCGCTACGAGGTGGGATTCGAGCTCGGCGGCTTCCTCGAGCTGGTCGACGCTGAAGGCATGTTCGCGAAGCCCGGGAAGCTCCGGCCGGAAGAGCCTGCTTCCCGCGGCCAGCACGAGCCGGTCGTAAGCCATCGTGAAGCGAGATCCGTCGGCCCTCTTCGCCTCGACTTCATGCTTCTCGGTGCGAATCTCTTCGACGGTTCCTTGCGCGTATCGAATGCCGACCGCTTCGAATACGTCCTCGAGCGGCGCCTTCATCGCCGACGGATTGGGCTCGTAGAATCGCGGCCTGACGTGTAGGGCCGGCTCGGGAGCGATCAGTGCGATCTCGACCGAGCCGCCCGCCTCGCCGGCGCCGTGAAGCACTCTGGCCGCCGCGAGCGCGCTCCACATGCCGGCGAAGCCAGCCCCGACGACCACGATTCGCTGTGTCATCCTCGAAGCCTCCGTTCCGATGATGGGCGCCTGCGCCGAAGCGGACGCTCTCGTTCCACCCGAGCGGTGGCTCGACCGGCAAACCAGTCTCGTATGCCCGCGAAGAATCTCGGTGGCGCCTTGCGGCCGACCGTCTTCGCGAGATCGGCGAGCGTCGTCCGCGCGAGCTCCTCCCTCATGCTCTGCTCGGCACGCAGCATCACGGCGTGGATCGCGCAGAGCCCCTTCCTCGACCAAGGGGGTGCCTTGCCTCCGAACACGGCGCACCTTCCGCGAATCTCCTGACAATCGAACAGCGGCTTCTTTCCCTCGATTGCGTCGACGACTTCGAGAACGGTGATGTGCGCCGGGGCCAGCGCCAGCTGATAGCCGCCGCGAACACCCTCCGAGGCGCGCACGATCCCTGCTTTCTCGAGCTTCGGCATGATCTTCGCGACGAACGAAGGAGACACGCCTTGCAGCTCTGCGAGATCGCGGCTGCTCGCCGGCTCCGAGAGCGGCCCGACCAGCCAGAGCAGGCAGTGGAGCCCGTATTCCACGCTGCTTCCGAGATGCGCCATAACGCGGACTATATTAGTCTGCGTTATTACAGGCAAGCCGGGGCCTGCGAAAGCGAAGCGAGAGCCGGGCTCGCTTCGACGATCCGAGAGCTCGCCGAGCCGTAGACGCGTAGGCGCGCCCGAGGGACCGGCATCGATACGACCGGCGCGAGGTACTCGGCCTGAATCGTCAGAGGGCCGCGCTTGGCGGAGAGCTCGAATCCGAACGGAAACGCGTCGTCGGTATCGAGATCCCCGGTGTCGACGAGCGTCGGCGCGAGGAAGCTCTCAGCCAAACGGCTTGAACACGCAGTCCTTCGTTGACCGCGCCGTGATCCGCACGTATGAACTTCGCCGACTCCATGGAACGCGCGCGCGGGATGACAGGCTTGGTGGTCGGGTCACTGGTGACCACCCTCCTCGTATCCGCGCTGCCCACCCGCTCGGTTGCCCAGACCCCTTCGCAGGCGGAGATTCTCCAACGCCTGGAGCAGCTCGAGAGGAGCCAACGCGAGCTCCAGGAACAGCTCCGTGGCAAGGACGCGCAGATCGACAAGCTGCAGTCCGAGGTCCGCGAGCTGAAGGAGAAGCAGGTCACCGGCGGGGTTCCGGCGACCACGGCCACTCCGGCCGAGGTCGCGGCGCCTGCCCCCGCCGCCACGCCGGAGCCGGCTCCCCGGGAGATCGCCGAGTCGCCCGTGGCGGAGCTGGAGCCCGACAAGCCGTCCGACAAGCCGTTTGGCTATGGAGCCGAGCGTCGGCCTACGAGCAAGATCGGCAGCTACTCCCCCGGGCGCGGCTTCACGCTGGCAGCAAACGAGTGGGGCGAGGTGCGCTTCGGGATCTACACGTACGTCCGCTACCTGAACCAGAAGGGCCTCGACGACACCT
>JBEVNX010000021.1:0-8492 GCA_040507895.1 Binatia bacterium | reverse complement strand
AGGACTGGGATTGGATCATCGCCATCAATCTCAAGGGTGTCGTCCACGGATGTCACTTCTTCGTTCCTCGCATGGTCGCCCGCCGGCGGGGCGGGCATGTGCTGAACGTCGCTTCTGCGGCGGGCTACGTGGCGAGCGAATCGCTGGCGGCATACGGCGCGACGAAGTTCGCGGTGGTGGGCCTCTCCGAAGCGCTGCGCGACGAGCTCGGACCGCACGGGATCGGGGTGACGGCCGTCTGCCCGGGCATCATCGACACGCCGATCACCGGATCCGCCCGCCTGCGCGGCAAGGCCGCGCGGCCGGGCGCGCGAGAGCGCATGTCCGAGCTCTACCGCCGGCGCAACTACGGCGCCGATCTCGTCGCCGAGAAGATCCTCAAGGCCGTCGCGCGCAACGCGCCGGTCGCGCCGATCTCTTCGGAGGCGTGGGCGCTCTATCTGTTGAAGCGCTTGTCGCCGGGTTTGACGGCGTGGCTCAATCGACGCCTCGCCGATCGTTTCGAAAGGCAGCTCGCGGCCGGCCAGTCACCCTGAGCGAACGGCTCTCCGCGACGAGGCGACCCGGTCAGCGAAGTGTCACCAAGGCATCGAGCAGCACGTGCGCGTGGCGTTGGAGCTCGCCCAGCCCCCGGCTCGCTTCGTCGACGAGCGGCTCCGCCTCGAGCAACGCCTCCATCCACGCGCCCGGCCCTTCGATCGATTCCTGCTGGAGCGGTGGGCTAGCTCCGCGCCGGATCCGGGCGGTCGGGATCGATGCCGAAGTCCGCGATCGCAGCGGCGGCAAGGCGGGGATCCACGCGGCCGCCCCTCGCCAGCTCGGCGAGCGTGGCGACGGTGATGGATTCGGCGTCGATCTCGAAGAACCGGCGCAGCGTCGCGCGATCCTCACTGCGCCCGAAGCCATCCGTTCCGAGCGCGTGGAACGTCGACGGCATGAACCGCGCTACCTGATCGGCGACGATCTTCATGAAATCGGTCGCCGCCACTACCGGCCACGGCTCGCCGGCGAGCAGCCGACTGACGTAGGGCATCCGCGGCTGCTCCATCGGATGCAATCGATTCCAGCGCTCGACCTCGAGGGCTTCACGGCGCAGCTCGCTGTAGCTCGTCACGCTCCACACCGCGGCCGCCACTTGACGCTCCGCGAGCAACTGTCGCGCTCGGAGTGCGCCGCGCAGGATGGCACCGCTGCCAAACAGATGGACGCGCGGCCACGAGGCAGACCCCTCGGCGGCCTCCAGCCGATACAGGCCGCGCAGAATCCCCTCCTCGACGTCCGCGGGCATCCCGGGCATCGCATACATCTCGTTCTGCACCGTGAGGTAGTAGACGACGTCTTCCTGCTCGATCCACATTCGCCGAATGCCCTCGCGCACGATCGTGGCGATCTCGTAGGCGAACGCGGGGTCGTAGGCGCGTACCGTGGGCACCACGCTGGCGAGCACGTGACTGTGCCCGTCCTGGTGTTGCAGGCCTTCGCCCGACAGCGTGGTGCGCCCCGCCGTGGCGCCGATCAGGAAGCCGCGGCCGCGGGCATCGGCGTTCTGCCAGATGAGATCGCCGACCCGTTGAAAGCCGAACATCGAGTAGAACACGAAGAACGGGATCGTCGTCACGCCGTGCGTGGCATAGGCCGTGCCCGCCGCGGTGAACGACGCCATCGAGCCCGCTTCGGTGATCCCTTCCTCGAGGAGCTGCCCGTCCTGCGCCTCGCGATAATAGGCGACGACGTCGGAGTCTGCGGGCTCGTAGCGCAGTCCCGCCGACGAATAGATGCCATACTTGCGAAACAGCGCGTCCATACCGAACGTGCGCGCCTCGTCCGGCACGATCGGTACGATCGCCCGCCCGACCTCTGGATCGTTCATCAGGTGACGCAAGAGCCGTACGAACACCATCGTGGTGGCGACTTCGCGCTCTCCCGTGCCTTGCAGGAACTCCTCGAACAATTTCTCCGGTACGCGCGCGAGCGGGCGAGCGCGCACGACGCGCCTCGGCACGAAGCCGCCGAGGGCTCGCCGGCGCTCGAGCAGATACTGAATTTCTTCGCTATCCTCCGACGGACGATAGAAGGGCGTCTCGAGCAGCTCCCGATCTCCGATCGGGATGCCGAACCGGTCGCGAAAGCTCCGCAGCTCCTTTTCCGAAAGCTTCTTCTGCTGGTGGGTGACGTTGCGACCTTCCCCGACCTCGCCGAGCCCCCAGCCTTTGACGGTCTTGGCGAGAATCACCGTCGGCGAGCCGCGGTGCTGCACGGCGGCGGCATACGCCGCGTACACCTTGTCCGGATCGTGGCCGCCGCGGCGCATCTTGCGCAGCTTGGCGTCGGTCAATCCCTCGACCATCTGCAGTAGCTTCGGGTGCGTTCCGAAGAAATGCTCGCGGATGTAGGCGCCGGACTCGACCGTGTATTTTTGATAGTCGCCGTCGAGCGCGTCGGTCATGCGCCGCACCAGCAGCCCTTCGTCGTCGTGCGCGAGGAGCGGGTCCCAGTCGTCGCCCCAAACGACCTTGATGACGTTCCATCCCGCGCCGCGAAACGCCGCCTCCAGCTCTTGAATGATTTTGCCGTTGCCGCGCACGGGGCCGTCGAGGCGTTGCAGGTTGCAGTTGATGACGAAGATCAAGTTGTCGAGCTGCTCGCGCGCCGCCAGCGTGATCGCGCCGAGGCTCTCCGGCTCGTCCATCTCGCCGTCGCCCAGAAACGCCCACACGCGGCAGTCAGAGGTGTCGGCGAGACCGCGCGCCTGGAGGTAGCGGTTGAAGCGCGCCTGATAGATCGCCGTCAATGGCGACAGTCCCATGGATACGGTCGGGAACTGCCAAAACTCCGGCATCAACCAAGGATGCGGATATGACGAAAGTCCGCGTTCCGAAGCCAGCTCGCGGCGGAATGCGTGAAGGTTGGCCTCACTGAGCCGGCCCTCGAGAAAGGCCCTCGCATAGATGCCCGGCGAAGCATGGCCCTGGAAGTACACCTGATCTCCGGCGGCTCCGTCCCGCCCGCGGAAGAAGTGATTGAATCCCACCTCGAACAATGTCGCCGCCGAGGCATAGGTGGAGATGTGCCCTCCGATTCCGGCCGAGAGCTTGTTCGCTTTGACGACCATCGCCATGGCATTCCATCGGATCAAGCTCTTGATGCGCCGCTCGATGTCGCGGTCCCCGGGATATGCCGGCTGATCGTCGACCGAGATCGTGTTGACGTACGGCGTATTGAGCGGCGCGGCGACGCCGACCCCGAGCCGAGCTCCGTGCTCGACGAGGCGCCTCAGCAAACGCCCCGCGGCCGCGACTCCACGTTCGCGAACGACGCCTTCGAGCGACTCCAGCCAGGCGTCGGACTCGACGCTCTCGGCGGCGCGTTCCTCCATCGACTCCATCCCGGAATCATGCTGGGCGGAACGGTGCTTGTCCAGGAGGCGGAAAAACGTCTCCCGCCATCCCCGTTGCGCTACAACGGCGTCTCTTTTGGACAATTGCGTCATTGGGGTTGTCAAATGCCGACGTATGTGCTCAATCGGTGCTCAGTCATTTCGACAAATTTCATCGCCTGAGGTTTCAATTGCCGAACAGTGCGGCTGCCATTGCGCGCCGCCAGATAAGGAGAGTTTACATGGCGAGACGGCGAAAACGGGCAGGACGAATGGCGGGTGCACTGAGCATCGTCCGCCAAGCGCGCGAGGCGGCGAAAAGCGCTCTCGAGTCGCTCCGCGAAGAGATCCGCTCCACCACCAACAGGCTCGCCAAGCTCGTGGCCGAGGAAAAGAGCTTCCGCTTGGATCTTTTCGGCACTCCGGCCCGGCGCGGCGCCCGACGACCGGGCCGCCCGCGCAAGGCGCGCGGCAGGCGACCGGCGGCAGCGCGGCGGGTCCGGCGCAAGGGTACGCCACGCGCCGAAAAGTTCTTCCGCAAGCTCGGTAGTACGTTCACGCTCGAAGACGTCCGCAAGATCGCGGGCCGCAAGGCCGGCATCAGTCTCGCGCAGTGGAGCCGCGCCAAGCGGATCCGCAAAGCCGGCAAGGGATACCAGAAGGTCGCCTGACGGCGTCCGGCTTCTCGATTCGCGCGCGGCGCGCCTCCCGCCGCGCGTTCGATCCTTCCGGCTCAGGCCGCGGCGCGCCGGGCGACCGCAGTCGCCGCGAGGAACGATGCGACGGCGAAGAATGCCGTGACGGCTAACGCGGGAAGCAGGCCGGGCAGCGAGCTCACGGCCGCCGCTTCGCCCGCATAGAGTGAACGGCGAAGCGCCGCCATTCCGTAGGTGAGCGGATTGGCGCGCATGATCCAGCCGAGTGCGCTCGGTACGCCGGAGACCGGAAAGACCGCGCCGGACAGAAACCAGATCGGCATCAGGATCAGGTTCATGACCGCGTGAAAGCCCTGCGTCGATTCCATCTTCCAGGCGATGACGAGGCCGAGGCTGGTGAGCGCGAAGGCGATGAGCGACATCACGACGATCGCCGCCGCGATCGCTTCGAGACCGAGGCGAATGCCGGCGAACGGCGCGAACGCCAGGAACAGCGTGCCTTGCATGACGGCGAGCGTCGTACCTCCCATCGCCTGGCCGAGCACGATCTGCGCTCGCGTCACCGGCGCGACCAACACGCCTTGAAGGAAGCCTTCCCGTCTGTCTTCGACGGTGGAAATGGTGGCGAAGATCGCGGTGAACAGCAGCACCATCACCATCACGCCGGGATAGAAGTACTCGATGTAGCTCGTGTCACCGGCTCCGGCGGCGGGGCGAAACGAGGCGTTCATGCCGCCGCCCAGCAGCATCCAGAACACTAGCGGCTGCGCGAACGCACCGAGCAGCCGGCTCCTCTGACGCACGAAGCGAATGATCTCTCGCCACCACAGCGTCATCACCGGGCGCCAGAATCGCATCACGCTTCGGACCTCCCGTTCGTCTCCCGGAATCGCCTCCCCGTGACGTGCACGAACACGTCTTCGAGCGTCGGCCTCCCGAACGTCACCGACCGCACCTCGCCGGGAAACGCCTCCACGACGTCGCGCACCAGCTCGTGACCCCGCGCGCGCTCCACACGCAGCGTGCCGTCGACGATCTGCGCCTCGAGGCCGAAGCGCGCGCGGACCTTCTCCCGAAGGTCTCCGGGCGCCTCGGCTTCGATGACCACGACGTCGCCGCCGACGCGATGCTTGAGCTCGTCGGGAGTGCCGAGGGCCACCAGCGCGCCTTCGTGCATCACCGCCACGCGGTCCGCGCGCTCCGCCTCTTCCATGAAGTGCGTCGTCAGCACCACGGTCCCGCCGACGCGGTCACGCAGCCCGCGCAAATGATGGAAAAAGTCGCGCCGCGCTCCGGGATCGAGGCCGGTGCTCGGCTCGTCGAGCAACAACAGCTCCGGCGCGTGCAACAGTCCGCGCGCCAGCTCGGTACGGCGCGCGAGGCCGCCCGAGAGCGTCTCCACCCGATCATCCGCCCGTTCGGTGAGATCGAGCTCGACGAGCATCTGCTTCACGCGCTCCCGCAAGGATGAGCCGCCGAGGCCATAGAGGTGGCCGTGGTGCACCAGGTTCTCGGCGACCGTCAGCTTCGCGTCGAGCCCTGGATTCTGGAAGACGACGCCGAGTCGAGGCCGCACGGCGGCCGCCTCGCGGGCGAGATCGTGCCCGAGAACGCGCACGGCTCCGGAGGCTGGCCTCATCAAGGTCGAAAGGATCTTGAACAGCGTGGTCTTGCCGCCGCCATTCGGGCCGAGCATCGCGAAGATCTCGCCGCCTGCAACTTCGAAGGTCACGCCGCGCAGCGCCTCCCGCTCCCCGTATCGATGACGGAGGTCGGAGATTTCGATTACCGCAGCCACCTTCGAACACGCAGCAATCTCACGATCCCGGGACTGGCGCAAGCGCGTCACCGAGCAGCACCTGCGCCGCTTGCTCGCCGATGCGCACGGCGTAGTTGGTGCCGCGATCCTCCGGATAGATCTGCGACATCGTCGCCACCACGAGGCCCGGCAGCGGGCCGGCGAGCGGCAAGATCCGACGGTGATACCCGACGTCGACGATCGGCTGCGCATAGTCGTCGCGAAATTGCATCTGACGCTCGATCCAGTCGTCGTCGAACTCCGGCTGCACGCGCCGCAAGCCGGGGCGATAGCGCTCGAGCAGCGCGCCCGAGTCGAGACGGTAGATCGGCTCGTCCGCGTAGACGTAGTGCGAGACATAGAGGATCCGGCGCCCGCCGTAGCGCTCAGGCGCGACGAAGTTCGTATGCTCGATCAATCCGCCGAACGGAATCTCGGCGTCGCTGATGTTCATCCAGTAGATGGGCGACAGCTGGCGGCGCAGCAACAGCATCGTGCAGAGGATCGCGGAATGCTCGAAGCCCTGGCAACGCGCTCGATACTCTGCAGGAAGCTCCGGCGCGAGGCGCGCGAGCACCGGCGGGGCGACGGTCGAGACGACGGCCGCGAAGCGCTCGCAACGACGTGCGGTCTCCACCTCGAAGCGATTCCCGCCCTCGTCCGCGGCAATCGGCGAAATGCGGCTCACCGGCTCCGAAGCATGCACCCTCCCGCCGTGCACGGCGATACGTTCGGCGAGACGGCGCGCGACGAGGCCGAATCCGCCGTCGGCGTAACCGAGGCTCTCGCGGTTTCCGCCGTGGGTTCGCGAGGTGCCGCGCAAGCGCATCTTCGACCAGACCCACGCCATCGAGATCGACTCGGCGTAGCGGCCGAACTTCGCGCGCAGCAGCGGCCCCCAGACCACGTCGTAGACCTCGCGCCCCGCGTAGCGACGCAGCCATCGCGAAGCCGTAATCTGCTCGAAGGCTTCGCGGCGAGGGTAACGCTGCAGGAAGAGTGTGACGACGCCGAACCGCACCTTGGCGGCGAAGCTGAACGGCCGAAACTGCAAGAGGTCCGTCGGGGAGGTGAAGCGATACACCTGGCCGCCGCAGAAAATGCCCATCACCGGCGAGATCCAGCGTACTCGATCCGCGAGGCCGACCTCGGCGATCAGCTGCAGGATGTTCCGGTCGGAAGTGAACCAGTGATGGTAGTATTTCTCGATCTCGGTCTCGCCGAGCGGGAACGCCATCGCCAGACCGCCGAGGTGGGCGCTGCGCTCGAATAGCGCGACTGGGATTCCCGCCGTGGCGAGCCGATGCGCCGCGGCGAGGCCCGCAAAGCCGCCGCCGACCACGGCGACGCGAGGCGAGCCGGATGCCGGACGCACGCCTGCGTCCTTAGCAGCCATGCGGCGACGGCACGAGATGCCCGGAGCAGAGTGCGTTGCAAAGCCGGCAGGTGCCCACTAGAACTCGCGTCCGCGAATGATCTTCGATCTCGCCGTCTGGTGGGGAGCCTTGACGTTGATCGGTCTCGCCGCCGAGCCTGTCACCGCCCGGCTCTTTCCCGCGAGCTTCGTCGATCGCGGCCGCGGCTTCGCGAAGCCCCTCGGTCTGATCGCCGTCGGCTATCTCTCCTGGCTGGCGACCAGCGCCGGAGTTCCGCATCGGGTCTCGCTGGCGGTCGCGTGCATCGGCCTGGCCGTCGCGGGCGCCGCCTCGTGGCCGCGCGGGGGCCGCCCGCGGGCGTCGATTGTTCTGCAAGACGAAGCCACGTTTTTCGCCGCCCTGTGCGCGTTCGCGGCGATCCGCGCACTCGCGCCGGACATCTTCGGCGCCGAGAAGTACATGGACTTCGCGCTCCTCAACACCCTCGTGCGCGCGGATCACTTTCCTCCCCAAGACCCCTGGATGAGCGGCGTGCCGGTCAACTACTACTACTTCGGCTATCTGTTGTTCGCGAACCTCGTCCGGCTCACGGGCGTCGCCCCGGCGGTCGGATACAATCTCGCGCTCGCTTCGATCGGGGCGATGGCCTTCAGTGGCGCCGTCTGCCTCGGTAGCTTCTTGTCCGGCTCCCGGTGGGCCGGCTACATCAGCGGCGCGGCTCTCGTCGTCATAGGGAACCTCGACGGCGCGCGACAACTCATCGTCGAGCACCGGGCGTTCTCGGGGTTCGACTACTGGCGCCCGACCCGCCTCGTGCCCAACACCATCAACGAATTCCCGTTCTTCAGCTTGGTACACGGGGATCTTCATCCGCACCTCATGGCGCTGGTGATCGACGTCCCGCTCGTCGGGGTCGCGGTGGCGACGTCCGCGGCGATGAGCGAATCGCCCCGGCTTCGCGCCAACGCCGCACGCCTTTGCGCGCTCGCCGTCCTGCTCGCCACGGTCGCGCTCACCAATCCATGGGGATTGCCGGTCGACCTCACGCTGATCGGCTTGCTGGCGCTCCATCGGCTGTGGGACGAGCGCCGACCCATCCGCGCGTTGCTCGCCGCTCTCGGCTTCGTCGCCGCCCTAGCGGTGGCCGCGATCGTCTTGTCCCTGCCCTTCACCCTGCGCTTCCACACCCAATATCAGGGGATCGGCCGCGTCGAGTCGAGAACTCCTTTGGGGCCATTTCTCGCCATCTTCGGCTTCCTGTTGCTGCCGCCCGTCGCTCGGGTCGT
>JBEVNX010000162.1:0-9353 GCA_040507895.1 Binatia bacterium | reverse complement strand
TTCGAGGGGGACGCTCTCGAATCCATCCGCGGCTTCGATCCGGCCACCCAGTGCTCGCTCGGCCGCGTGCCCGAGGTCCTGATCACGCCGTGGCGCGAATACTCGGCGGCTCGCTGGAGCGATCCCGCCGTGCGCCGCGCGGTCGAGACACGCGCTGGCGATCTCGACGTGAAGCGCGCCGATCGTCTGACGGCCCTCGATCGCATGGAAGCGGGCCTCGGCTTCCCCGGCAGCCCCTTCCTGCTGCCGTTCCTGTATCCGGGTCTCGCTTCGTTCGT
This sequence comes from Binatia bacterium, assembly GCA_040507895.1. Lineage (GTDB taxonomy): Bacteria > Desulfobacterota > Binatia > JACPRU01 > JACPRU01 > JBEVNX01. The sequence continues at coordinate 9,075 of JBEVNX010000162.1, read as the reverse complement.
CGACTACTGTCCGGCGGGAACCTTGTTCTGGATCGACCAACCAGCGGCGGTGGAGGCGAGCGAGGAAGCGTTCGCGCGCTCGCTCGCCGAGCACGAGGCGGCCGCCACCGCGACCCGGCGCCTGGTGCCGCGCGCGGGCGAGCTGTATCTCGACCCGGCGACCTGGCGCGGGAAGCGCGAGCAGTTCGCGCACGTCGACCTCGACGTCATCGACATTCGGGCGGGCGAGGACGCGCGGCATGGAGTGCTGCAGGTGAAGAGCTTCACCACCGACGATCTCGGCGTGGCCGCGGCGGCCGGCCGCGACACTTCCATCCGGCCGCTGGTCGATCGGATGCACGCGTGGGAGCGCGACGGCGAGCGCGTGCTGCTCGTCGTTCACGACCGCGCGCAGGCAAACCGTCTGAGAGGCCTGCTCGCCGTCCACGAGGTCGAAACGCCGATCCTCGACCGCGCCTTCCCGGCGGTGCCCCCGGAGGTGAGACGGGCCATTTTGATCGGCGAGCTGTCGGCGGGATTCCGGCTGCCGGTCGACCGGCTCACGCTCGTGGCAGGGGAGGAGATCTTCGGCGAGAGGCGCCGCCGGCGCGGGCGCGCGATCGACGTCGGAAAATTTCTCGCGAGCCTCGCCGAGCTCAAGCCGGACGATCTCGTCGTGCACATCGATCACGGGATCGGACGCTACAAAGGATTGCGGCACCTCGCGGTCGCCGACACCGAGGGCGACTACCTGCACCTCGAGTATCACGGCGGCGATCGCCTCTACGTGCCGGTCGACCGCATCAACGTCGTCGAGAAGTACGTCGGCGCCGACGGTGCCGCGCCGGATCTCGACAAGCTCGGCGGCGCGGCTTGGGAGAAGGTGAAGGCGAAGACCCGCGAGGCGGTGATGGAGATGGCTCACGAGCTCCTCGGCATCTACGCCGCGCGCGAGGTCATGGAAGGCCACGCCTTCGGCGCTCCCGATCAGTACTTCCGCGAGTTCGAGGCGCGCTTCCCGTTCGAAGAGACTCCCGACCAGGAGCGGGCGATCCAGGACGTGATCGCCGACCTGCAGAAGCAGCGCCCGATGGACCGGCTGGTGTGCGGCGACGTCGGCTTCGGCAAGACCGAGGTGGCGCTGCGCGCCGCTTTCGCCGTCGTGATGGAAGGCAAGCAAGTGCTGGTGCTCGTGCCGACCACGGTGCTGGCGCAGCAGCACTACGAGACGTTCCACAAACGCTTCGCCGGCTTCCCGGTGCGCGTCGAGATGCTCTCGCGCTTCCGCCGCGGCGAGGAAGCGAAGCGGGTGCTGCAGGCCATGAGGCGCGGGGAGGTCGACATCGTCGTCGGCACGCACCGGCTGCTTCAGGCCGACGTCGAGCTCAAGGACCTGGGCCTCCTGGTGATCGACGAGGAGCACCGCTTCGGGGTCTCTCACAAGGAGAAGATCAAGAAGCTCAAGAAGGTCGTCGACGTGCTGACGCTCACCGCCACGCCCATTCCGCGCACGCTGCACATGGCCCTGTCCGGCATACGCGACCTTTCCATCATCGAGAGCCCGCCGCTCGACCGCCAGGCGATTCGCACGTTCATCACCCGCCATGACGAATCCGTGATCCGCGAGGCGGCGCTGCGCGAGGTCGCGCGCGGCGGACAGGTCTTCTTCGTGCACAACCGCGTCGAGACGATCGACGCCGTAGCGAGGCGCTTGCGCGAGATCATCCCCGAGGCGCGCTTCGGAGTCGCCCACGGGCAGATGAACGCCGGGGCGCTCGAGAGGGTGATGCTCGATTTCCTCGAGAAGCGCGTCGACGTGCTGGTCACCACGGCGATCATCGAATCGGGGTTGGACATCCCGAACGCCAACACGATCTTCATCGACCGGGCCGATCACTTCGGCCTGGCTCAGCTCTATCAGCTGCGCGGCCGCGTCGGCCGCTCGCACCAGCGGGCCTACGCCTATCTGCTGCTACCGGGCGAGCAGTTGCTCGGGCGCGACGCGCAAAAGCGTCTCGAGGTCCTCGCTTCGCTCGACGACCTCGGCGGCGGGTTCCGCCTCGCCATGCACGATCTCGAGATCCGGGGCGCCGGCAACCTGCTCGGCCGCCAGCAGTCGGGGCAGGTGGCCGCGGTCGGCTTCGAGCTCTATACCCAGATGCTCGAGGAGGCGATCCGCGAGCTGCGCGGCGAGCGGCGCCGCGTCGAGGTCGAGCCCGAGATCCAGCTCGGCATCTCGGCGTTCATTCCCGAGGACTACGTCGCCGACGTGAGCCAGCGACTGGCGCTCTACAAGCGCATGGCTCGCGCCTCGAGCCGCGAAGAGCTCGACGAGCTCTCGGGCGAGCTCGAGGATCGCTTCGGCCCGGTGCCGGCGCGAGTCCGCGCGCTCGTCGACGTCATGGATCTCCGCCGCCATCTCAGGAACGGCATGGTGGTGCGCCTTCGCCGCCAGGCGAGCCGGCTGGTGCTTCGCTTCCACGAATCGAGCCCCGTCGATCCCGCCCGGCTGACCGCGCTGGTGCGCAAGCGCCGTGACGTGCGCGTCACGCCCGACAACGAGGTCTCGCTGCCCGTGCTGCGCATCGATCTCCAGGGCATCGTCGAAGGCGTTCTCGCGCTGCTCTCGGAGCTCGGCGTGGAGCCGGCCGACCGGGTGGACACGAGGGAGAAAACGCGACAAATGGCTGACGGCAGCGCGGAGGTCTGACCATGAAGAAAACGTGCATCCTGCTCTGTGCCTGGCTGGCGTTCGCGGCGATCCCGATCGGTGCGGAGGTCGTGAACCGGATCGTAGCCAGCGTCGACGGCGACCCGATCACGCTCTACGAGCTCAACAAGTTCATCAGCGACAAGAGCTCGCAGGTGCCGAACATGCGGGGCATCAGCAACAAGGACGCGCTGCAAGCGCTCATCACCGAGAAGCTGGTGGAGAAGGAGATCGTCGCGCGCGGCATTCGCATCCGCGACGAGGACATCGACCACTACATCGACCGCATCAAGCAGCAGAACCACATCGACGACGAACAGCTGAGAGAAGCTCTCAAGCAGCAGGGTTTGGACTACGCCCAGTATCGCCTGCAGATTCGCGGGGAGATCGAGAAGGTGCAGCTCCTGAACAAGGAGATCCGCGCCAAAGTGACGATCTCTCCGGAGGACGTCAGCCGCTACTACGAGGCGCACAAGAAGGACTACGAACGCCCGGGGGTCATCAAGGTTCGCCAGATCACCCTTCGGCTTGATCCCGATGCGCCCGAGCCGATCGCCACCGCCGTGATGGATCGCATGGAGGACATTCGCAAGCGCCTCGTCAAGGGCGAGGACTTCGCGACCCTCGCCAAGCAGGTTTCCGAGGACCCCTTGGCGGCGGAGGGCGGCGACCTCGGCGAACTCCAGCCGTCGAAGCTGTTGCCGGAATTCGAGGGCCCGCTCTCGAAGATGAAGGAAGGCGAGATCAGCGAGCCCATCCGCACCAAGATGGGCGTTCACCTCGTGAAGCTCGAGAAGCGAATCGCCGAGGTGTATCAGCCCGAGAGCGAGGTGGCGGCCGACATCAAGGAGAAGCTCTACAACGAGGAGCTCGACGAGCGCTACCGACGCTGGATCCTCGAGGACATCCAGAAGCATCACTACGTCGAGATCAAGCTCTAAGTGGCTGAGAGGCGCGGGCCTCCGGCCGAGATGCGGAAGAGGCCGATCATCGCGGTCACCATGGGCGATCCGGCGGGCATCGGCCCCGAGGTCGCGGTGCGCGCGTGCGCTCGGCTCCAGCGCCGCGCGCGGCTGTCGCTGGTGGGCGATCCGGGCGCTCTCGAGGCGGCCGCGAAGCGGTACGGCGCGGGAACTGGCCTGCCGATCGTCGCGGCGTCTGCGCTGTGCGCCGCCGACCGCCGTCCCGGCCGTCCGACCCCGGCCGGCGCCGAGGCGGCGTATCGCGCGATCCTGCGCGCCGTCGCGCTCGTGCAAGCGGGGGAGGCGGACGCCATCGTGACCGCGCCGGTGAGCAAGCAGGCGATCCAGGCGCTCGGCATCGATTTTCCCGGACACACCGAGACGATCGCGCGGCTGGCCGACGCCGAGGTGCGCATGATGATGGCGGGGGCGACGCTGCGAGTCGTGCTCGTCACCACTCACATCCGCTATCGCGACGTGCCGGCGCGAATCACGCGAGAGAGCGTGCTCCGCACGGCCGAGATCGCCAGCGAGGCGCTGCGCCGCGACTTCGGGATCCGCCGCGCGCGCCTCGCGATCGCCGGCCTGAATCCGCACGCAGGGGAGGGGGGCGCTTTCGGTGACGAGGAGATCCGTCTGTTGCGGCCCGCCGTCGAGGCGGCGCGAGCGCGGGGCTTGCGGGTCGACGGACCGCATTCGCCGGACACGGTCTTCTTCCGCGCGCGCCAGGGCGAGTTCGACGCCGTGATCTCGCTCTACCACGACCAGGGTCTGATCCCCTTCAAGCTCGTCCATTTCACCGACGGAGTGAACGTCACGATCGGACTACCGTTCCCGAGAACCTCTCCGGACCACGGCACCGCCTTCGACATCGCGGGTCGCGGCCGCGCAGACATGTCGAGCATGGCGAGCGCGATCCGACTCGCCGCTTCTATGGCGGAGCGGCGGTGCTAGGCATGCCCGGAACGATCCGGATCCGCGGCGCGCGCAGCCACAACCTCCAGAACGTCTCGCTCGATCTGCCGCGGGACCGCCTGATCGTGGTCACGGGCATCTCGGGATCCGGCAAGTCGTCGCTCGCCTTCGACACGCTCTACGCGGAAGGGCAGCGCCGCTACGTCGAGTCGCTGTCGGCCTACGCGCGTCAGTTCCTCGAGCAGATGGAGAAGCCGGACGTCGATTCGATCGAGGGCCTCTCGCCGGCGATCGCCATCGAGCAGAGAGGGCTCGGCCGCAACCCGCGCTCGACCGTTGGCACGGTCACCGACATCTACGACTTCCTGCGGCTCCTCTACGCGCGCGTCGGCGAGCCCCATTGTTTTCGCTGCGGGCGGCCGATCGGAGCGCAGACGATCGAGGAGATCGTCGATCGCCTGCTCGCCCTGCCCGAGGGCAGCCGCTTGCAGGTGCTCGCGCCGGTCGCGCGCGGCCGCAAGGGAGAGTTTCGTCGCGAGCTACAGGAGCTTCGACGCGCGGGTTTCATCCGCGTCCGGGTCGACGGCGACGTGCGCGAGCTCGAGGAAGAGCTCACGCTCGCCAAGCATCAGCCGCACACGATCGACGTGGTCGTCGACCGCGTGGTCGTGAAGGCCGGCGTCGAGCGCCGTCTGGCGGATTCCCTCGAGGTCGCGTTCCGCTACGGCGACGAGATCGCTCGGGTCGCTGTCGGAGAGCCCGGTGACCACGCGAGCGAGATGATCTTCAGCCAGCGCTTCGCCTGCCCGGTGTGCGGCGTGTCGTATCCCGAGCTGTCGCCGCGGCTGTTTTCCTTCAACAGCCCCTACGGCGCGTGCCCGCAATGCGGCGGCCTCGGCGCGCACACGCACCTCGATGCGGATCTCGTCGTGCCCGACGAGCGGCTGTCGCTTCGCCAGGGAGCGATCGCCCCCTGGGGCCGCAAGCCCTCGCCGTACCATCTCTCGCTGCTGGCCGCTCTCGGTCGTGCGCGCGGCTTCGACCTCGACACGCCGTTCGCGGAGATCCCCGCGGCTTCACGCCACGCGATCCTCCACGGCACGGGTGATCAAGCAGTCGAGTTCGTGCACGAGCGCGAGGGGAGGAGCGTCACGTTCGCGCGCCCGTTCGAAGGGGTGCTCGAGCTCCTCGAGAAGCGGCGACGCGAGGCGCACGAGGAGTTCGACGAGGAGGAGCTGGCGCCCTACCTGGCCGCGCGGCCGTGCCCGAGCTGCAAGGGAACGCGGCTCCGGCCGGAAGCCGAGCACGTGCGACTCGCCGGCCGTTCGATCGTCGAGGTCACGCGGCTCTCGGTGGACGAGGCAACGCGCTTCTTCGGCGAGCTCTCGCTGCGGGGGGAGAAGCGAGAGATCGCCCGGCGCTTGCTCGAGGAGATCACCGCCCGCCTCGGGTTCCTCGTCGAGGTCGGGCTCGCTTACTTGACGCTGGACCGCTCCTCGGCGACTCTCTCCGGCGGCGAGGGCCAGCGCCTGCGCCTCGCGACCCAGATCGGCTCGAGCCTCGTCGGCGTGCTGTACATCCTCGACGAGCCTTCGATCGGCCTCCACCCGCGGGACAACGCTCGCCTGTTGCGGATCCTCGCCGGGCTGCGCGATCTCGGCAACACGGTGATCGTGGTCGAGCACGACCGCGACACGATCCTCGCAGCCGATCATCTCGTCGACATGGGGCCCGGCGCGGGCGAGCGGGGCGGACAAGTCGTCGCCGAGGGCCCGCCCGCCGCCGTGATGGCATCAGCCGCGTCGCTCACCGGCGACTACCTCTCGGGGCGGCGATCCATCGCGGTGCCGGCGGTGCGTCGGCGCGGCAACGGCTGGGCGCTGCGCCTCCTCGGCGCGCGGGCTAACAACCTGCGCGGAGTCGATCTCGAGGTCCCGCTCGGCACCATGACTTGCGTCACCGGCGTCTCAGGCTCGGGAAAGAGCACGCTCGTCGTCGACACGCTCTACCCGGCGGTGGCGCGAAAGCTCGCCCAGAGCAAGGCCCGCGCCGGCGAGCACGACGCCTTGGAAGGCTGGCAGTTCCTCGACAAGGTGGTCGACGTCGATCAGTCGCCGATCGGCCGCACGCCTCGCTCGAACCCGGCGACGTACACCGGGCTGTTCACGATCATCCGCGAGCTCTTCGCCGAGACACCGGACGCGCGCGTGCGCGGCTACGGTCCGGGACGCTTCTCCTTCAACATCAAGGGCGGACGATGCGAGGCGTGCCGCGGCGATGGCCTGCTGCGGATCGAGATGCACTTCCTGCCCGACGTGTTCGTCGTGTGCGAGCAGTGCGGCGGCAAGCGCTACAACCGCGAGGCCTTGGAGATCCGCTTCAAGGGGCGAACGATCGCCGAGGTGCTTGAGCTGACGATCAGCGAAGCGCTCGAGTTCTTTGCGGCGATCCCCGCCGCCGCCAGCCGACTCGGAGTCTTGCAGGACGTTGGCCTCGGGTACCTTCGGCTCGGACAGCCGGCGACAACACTCTCGGGGGGCGAGGCGCAGCGCATCAAGCTCGCGCGCGAGCTCGCTCGCCGCTCTACGGGACGGACGCTTTACATCCTCGACGAGCCGACGACGGGGCTCCACTTCGCCGACATCGAATGCCTGCTCGGCGTGCTGGCGCGGCTCGTCGACGCCGGCAACACGGTGCTGGTGATCGAGCACAACCTCGATGTGATCAAGGCGGCGGATTTCCTCGTCGACCTCGGCCCCGAGGGTGGCGCCGAGGGCGGCCGCATCGTCGCGACGGGCACGCCGGAGGAGGTCGCGCGCCACGCCGGCGAGTCGCACACCGCGCGCTTCCTGCGCGGCTTGCTCCGACATTGACACGGTTTCGGGGTGGCCCTATACAGGACCAGAGTGGTCCCGTTAAGGGGCCCTCGGCATACCTCATGAGCCGGCCCATTTACATGGACTATCACGCCACGACGCCGGTCGACCCCGGGGTTCTCGAGGCCATGCTGCCGTTTTTCCAGGAGAAGTTCGGAAATCCGGCGAGCCGCAACCACCCCTTCGGATGGGACGCCGAGAGCGCTGTGGCGACGGCTCGCGAGCAAGTCGCGAAGCTGATCGGCGCGCGCGAGAAGGAGATCACCTTCACCGCCGGGGCGAGCGAGTCGAACAACCTGGCAATCAAGGGAGTTCTCGAGTTCCAGCGCAGCAAGGGCAACCACCTCGTCACCTGCGCAACGGAGCATCGCTCCGTGATCGATACCTGTCGCTCGCTCGAGCGCAAGGGCTTAGCGCGGGTCACCGTCGTGCCGGTCGATCGCCACGGTTGCCTGGATCCCCGCGCCGTCGAAGCTGCGCTCACACCACAAACCGTGCTGATCTCCATCATGCTGGCCAACAACGAGATCGGCACGATCCATCCGTTGGCGGAGATCGGCCGCATCGCCAAGCGACGCGGCGTGCTGTTCCACAGCGACGCCACACAGGGAGTGGGCAAGATCCCGGTCGGCGTCGACGCGTTGGTCGTCGATCTCCTCTCGCTCTCGGCGCACAAGATCTATGGTCCCAAGGGAATCGGCGCCCTCTATCTGCGCTCGAAGGATCCGCGCGTGCGCATCGCGCCGCTCACCGAAGGTGGAGGTCAGGAGCGCGGGCTCCGATCGGGGACGCTCAACGTGCCGGGCATCGTCGGTCTCGGCAAAGCTTGCGAGATCGCCGCCGCCCTGATGGCCGAGGAGAGCAAACGCCTCGCGACGCTCCGCGACGGCTTGCAGCAGACCCTCACTCGAGAGCTCGACCACGTGACGCTCAACGGCCATCCAGTCGAACGGCTGCCCGGTAACCTGAACCTGAGCTTCAGCTTCGTCGAGGCGGAATCGCTGCTGATGGCGCTCAACCGCGAGATTGCGCTGTCGACGGGATCGGCGTGCAGCTCGGCCACGCTCGAGCCGTCCTACGTGTTGAAGGCGCTCGGCAAGGGCGACGAGATCGTGCACAGCTCGATCCGATTCGGCCTCGGCCGCTTCACCACGGCGGCAGAGGTGGAGACCGTGGCGAAGAGGGTGATCGCGGAGGTGCGCCGGCTGCGGAAGCTCTCCCCCGAGTACGCGATGGCCTGCGCCAGCTGAAGATCGCGATGATTACCATCTCGGAGAACGCCGCCAAGAAGATCAAGACGCTGATCGGCGAGCAGGCCGGCAAGGTGCTGCGCGTCAAGGTCATCGGCGGCGGCTGTTCGGGGCTGCAATACAAGCTCGACGTCGACGAGCCCCGCGCCGGCGACAAGGCCTTCGAGAAGGACGGCGTCGCGGTGGTCGCTGACCGCAAGAGTTATCTGTATCTTCACGGCACGGAGCTCGACTATTCGGAGGGGTTGATGGAGTCTGGCTTCAAGCTGAACAATCCCAACGTCAAATCGAGCTGCGGCTGCGGCGCCTCGTTTTCGGTGTAACCAAGCGCCCTCCCGCAGCGTCCATTCCCGTAGAAGAAAGGGGCGCGGCGGCTGAATAAA
>JBEVNX010000116.1:0-11091 GCA_040507895.1 Binatia bacterium | reverse complement strand
TCGACTGGCAATGGCTCACTGGCGATCAGTCCAAAGGAGCTTCCGAGTGGATCCGCGAAGCTTGATGGAGCGATGGGTCCAGGAACCCTTTCGAGGAAACCGCCCACTCGATGACATGCCGTCGCCGGCGACCTACTTCAGGGCGGCGCCCCATGAATGATCCCAAAGTCGCCGTTTTCTTCTACGGCTCCTACATGAACCCGCGCGTCCTCGAGGAGGCCAACCGCTCACCAGAGCCCCTGACACCGGCGACACTCGAAGACTTCGAGATCGTGATCCGGCCGCTCGCCAATCTCGTTCGCTCCGACCGAGGGCACGTCTACGGCGCTCTTGCGTTCGCGACGCATGCGGAGCTCGAACGCCTCTACGCCCACGCGCGCGAAGTGCTCGGAGGCAACTACCTGCCGTTCCCCGTGGTCGTCCGGACTCGAGGCGGAGAACACGTTCCTACCTTCTGTTACATCGCACCGGCCCTCGAGCCGCGACCTGCATCGAACGACTACATCGACCGGATCGTCCAGCCTGCGAAGCTGCACGGCTTTCCGACGTCGTACGTCGCACACCTCGAATCGTTTCGGCCAACCTCCGGTTGAGGCGAAGCGGTCGCAAATCGCTTGTCATCGCCACGGCGCGCGGCCGGGTTGCTCAGCCCCGGGTGCCAAGTGGATCGATTGACCATCGATCCAATTTACTGGACACTATGTCCATCATGCCGGATGAAGCGGCGACCCTCGCTCAAGACGTCAACTCTCGCATCGCGAGCCGTGTGCGGGCGCTGCGGGCGGATCTTGGCATGACCCTCGACGCGCTCGCCGCCAAGAGCGACGTCAGCCGCTCGATGATCTCCTTGATCGAGCGGGGGGAAAGCAGCCCCACGGCCGTCGTGCTGGAGAAGATCGCAGCAGGACTCGGCGTGCCGCTCGCGACGCTATTGGGCGATTCGAGCGCACCGGCCGACCCAGTGTCGCGGCGGGAGGATCGCACGCCGTGGCGCGATCCGCAATCTGGCTACGTACGGCGCAACATTTCTCCCGGCAACTTTCCCTCGCCCATCCAGATCGTCGAGGTCTTCTTGCCGGCCGGCGCGAGAGTGGCTTACGAGACCGGCGCGCGAGACGTGACCATTCATCAGCAGATCTGGGTACGAGAGGGACGCATCGAGGTGACGCTCGGCCGCACGACGCATCGCCTCTCGGAAGACGACTGTCTCGCGATGCAGCTCAAGGAGCCGGCGGCGTTCCGCAACCGCACCCGCAAGCCTGCGCGATACATCGTGATCGCCGCGACCGAGCGTAGCCGCGCGTCGAGGGGATGAGTGCTGGACACCATTCAGATTCGACGTTTGCAAGGCATCGGTGAGCGCGAGATCCAAGGGTTGAGCGAGGTGTTGATCGACTGTGTGGAAGGCGGCGCTTCGGTGGGCTTCATGCTCCCGATGACGCGGGCCAAGGCGGACGCGTTCTGGCAAAGGACGTCCGCGAGTGTAGCCCGCGGCGAGCGAGTGCTGCTCGCCGCCGTTGACACGGAGGGCACGATCGTCGGTACCGTTCAGCTCGTTCTCAATCAGCCTGAGAATCAACCACATCGCGGGGACATCACGAAGATGCTCGTGCATCGACGAGCCCGTCGGCGGGGCATTGGTGAGGCGCTGCTCGCTGCAGCCGAGCGCAGCGCTCTTCGCGCGGGGAAGACGCTCTTGGTGCTCGATACGGCCAGCAGTGATGCCGAGCGCCTGTATGCGCGGCAAGGTTGGCAGCGTTGCGGGCCAATCCCGAACTACGCGCTGTGGCCCGATGGGACTCCCTGCGCAACCACGATTTTCTTCAAGTCCCTTGAGGAGTGAGGCCTCGCCGTCGAAATCCTAGATGGCATCGGCACGGAGAGCGTCGAAGGAATCTCGAGATGAACTCGCGCGAAGGGTGAGGGAGGAATGGCAGCCGTGCGGATCCGAATCCGAAGAGCCGGCTCAGACTGCGGCCAGCTGAGCGACTGCAAGGCTTCTCATCGTGGCCGGCCTGCACACGCGGCCGGCTGCTCAGCCGCCGAGCACTAGGCGGTTTCGTGGAGTGGCATGCCCAGGGGCCCCGAAAGGAACGTCGACTACGACCAGGTCGCGCCGACCTACGATGAGCGCTTCGCGTACTACGCCGGGGCGCGAGAGGGGGTTGGCGCGGCGCTCGTCAACTTGATTCGCGAGGTGGACGCGGAGCGTGCTCTCGACGTAGGCTATTGGTTGCGCATCCTCGGTTCCCTCGGCTGCCCAGTCTACGGGCTCGATTTCTCTCTCGGCATGCTGCGCCGCGCTCGAGCCGCGGGCGTAGCCAACTTGATACGGGGAAATGCCGCGGCCTTGCCCTTTTCGGGCCCGATGCTGGATCTCACGTTCTGCGTCAACGCACTTCATCACTTCGCGGACGCCGCGCTCTTCATCCGCGAAGCGCGTTCACTTCTGCGACCCGGCGGGGCCCTCGCCGTCGTCGGCATGAATCCCCACGAGGGCCGCGATCGCTGGTATCTCTATGAGTACTTTGCCGGCACCCGCGAGCTGGACCTAGAGCGCTACCCGTCGCCCGGTACGATCACGAACTGGATGATCGACGCCGGCTTCGACGCCGTTCGATGGCACGTGGTCGAGAGGCTTCGCGACAACCGAGTGGGCAGAGAGATTCTCGATGAGCCGATGCTCCAGAAGAACGCAACCTCTCAGCTGAGCTTGCTCACGGACGAGCAATACTCGGCCGGCATCGCTCGGATTCGCGCAGCCGTCGCCAAGGCCGAAGCCATCCGCGAAGAGGTCGTCTTTTCGGTGGACATCTCCCTGCACATGGTCGCGGGATTCGTTGAGAAGCAGTGACGACCTCCAGAGGATCGTCGGACGAAGTGCCATCGTTCTTGCCTTCATCCGTAGAGGCATCCTAGGAAACAACAGGACCATGCGAGCTGAAGAACCCGAAGACGTTCTGCGGTTCTGGTTTCCCGAGCTATCCAACGCCGACCACGCGCGGATGGTTCAACAGTTCGAATGGTGGTTTCGCGGTGGCGCCGACTCGAGCGTTGGCGAACGGTTTTCCGAGTTGCTGGAGCGGGCAACGCGTGGCGAGATCGATCACTGGGCGCACCGGCCGCGATCTCGCCTGGCGCTCATCCTCGTTCTCGATCAGTTTTCCCGCTCCGTCTATCGGAATACGGTGCAGGCGCTCGCCCAAGATCCAAAGGCCCTCGCGTTAGCGCTCAACGGAATCGAGATCGGTCATTTTGCGGCCCTCGAGACCCCTTGGGAGAAGCTCTTCTTCGTCCTGCCCCTGGGACATTCCGAAATGCTGCCGCATCTGGAGCGAGTGGTCGAGATCTCAGAACGACTTGCCGAACAGGCGGCACCGGAGTTCCGGAAGGTGCTGGAGCACTCGGCGTCACAAGCTCGTGGTCATCGAGACGTGGTCGCCCGCTTCGGTCGTCATCCCCATCGGAACGCGATTTTGGGACGACCATCGACCCCGGACGAGCTCGAATATCTGGCTCGTGGCGAGTTCGTGCACACCCGCGCGCTGCCACGGTAGGCTGGCACGAAAAGCGATCCGGAGCCGTTCAATGACTGGAGACCCATGATCTTCTACGACGACTATGCAGACGTCCCGCCCGAGACCGTCGATGCCTTCGTCGGAACGATGGAGATGGGGCGTCTCGTGACGGTGAGCGTCGAGGGCGTGCCTCACATCGGACTCTATCCGTTCGTGTACCACGGCGTCACCATCGAGCTTCACGTCAACAGGGCCGATGAACAATTCGCCGATCTGAAGGCTCGCCCGCAGTGTCTGTTCGAAGTCGACGAGGTGCTGGGCGTGATCCCCTCGTATTGGATTCATCCGGACGACGCCGTCATGGCAACCGCGTACCATCGCACGGTCATCTTCGAGTGCGACGCGGAAGTTTCCGAGGATGCGGCCGTATTGGCCGAACAGCAGATGCGACTCCTCGCTCGCTACCAACCGCAAGGCGGGTTCCGGCCGGTCACGGCCTCCGAGCCGCTCTACCGTGGAGCGATCGCGCACATAGCCGCGATACAACTTGGAATCAGAGCCAGACGGGTCAAATTCAAGCTCGGGCAAAACCGTCCTGCCGAGGTCCGAGTGAACGTGGTGAAGGAGCTCCGCAAGAGAGGGCGACCCAATGACGCTCGCGCCGCGGAGGCTGTGCAGTGGACGATCGATCGGGACACGGAAAGATAGCCGTCGCGGCGGTCGACCCGCGATGCCATGGGATTCGCGGTTGAACTATATCTCGACGGTCAATCGGATCAGCGGGTTCGTTCGCTGTGGCGGATCCTTGCCGCAGCCGGCGCGTACGTCGAACACGCCGGCGCGGCGCCGCACGTAAGCCTAGCGACCTTCGACCGCGTGGATCCTCCACGCGCCATCGCGGCTCTGTCTCGTTTCGTGGAATCCTGCGAGCCGTTGACCATTTCTTTCGACTCGATTGGTAGCTTTCCGACGCCCGAGCACGTGATCTTCCTAGCACCCGCCCGGGACGAGAACCTTCTCGCGACCCATGCCGAGCTTCACGGCTTTCTGAGATCCATGATGCTGGAATCGTCAGCGCTCTACGTTCCGGGCCGTTGGGTTCCGCATTGTACGCTCGCGCGCGACGTGCCGGCGGAAGCCTTGGATACCGCGGTGCGCAAGGCCCGAGAAGCGCTCCGGCCCTTCGACGCGACGCTGCACGAGATCGGCCTCGTCGAATTCGAGCCCGTTCGCACCCTCTGGCGACGCTCGCTAGAGCCCTAGCGTTCGATGTCTACGGATGGGCCGATCCAGGTGTTCGCGGAGAATGGGGGAACCGATGCACTTGTCGCGCTCGTCGTCCCGCGGCGGCACATCCGCGATCTGTACATGCTGCCCGAGGAGCTTGCGGGTCCGGTGCTAGCGGCCGCCTCTCGTTTGGCGACGGCTGCGAAGCGCAGCATTCTCGGCCGCGGGCGTCACGCTTCGGCAGCGCAACGACGCAGCGGGTGGGCAGGAGGTGTTTCATTTTCATCTGCACGTCATCCCGCGTTTCGTAGCCTCCTGCTTGTGAAAGCCGATCCGCTTGGGCGGTGCATTGAATCGCTCCTCGTCGCCTCGTCGCCGCGCGTTTGCGGGAGGTGTTGTCCGCCCGCTCGACGGCCGTTGGTTAGACGCGACACGGAGCGTGGTGCCTGAACCCATTGGCTGAAGGACGCCAGTCTCCAGGGCGGTCCGGGCGCCGTCGCGCCGGAGTCGAGTTGCCCGCAATCCCCGTGAGGGTCTAGACCCTTCGCCGTCTCAGCCCCCGAAGGGCGTGGCGGAGAACTTCGTCCATGAAGCTCTCATCGAGTGGAGCATGCCCCATGAGGAGCCGGAAGAAGAGCGCTCCGTAGAGCAAGTCGAGCGCCACCTCGACGTCGAGATCGGCGCGGACCTCTCCGTCGCGGATCGCTTGCTCCAGCAAGGCTCTACCCTCTGCGCGCCGAGCGAGCACGAAGTGGTTGCGGAACGCCTTCGAGAACTCCGTCTCCAAGTCCGAGGCGGCGATCATCGTGGCGACGTGCCGTCCGGTCGGCGTCGCGAAGCGCTCGGCGATCGTCCTCAACTGCTGCCCGAGCGCGCGAATCGCGGAGCGCGGGGCTCGTCCCGGCGCCTGCGGAGCTTCGCCCTCGATGAGCGCGGCCATTGCGACCGCGTGGCGATCCGGCCACCACCGGTAGACCGTCGGCTTGCCGACCCCCGCTCGGGCCGCCACGCCTTCCATGGTCACCGCGGCCGGCCCTCCCTCCGCGAGGAGGTCCCGCGCCGCGCGGAGAATCGCGCTTCTCGCCTTCGCGCTGCGCGGCCGTCCGCGAGCCCTGCGCGTTTCGTTGGTCGGCAAAGGGCGCTTGACTGTCCGCATTATTTACGTTACGGAGCGTAATCTAACGAGGACCGCAAGTCAACCCAGCAGGAGGAACCATGAGCGCAGCAAAGTTCACCCCCGACGGACGGCAGGTTGTGACCGCCTATCTCATCGTGCGAAACGCGGCGAAGGCGATCGAGTTCTACCGAAAGGCGTTCGGGGCGGAAGAGATGTTTCGGTTGACCGAGCCGCAGGGAAAGATCGGACACGCGGAGCTTCGCATCCGCGATTCCTTGCTCATGCTCGCCGACGAGTACCCGGACTTCGGAGCCCTCAGCCCCGCGTCGATCGGCGGATCGCCGGTTTCCCTCCATCTCTACGTGGAGGACGTGGATCGAGTCGTCGAAGGTGCTGCGGCGGCGGGCGCGACGATTCTCCGCGCGGTCAAGGACGAATTCTACGGCGACCGTGCGGGAATGATCCTCGACCCCTTCGGACACAAATGGCATATCGCGACCCGCAAGGAGGACGTCTCTCCGCAGGAAATGCAGAGGCGCTGGGGGGCAATGTTTCCCGCGGCTTAGCCAGACACGTGCAACGGGCAGGCAGTCGTGAAGTGCATCCGACATCGCCAAACCGCGCGGCGGTCCACGGTGCATTCTTTCGAGACATTCGCCCCGTGACTACGATCGTACAGGTCGTTCGATTCATCGAGCCCGACTGGCTGCTCGAAACCGAGGTCGATGCTCTCGTGCAGACGGATGCGGCCTGACTTCTGTGGGTCTTGACCGCTGGGCGACCCCTGAGCCCTGACGAAGAGTAGGAGGCCCTCCGATGGCGATGTCAGCGCATATCCAACGTCTCCGCGCCGCGCTGGGACCCGAGCTCCTCGTTCTCCCGTCCGTCACCGGCATCATCTTCGATGACGAGAACCGCATCCTGTTCGTGCGCCAGACGGAAAGCGGCCTGTGGAGCACCCCTGGCGGAGCCATCGACCCCGAAGAGATACCTGCAGACGCAGTCGTTCGTGAGGTTTGGGAAGAGACGGGTCTGTACGCCAAGCCGGTTCGCCTGCTTGGAGTCCATGGCGGCCCTACCTGCTTGGTCAGGTACCCCAACGGAGATCGCACCATCTACGTCATTGCCGTGTTCGAGTGCGCGGTGCTCAGCGGCGCTTTGCATGCGAGGTCCGACGAGACCAACGCCGCGGCCTTCGTCTCCGCTTCCGAGCTCTCAGCGTACCGGACTTCCGATTGGGTACGGCACATCATCCCTGCCTTCTACGACCGTTCGAGGGCTGCATACTTCGAAGCGCCGACGTGGCAGCCGCCCCTCACACCCGCGCCGCGGTACCAAGGTCGCTAGGCGACCTTCAAAACCCTCCGAACCAGCCGATCGTAGGCTGTCGTCTGCGCATCCGCAGTAATGTATGACTGATCCATTGGGAGGACCGCATGAGCCGGACGATCATCCGGGATTGTCGGGTTTGGGACGGCAGCGGCAACGCCGCGTTTCCGGCCGACGTGCTGGTGGAAAGCGGGCGCATCCGAGCCGCCGTGCGCACGCGTGGTCAGCTCGACGACGCCGGTGCGGAGGTGATCGAGGCACGCGGCATGGTGCTGATGCCGGGGTTGGTCGAGGGCCACGCTCATCTCTCGTTCGGCAAAGCAACCGCCACCACGGACCTCGGCGATCTGCCGCCCGAGGAGCACACGCTGCTCACGGCGCGGAACGCGAAGATCCTGCTCGACCACGGCTTCACGAGCGCCTATAGCGCGGCGTCGGCGAAGCTCAGGCTCGACATCGTGATCCGCAATGCGATCGCAGCCGGGCAGATTCCCGGCCCACGGCTCAAGGCCTGTGGTCCGGAGATCACCGTGACCGGCGGCTTGGGCGACGAGCGTCGCGCGCACATGTACCGCGAAAGCTTCGCGGTGATTGCCGACGGCCCGGCGGAGATCGTCAAATGGGCGCGGCTTTGCTGCCGCGAGGGAGCCGACGCCATCAAGCTCAACATCTCCGGCGACGATCTCTACAAGGCCGCAAAGGGCGAAATGACGGTGATGAGCGAGGCGGAGATTCGTGCCGGGGTCGAGGTTGCGCACGACTTCGGCCGCAAGGTCAACGCCCATTGCCGCGCGGCGGAATCCGTCAAGCGCGCGCTCCGTTGCGGTGTCGACGTGATCTATCACTGCGAGTACGCCGATGCTGAGGCGCTCGACCTGCTCGAGGGGCAGAAGCATCGCGTGTTCGTCGGCCCGGCGATCGGTTTGCCGTACGCGGTGCGCGAGAGCATCCGCGCGCTGCGCGCCGACGCCGATCCGAAGATGCGGGAGCTGGTCGAGCGGGGCTTCGAGGCCGCGACCCGGACCTACGAGCAAATGCGCAAGCGCGGGATCCGCGTGGTGATCGGCGGCGACTACGGCTTCGACGTGACGCCTCAAGGAACCAACGCCCGAGACATCGAGCACTTCGTCAAGCTGT
Organism: Binatia bacterium; assembly: GCA_040507895.1. Lineage (GTDB taxonomy): Bacteria > Desulfobacterota > Binatia > JACPRU01 > JACPRU01 > JBEVNX01. The sequence goes on along the minus strand of JBEVNX010000116.1, from coordinate 2,763 downwards.
TCGGCTACAGCCCGGGCGAGGCGCTGGTGAGCGCGACGCGCACGGGCGCCGAGCTGATGGGCATGGCCGACGAGCTCGGGCTGGTGCGCGAAGGGTACCTGGCCGACCTGCTGCTCGTCGACGGCGACCCACTGACCGACGTGTCGCTCCTGCAGCGGCCGGAGCGGCTGGTCGCGATCATGAAAAGCGGCGACTTCCACAAGCTCGATCGTGATGCCATCGCGCGCCGGCAAGTCGCGACGGCGGCCGCGGGATGATTCGCGAACTAGGTCATTCGGTATCGCGCGCTCGGCCATCGCGGCCGCCACCGTACGGGGAAGCTACGAAGACCGAGGGTAAGCGGCAGGCTCAGCCGTCTCGCCGAGTCCACGCGGCTGGATCGAAGTCGTCTCCGAGGCGGAGGAAGACGAGCTTTGCCGGGCCTTCGACGACGCGCGTGCGATGCCCCTTGCCCTTGGGATCGTCGGCCATGAACATGTCGCCTGGACCCCAGCGTCGCACCTGGGCGTCAGTCGTCTCGACCTCGAGCCGGCCGCAAAGCACCACGACGATCTGTCGGCTAGGTGCGACGTGCCAGTCTTGATTCAGTCCGTGGGGGAGATCCACGATGACGCCGCTCGAAGCGAAGGCGCGCGTCAAGTGATACGTGTTGCCGAACTCGTCCACGTAGGCCTGAGGGAACGGGATGTCGAGCTCCTCGAAGCGCGACCCTCCGTCGGAGGTCGTGACGAACCGAGTGATCCTCATCGCAGCACCTCCTGATGGCCCGCGAAATGCCGGCGGTTCGGCGGACGCAATGCACTACTTCGCTGGTTGCGGCGACGCAACGGCCCGGTCGCGCCCGCCTTCTCAGCGGCTCGCTGGAGTGACGCACGCTCCGGAGGGTGATCTCGACACGAGCCTCGATTCGCGGGTACGGGGGAGAGGCCTCGGTCTAGGACGAGCAAGCGCCTAGGCCGAAGCCTCTCGTCCCGGTGCGCCGGCCTACTTCGCTGCCGCCGGCTTCACGGAGATGGCCAATGCCCGAGTATAGGTGAGCTGGACCAGATCGCCGACACTCACGCCCTCGAGCTTCTTCGGATCTTTGACCTTCACGGTGACCTTGCGGCCCTCGGGCCCCTTCAATGTGACCTTCGAGGCCGCCTTGTCGATCGCTTCGATCGTGGCCGTCACGGATTCCACGTCCGCGACGCCCGCGGCTGGCTTCTCGCCGAGCTTGGCCCTTTCAGCGACCGCCGCGTCCTTCATTTCCGGCACTGCCGTCCCGGCTTTGAACACCTCGTAACCGACCGCCTCCTGATAGGTCGCGACGACCACGTCGCCCTTCTTGACCTGCGCCAAGTTTCTCACTTCCTCGGGGACCTTCAGCTCCGTGACTTCCCCTTTCTCGTCCTTCAGCGTCACCATTCGCTTGGCGAGATCGATGTCCTCGACCGTCGCCGTCGCCGAGACGCTTTCGGCTACCGTGCCGCCGGAGATGCGTGACGGCGCCGAGTCGTCCGCAGCGATCGCCTGGGGCGTGTAGACCGCGATCGAAGCCGCGATCGCCGCGAGGGCGAGGTCTCTGCCAATCTTGATCTCCATCGTTTCGTCCCTTTCCTGGTTGAGCGAAGTCTCCCTCGCTGTTTCCGGCTTCTCGTCGGTTCGCCGGGAGCCTACATCCGTAAAAACGGGGGCCTCGTAAAGAGGAAGAGTTTTCCAGCGTCTGCGATCGCCGATCTGTGACGTAGCCTCGGTCGCCGGACCGATCGTCCTCACGGACGGGACGAGGGACTCGCCGCCGCGGTGGTCGCGGCAGGGCTCGCCACGAGAATTGCGCCCGCCAGGCGGCCGTCGGTGTGCCATGGATCTCCGCCGCCGTTGCGTCCCGAGAGTTCCTCGTGGAAATGGTCCCGCCAAACGACTCGCTGGACTTCGCCAGCTCTCTCCAACTCCGCGACGATGCGGTCTCGCTCCGCATCCACGTCCGGACCGATGTGATGCGTCACTTGCCCGGTCGTGTAGCTCAGCCCGACCCGCTCATCGAACGTTGCGGCGCCGAACCAGACCGGTCTCTCGTCGAACAGCTTGTCCCAGTGCCAGAACCGCACGTGATGCCTCTGGCGCGGGCTGTCGCCGACCGGTTGCTCGAAAGCCAGATCCTCTTTGCGGCCGAACAGGTAGAGGGGACTGACGGGCGCTTCATCGTCGGGGCGGCGGATCACCGAGTCGACTGCGATACGGACGCTGCTGTCGAACGTGATCGGGTCGGCCGGGAACCAGCCCGCTTTGATCATTGCGTGGATGACATCCGATTCCGAGCCCACCAAGGCGATGTTCACGGGATCGCCGGGAATGCCGCTCGCAGTGTGCGTGACGTGCGGTCCCCCGTCCAAGCCGGGATCCTCCCTGGTGGCGGTCCGCCACAGCAAGGGAAGCGCGACGTAGGCGATCAGCAGGTACACTAGGAGGATCCCACCCGTCACGTACAACCGGTGCCGCAAGCGATTCGCCCGTGGTCGGGTTTCCGTGGTCGAAGGTTCCTTGCTGTCGTTTCGATTCATCCGTCTCGAGCCTCCTGGCGCTCACCGAAGCGGGAGAAGTCGCCCTCATCCTCGACGAGTCGACGGCGAGGGTTGCATCGCTTCGGATGCTTGACTAGGGGAGCATGGCAAGGAGGATCGACGAGATGCCAGCACGAACGCCCGAGGAATGTGACGCCTTGTTCGCAGTCAGCATCGACAAAGGCGATCTCGAAGGTCTGGTCGCCCTCTACGAGCCCCA
>JBEVNX010000111.1:0-6556 GCA_040507895.1 Binatia bacterium | reverse complement strand
TGGCAGCGCGCGCTCGGCCGGCTCGACCTCTTTCCGGAGTGGGTCGCGTACTTCGAAGAGGAGCTCGAGGAGGCTTCCTGGCGCGACGTCGCGTCGCGCTGGAGCGCGCGGCTGATGCCGGCCGTGTGCGCCTCCGCTCTGCACGGGGTGATCCGCGTCGCCCACGCCGTGCGCAGCCTCGAGCAATCCGAGTCGGCGCTGCGCAAGCGCGAGCTCGCGGAAGGGCTCGCCTACTGGTCATCGGCCTACCAGACGCTACCCGCCGCCGCAGGCGATCCTCTGCGATCGACCCCGCTCCGCGCGCTCGCCGCGGTGCCGGTCGTGCCGAGCGAAAAGCGCCGGTTCGCCGGGACGATCGTCTCGTCGCTCGAAGCTCTCTCTGAATTTGCTGAATTCGGCCCGGTGATCGATGCGATCGACCCCTCGCCGTCACCCTCGCGCGCGCTCTCGGACGTGAGCGAGGCGTTCGCCCGCGCCTACCTCGCCAACGCGCACGACGTGCTCACCACGATCGTGTTCCTCCACGCCATCACCGGCGCGGCGGCCATCCGCCTGCTGCTGCCCCTTCTCGATGCGAGCGCGGCCGCAGGGGCCGTTCGTTACGGCTGGCAAGCGGGATGTGCGCTCTACGCGACGTTCGCCACGCGGCTGCCCGTCGAAGGCGACGTCGAGGCGCCGCCAGAGGACCCCCGGACGTTGGCCGACCTCGCGGTGGGGCACGGCGACGAGCACGCGATCAAGCTCACGGAAGCCTGCCTCCGTGAGCACGCACTCCTTCCGTCGTCTGCGTATCTGGCGGCGGCCCGCCACGCGCTCGGCGCGCTGCCCAGGGCCTGAGCGGGCCGACCGTCCGGTGTCGACCGCGACGGCAGACGACACGCGCCGGCTGATCGCCGCCCGCGGTCTGCGAGGGTTTGCCGACGGCGCAGTGAGCGTGCTGCTGGCCGGCTATCTGACCGACCTCGGCTTCTCGCCGCTACGGGTCGGCGCGATCATCACCGGAACGCTCCTCGGGTCGTCGCTGCTGACGCTCGCGGTCGGCCTGCTCGGTCACCGTTCGAGGCGCAAGCGCATGCTGCTCGCCGCTTCGGCCCTCATGGCGGCGACGGGAATCGGCTTCGCCGGACTGACGACGTTCTGGCCGCTGCTCGCCGTGGCCGTTGCGGGTACGTTGAACCCCTCCGCCGGTGACGTCAGCGTGTTCCTGCCGGTCGAGCAGGCAGCGCTCGCCCAAAGTGAAAGAGCCTCTCGCCTGACCCGCACGTTCGCTCGATACAACCTCTCCGGCACGTTGATGGGAGCGCTCGGCGCGCTGGCGAGCGGGCTTCCCGAAGCGGCGGCTCGAGCCCTCCATGTGGACGTTCACGACGCCGAGAGGGTCGGATTCGTCGTCTACGTGCTCGTGGCGGTGATGATCGCGACGATATACCGCGGCCTGTCCCCGACGGTCGAGCACTACGGAGCTCCGTCGTCGCCGCTGGCGCGCTCGCGCGCAGTGGTGCTCGAGCTGACGGCGCTGTTCAGCCTCGACTCCTTCGGCGGCGGCCTGGTCGTACAGTCTCTGCTGGTGCTTTGGCTCGATCGGCGCTTCCATCTGCCGATCGCCACGACCGGTGCGATCTTCTTCGTCGCCGGTCTGCTGGCTGCCTTTTCGCAGCTCGTTTCAGCACAGATCGCTGAGCGTATCGGGCGCGTTCGCACCATGGTCTATACGCACCTGCCCGCCAACGTCTTCCTGATGATCGCCGGTCTCGCTCCCAACGCGCCGCTCGCCGTCGCGTTCCTGCTGCTGCGCATGGCGCTATCGTCGATGGACGTGCCGGCGCGCCAGTCGTACGTCATGGCGATCGTGCCTCCCGAGGAGCGTGCCGCGGCGGCAAGCATCACCAACATACCGCGAAGCTTCGCAACCGCGCTCGCGCCGCTTCTCGCCGGTGCGATGCTCGAGCGCTCGAGCTTCGGCTGGCCGCTTGTGATCGCCGGAGCTCTGAAGATCGTGTACGACGTCCTGCTCCTGGTGCGCTTCCGCGGTGTGCGACCGCCGGGGGAGCCGTGATGCGCCGCTCGACCCTTCCGAGCTTCTCTCGGGCGTGAGTTCAGATTCTCAGGTTGGCTAACGAGCAGGGACCTGTATCATCGAGCGGAGAACATTGGGTCGGAAGGAGGCTCGTCATGAAGCTGTATTTCGCTCCGGGAGCTTGCTCGCTCTCTCCACACATCGTGCTTCGCGAGGCGGGAATCGCCTCCGAATTCGAGCAAGTCGATCTCAAGACCAAGAAGACCAAGAGTGGCGCCGACTATGCGGCGATCAACCCGAAAGGCCAGGTACCGGCGCTCGTGCTCGACGACGGTAAGATGCTGACGGAGGGGCCGGCGATCGTGCAGTACTTGGCGGACCAGAAGCCGGAGTCAGGGCTCGCTCCGCGAGCCGGAACGTTCGAGCGCTATCGGCTGCAGGAGTGGCTGAACTTCGTCTCGACCGAGCTGCACAAGAGCTTCGGCCCGCTGTTCAATCCCGCCACCCCCGAGGACTACAAGCCCGTCGCCAAGGACCTGATCGCCAAACGGTTCGCGCACGTCGACGCTCATCTGGCGAAGGGCGGACCGTTCCTGCTCGGCGGGCAGTTCACGGTCGCCGACGCGTACCTCTTCGTCATGACGCTGTGGTCGAACTTCCTGAAGATCGACGTCGCGCAGTGGCCGAACCTGAAGGCGTACGCCGAGCGTGTCGGCGGTCGGCCGGGCGTGCGCGCGGCCCTCAAGGAAGAGGGGCTGGCGAAGTAGAGAAAATCAGGAGCGCGGGGCCTCGAGAGGGGCGAGAGCCCCGCGAAGCCGCCCGAGGCTTCGCAGCGCGCTTTGCGCGGCGAAGTAGCCGCACATTCCGTGCACTCCGCCTCCCGGCGGCGTCGACGCGGAGCACAGGAACACCCGCGGATTCGGCGTGGAGTAGGGATCGAGCCGCGCTACCGGGCGCGCGAAGAACTGCATGAGATCCGCGACCCCGCCGGTGATCGCGCCGCCGACGTAGTTGGGATTCTCTTCCTGGAGGTCCGTGGTGCGCATCACGTGGCGCGCGAGAACGCGGTCGCTGAAGCCGGGCGCGAAGCGCTCGATCTGGCCTTCGACGGCCGCGGTGCGATCGAGCATCGATCCAGCCGGCACGTGACAATACGCGTAGCCGGTATGCTTGCCGGCGGGAGCGCGCGCCGCGTCGAACTGGCTCTGCTGGACGACGAGCACGAACGGCTGCTCGGGGTGCTCGCCGCGCCACACCGAGGCTTCGGAGGCCGCGATCTCCTCGAGCGTGCCACCGAGATGCACGGTCGAGGCCTCGAGCACGCGCGGGTCGCGCCACGGGATCGGGCCGTCGAGGGCCCAGTCGAGCTTGAAGACGCCCGGGCCGTAGCGGTAGCGGCGGATGCGGCTCACGTAGCCCGTGGGCAGGATCGGGCCGGCGATGTCGGCGAGCTGCGCCGGGCTGGTGTCGAAAAGCACGACGCGCGAGGGGGGGAGATCCGCTAGAGAGCGCACCTCCCGCCCCGTTTCGATGCGCCCGCCGATCTCGCGGAAATAGGAGGCGAGCGCCTCTCCGATGGCTCGCGAGCCGCCCGCGGCGACCGGCCAATCCTCGAGGTGCGCGGTGAGCGCGAAAATCATCGCGACCGCCGCGGTGAGCGGTCTCTCGAGAGGGAGGATCGAGTGCGCGGCGCAGCCGGCCAGAACCGCGCGCGCTCTCTCTCCGCGAAAGCGCCAGCGAAGTGCCCGCGTCGCAGGCAGCAGGCCCGGCAGTCCGAAGCGAGCCATCAGGATCGGATGCTTCGGAATGCGAAGCGGAGCGAGAAGGTCCGCGAGGAGCCCGTGCGGCTCGCGCAAGAACGGCGCGAAGAGCCCCTCGTAGGCCTGCGCATCTTCGCCGAGCCCTTCCGCGGTCTCCCGGAGAGATCGCCGCAGCAGCACCGCCGGCTGGCCATCGAGCGGGTGTGCGACGGAAGCCGGCGGTTGAATCCATCGCAGGCCGTACCGGTCGAGCGGCAAAGTCCGGAACCACGGCGACAGAATCGCCATCGGGTGACAGCCCGAGCAGACGTCGTGGGCGAAGCCGGGAAGGGTCAGCTCGGCGGTCCGCATGCCGCCGCCGACCTCCTCTCGCGCCTCGAGGATCCGTACCGAGGCGCCCGCGCGGGCAAGCTCGATGGCGGCCGCGAATCCGTTTGGGCCCGAGCCGACGACGACGGCGTCCTCCACGAGGCTCAGACCTCGCCGTAGTCCCAGGGCTTGCGCCTCATCAACTCCTCGAGCTCGACGTGGCCTTCAGCCATCTGCCCGCGACGCGCATCGACGATCCGCCAGTGCAGCGTCGACCCGAGGATCGGCTGCGCCTCGACGCAAATGACGCGCAACTCGCCCTCGTCGAAATCGCATTGGCGCTGCACCGCCGCAACCAATCGCTCGTCCGCAAAGTGTCCCTCGCCGAAGTTCCAGCCGAGGACCGAGCCGGCGACCGTCTCGCCGTCGGCATATAGGTATTCCTGGAACGGATTGCCGTCAGTCGCCTGCGGGAGCAGCATGCCGAGCACCCGGCCTTGCAAGTGGAGGGTGCGGAACGCCAAGAACCCCGAGTCCGCTTGTACCGCCTGCTCCGGAGGGAGAAAGCGCCGCTGCTGCTCGTAGAGCAACGGCGCGGCGCGCTTCAGCTTGTAGAGCTTCTCGTGGCTGCCGTTGTGGAACAACCAGGCGTTCCATGCCCAGTTCCCGGCGTAGTAACGCATGGAAACGAGGAAGGAGACTTTCGACGGGAAGAGATTGCCGATCAGCGGCAGAAGAAGACACCCAACGAGAAGATAGATGGTGAGCAGCCCGGAGCCGACCGCGAAAAGGCTGACCTCCGGATGCCCGTACCAAAGGAAGAAGGCGGCGTAGAGGCTGAGAAGGTTCCACTCGAATACGGCGGCGATCGGCATGTTGCTGATGATGAAGCCGTGCAGGCCGAGAGCCAGCGCGAGGCCGAGCAGCTGGAGCCAACCCGGCCCGGTGACGAATGCCAGCGTGAGCGGTGTGCCGAACTCCAGGAATGCGCCCATGTGGGCCATCATCCTGGCGAGCGCCGATGGATGAAGGTCGTCGGGGTACGAGACGAAGAGGTTGCGGCGGAAGCGCTCGCTCTTCATCATCGGATTGTTCGCGGTCATGATCGGCACGACGTAGCCGAACGCGACGGTGAGCTTCGAGACACCCGCCCAGAACCAGATCGCGAGCTGCACCCACTTGCATGCGGCGATCCAATTCCCCGCAAAGAGAAAGCACACGATCATCGCGAAGTGGTGCTCGACTCGCGCGCAAAGAATGACGGTCTTGTCGGTGAGACCGCAGAGCGGCAACAACACGACGATCGGGATCAGATGGGCCGCCGTGACCTCGGGTTGCACGAGTGCGCGGAGCAGCGAGAGCAGAAACGCCGCGTAGAGCGAGACGTCGAGCCAAGACCGGGTCGTGCCGCCGAACAGCGGCAGGTCGGGGAACGGCGGCAGCTTCGTAGTGCCGGGTCGAATGAAATGTAGTCCCGCGGTGAACGGCGGCCAGATCTTCAAGCCGAGCGGCCCACTCATGCAGCCGAAACCGCCGGCCTCGAAGAGGCTCGCCCAGAGGAACGCCTTTTGAAACGCGGTCGGCTCGAAGATCCACGTCGTGAAGCCGGAGAGCGTGCCGAGCCCCGGCGTGAAGCTGCAGAAGAAGATCCAGCCGGCGACGAAGATGGCGACTCTCACGGCGTGGAAGAGGTAAGCAGGAAACGGGTAGCCGATGCCCTTGAGCACGTAGAAGTTGGTGCCGATGCGAACGCGCTCGGTGAAATTTTTCTTCGTCCACTCGGCAGGATCGAACGGCGTGGGGGTGGCTTCAGCGCTCATCGGTGTCCTCCTCCATCTATAGTGTCCGCACGGTGTATACGACCGGGCCGCGGGGAGATGAGAATGGTCAAAGCGGCCAAAGTTTTGATACTTACGGCCAGAGGAACACTGTCAGGGTAGGGGGAGTGACATGTCAGAGCCCTTGGGACCGAACCTCGACGCTTTCTGGATTCCGTTCACGTGCAATCGCGCCTTCAAGGCGGCGCCCCGGCTCTTGGTGTCGGCGGAGGGCATGTACTACCGGAGCGCCGACGGCCGGCGAATTCTCGACGGAATCGCCGGCCTGTGGTGCGTACCGGCGGGACATTGCCACCCCCGCATCGTCTCGGCCGTCCAGAAGCAAGTCGCCGAGCTCGACTTCGCGCCCACGTTCCAGATGGGGCACCCCAAGGTGTTCGAGGCGGCGGAGTGGCTCGCGAAGTTCGCGCCGGCCGGCCTCGACCGGGTGTTCTTCACGAACTCGGGATCCGAGGCGGTCGATACCGCCCTCAAGATCGCGGTCGCCTACCAGAGCGTGCGCGGGCAGGCGCAGCGCACGCGCTTGATCGGTCGCGAGCGCGGCTATCACGGAGTCAACTTCGGCGGCATCTCGGTCGGCGGCATCGCGACGAATCGCGAGCGGTTCGGGGCGCTGCGGCCAGGCGTCGACC
>JBEVNX010000106.1:0-10596 GCA_040507895.1 Binatia bacterium | reverse complement strand
GCCACGCGGCCCACCTAAACGCTCCCGGGCGGGCGGGGCCCGGCGACCTCGACGAGGCGGGGCTCCGGGAGGTCGAGATCTTCGCCAGCGGCGGGCTCGACGAGCATTCGATCGACGCGCTCGTCCAGAGCGGCGCGCCCATCGACGGATTCGGCGTCGGGACCCTTCTCGGCGTGTCGGCGGACGCGCCCGCGCTCGACATGGTCTACAAGCTCGTCGAGTACGACGGCCAGGGCCGCACCAAGCTGAGCGCCGACAAGCAGGTGCTCGGGGGCCGCAAGCAGGTCTTTCGCCGTACGGCCGGCGACCTGATCGCGCGGGCCGGCGAAGAGCACGACGGACGGAGGCTCCTCGTCCCCGTCATGCGCGGCGGGCGGCGAGTGGTGGACGAATCCCTCGAGACGATCCGCGAGCGCGCTCGGCGCGAGATCGCCGCGCTCCCCGATCGTTGCCGCTCGCTCGAGCCGAAGCATCCGCCTTACCCGGTCGAGGTGAGCGCCGCTCTGAGCGAGGAACAGAAGCGCCTCGAAGCGCTACTGGCGAAGCAGTATCTCTCTTCGGGGTGAGAGAGAGCCCCGAAGGACCTCTCGGCGTCAGGAGATCTTGTATTCGATCGCCGGCCCGTCGGGCCTTCCGAGCGACATGTCTCCGCTGCCGTCGAGCAGGAACTCCTCGCGATGGAGATGGCGCAGCTTGCCCACCCCCGGCCGCACATAGGTGCCGTTCGTCGAATGGTCGACGAGATAGATCGTGCCTTTGCGGCGCACGAACTCCGCGTGCTCGCGCGAGACGGCGCCGTCGTCCACGATGAGGTCGTTGCCCGGCGTGCGGCCCACGGTCAGCCGGTTCTTGCCGGCCGGCATCTCGACGACCGCGCCCTGAAAGAACACGGACAGCAGCGCCTGCTCACGTAGCGCCGACCGCGCGAATAGAACCGTGGCTTCCTCGAGCTTCCACATCACCTCGTAGAGCTCGACCTCGTCCTCCTTGCCGCGCAACGGAAAACGACCGACGAGTCGCGCTTTGCCGCGATTGTGCGACGGGATCTCCTCGACGACGTCCTTGGTCACGTAGATCTGATCGGGTCCGGCGACGTGCTGCACTCGCGCCGCGACGTTGACGGTATCCCCGAAGACGTCACCGTCTTCCTGCACGACCACGGGCCCGACGCTGACACCGGAATGGACCCGCACCCGCGCGCCGTCGGGGCGGGTCGCATTGTCGTCGGCCAGCGCACCGTGGAGCGCGACGGCGGCGTCCACGGCCGCCGACCCAGCGTCGAAGACCGCGAGGAAGCCGTCACCCATGTACTTGACGATCCGCCCCGCCCGCTTCTCGATCTCCGGCACAACGACCTTGAAGCAGTGCTCCACCATGGCGTGCCCGGCGACCTCGCCGTAGCGATCGAAGAAGGCCGTGCTCCCACTGACGTCGACGAACAGCACCGCTGCCTTCCTCGCGTCCATCCCGGCGGCCGAGCCTAGCCGCTGAGCAACGACCGGGCAATGACTTTGAGCTCGAGGATCGGCTTGACGCCCTCGAAGATCGGCAGCACCAGCGAGTCGACCACGTAGCGGCAGATGGCGAACTCCTCGGCGAATCCCCATCCGCCGTGTAGCAGCTGTCCCTCTTGCGTCACGCGCTGCGCGACGTCCGAGGCGAAGAGCTTGGCCATCGCCGCCTCGAGCGTGGCTGACTCGGCCTCGTCCATCACACGCGCGGCCGCGTAGGTGAGCTGTCGGGCCGCCGCGATGTCGACCGACATCTGCCCGAGCTTCCACTGCGTGAGTTGGAACTCGCCGATCGACCGGCCGAATTGCTTTCGCTCGGTGACGTACGCCGCCGTCTTCTCGAGCGCCGCCTGCGCCACCCCGCAGGCGCGTCCTCCGGTCTGCAGCCGGCCGGCGGCGAATCCCGCCATCTGCAGATAGAATCCCCGACCCTTGCCCTCGTCGGCGCCGACCAGGTTCGAATCCGGTACGAAGTAGTTGTCGAAGCCGAGCGTGTAGGAGTGCATGCCGCGGTAGCCCGGCGTGTGATCCGCCTTGCCATGCAGCACACCGCCGGTCGGCTGGCGCATCTCGAACTCGTGCCCGTCGAAGGGATCCTTCTCGACGATGAAGAGCGAAAGCCCGCGCGCCCCGCTCTTCGGATCGGGGTCGGTCCGCGCCAGCAGCGCGATCACGTTCGCCCGGCCCGCGAACGTGCACCAGGCTTTGGCGCCGCTGATCACGTAGCCTTTCCGGCCGCCCACCTCGGCGGTCACAGCGCGGCATTTCACGGAGGCGACGTCAGATCCCGTGTCCGGCTCGGTGACCGAGATCGCCACCATCAGCTCGCCGGACGCGATGCGTGGCAGCCATCGCTTCTTCTGTTGCGGAGTGCCCCCGTGGAGGAGCGCCTTGGTGAGGATCTCCGGCCTCGTGATCAAGCTGCCCGCCGCCGCGAGCGATGCCGCGGAAAGCTCTTCCGTGGTGATGATCATCACCACGTTCCCCATGCCGCCGCCGCCGTATTCCTCGGGGACCGACATGCCGAAGTAGCCGAGCGCGCTCATCTTGGCGATCAGTTCGTCGGGAACCAGGTCGTCTCGCTGATGGATGCGCTGCGCGATCGGCTCGACCTCGGTGCGCGCGAAGTTGCGCACCGACTCCCGCGTCAGACGCTCCATCTCGCCGGGAAGCCAGCAGTGGTTTTCGCCGCCTCGTGCGATGACGTCGCGTCCGAACGCGCGCACTCGCTCTTCCGAGGAGCCGCTACGCACCGCGGCGCGGACTTCCGGCGAGTCGAGAGTGTCGTCGAGGAACGCCTCCTTGAAACCGAACGCGTCGAGGTGCGTGGCCACCTGTGCGCGACAGCGCGCGGCGGCGCCCGCGGCAAAGATCACCGCGGCTTCGGCGCCGAGCGGGTCAATGGAGCCGTCGCGGGCCGCTGCCGCCGCGTATTCCGAAAGCGCCTTCGCCGCGCGGAGCTCCGTGGCGAGATAGCTGACGCGCTCGCAATGGACTTGATGCTCGTCGATGCTCTTGCCCCCGTCGGTGGTCTTGCGCGCGTTGTCGAGAGCGGCGTCGACCACGCGCTCGAGCGCAGACACCAAAGGACCCGCTTCCGGCGGTCGTTCCTTCATTTCGCTTCCGGCGAGGACGCGCGGTCGCGCCCGTGCAGCGCGTCGAAATCCGCCGCGACCTTCTCGTCGTGGCGCGAGAGCTCGTCGACGTCGATCTCGGCGAAGCCCAGGATCCCCATGTTCGAGTACGCCCGCCGGATCTTCGGCCCCCAAAGGCCGATCTCCTTGATCGCCGGCACGATCCGGCTGAAGAGGCGCGAGCGGAACTCGCGCATGATCTGCGAGCTCTCGACGTAACCGACGCACGCTTCGACCGGCAGATCGAGCGTCTCCCAAACTTCCTCCGAGAGGAACCGGTCGCGCATCAGGTAGCACGCCTCGACCGTGAACTCCTCGCGCTCATCGCGTTCGGCGTCGCTCAACTGCGGGTAGAAATCCCGCAGCGCGAGACGCCCGAAGGCGACGTGGCGCGCCTCGTCCTGCATGACGTAGGCGTTGACTGCGGCCGCGAGCGGGTTCTTCGCCATGTCGCGGATGCCGGCGAAAGCCGCGAGCGCGAGGCCCTCGATGAGCACCTGCATGCCCAGGTAGGTCATGTCCCAGCGCGAATCCGACAGCACGTCGTTCAAGAGGCGCTTCAGTGTCGGCGTGATCGGGTAAGCCAGCTCGAACTTCTCGTGCAAGAGTCGCGAGTAGGTCTCGACGTGACGAGCCTCGTCGATCACCTGCGTGGCGGCGTAGAACTTGGAGTCGATGTTCGGCACCTGCTGTACGATCTTCGCCGTGCACACGAGCGCGCCCTGCTCGCCGTGCAGAAACTGCGAGTTCGACCAAGCCTGCACGTGGCGCCGAACGTTCGCCCGCTCCTTCTTCGTGAGCTTCTCCCAGACCTCCGACCCGTAGATCGAGATCGTCTCGTCGGGCAGCTCTTGAGGGTTCTCCGGGTCGAGATTCTGCGACCAGTCGATCCGCTCATTCGTGTTCCACTGCAGGTTCTTGCCCTTCTCGTAGAGCTTGAGGAGACCATCGCGCCCGTTCTCGTATTCCCACTCGAAGGTAGTGGGGAACGCGGAATCGACGATCCACTCGGCCTTCTCGATCGGGACGGCGTAACGCGTCGTGGTGCTCATGGCTAGACCAACCCCTCGTTCACGAACACGAGCTCCTTGGCCGGCCATACCGAAGAGCGCGTGAAGTCGATGAAGCGCTTTTCGTCCTCGAGGAACGCGGCGAACCCCTGCGCGCCCTCGCTCGTTGGATCGCCCAAGATCTTCACCAGATCGTAGCGATCGAACCAAGCTTCCGTCAGGCCCGCATAGGGCGGCGGACCGCCGCGCGTCGCGCGAAGCTGGTCGTTGAGCTCGTCGTCCAGCGTGTGGTTCTGGATGTAGCGCGCGAAGCGGGTGCAGCCGCTGTGTCGGCGGATCAGATAGCCGTGCTCCATATTCCAGGTCTTGTGGCACGCGGCTTGGCTCATTCCCGCCTTGGGCTGGAGGAGGTAGCAGAACTTGATCCACGAGCTCTTCGGCCACGCGACGATGGAGTTCTCGGGCATCGGATTGATCTGTACGATCTCCTGACTGACCCAGAGGGGGGAGCGCGACAGATCGATGAAGCGCCGTTCGTCCTCGAGCAGAAGGGCGCCTGCCTTGCGGGCTTCCTCGCTGGTCGTGGCGGCGACCAGGTCCTCGCGCGTGTCGAACCAAACGCTGGCGATGCCGTCGAACGGCTCGTGCATGCCCGTGCGCGCGGCGCGCAGCCCGTCGTAGAGCGGATCGTCTAACGTGTGCGATTGCATGTAGCGCCGCATGCGCAGCGTGCGTGAGACGCTGACCACGAGCGGCCCATGCTTCTCGCGCCAGTAACGCTGAAAATCGGCGCGAGAGAGGTTGGCGAGGCGGCGTAGGGCGAAATTCAGGCGGATCATCGGTTCCTCCGGGAGCGGTGCCGAGTGCGATATCCAGACGGGGCGTCACGGATCGCGCGATGCCCGATCGGGGGCCTTCTACGCCGCGGCTCGGCCGCGGGCAAGCCGAGAAGGCGTCGTCTGCCGGCGTCAGCTCGGAGAAGCCGTCCGGAGCGGCGGGCCCGCATATCCGTCCACCGTCGCGAACTCCTCAACGCGCTTTCGCTTGAGTCGGGTCAGCTGCTTCACGGGCCTGCCGATCGGCAACAACGCCGAAACCGCGAAGCCGTCGGGCAGCGCAAACATCCGCCTCACCTCGGCCTCGGCCGGCGCCACGAACGTAGTGAGCGTGCCGCCGAGGCCTTCGTTGCGGGCCGCGAGGAGGATGTTCCAGACAAAGGGGTAGATCGACGCTCCCGAGATCACACCGACTCGCGGCAGCGCCGAATCGAACGACGCCACGACCCGCAGGTCGACCGCCACGAGCAGCAGCACGGGCGCATGCATCATGCGCTCGATCATTCCGGGCGGAAGCTCGACCGCCGCGATCGCGGCTTCGCCGACCTTCGTCGGCACGACGGTGTTCCAAGGATTCTCGCCCGCGGCGACCTGCGCGACGTACCTACGCATCGTCGGTCGGATGAGGTCGACGAGCGCGGCGCGCTTCGCTCGGTCGCGAACGACAATCACCCGCCAGCCCTGGCGATTGCCGCCGCTCGGCGCGAAGCGGGCGTTGTCGAGGATTCGATAGAGGGTGGCATCGTCGACCGGCTCGTCGGAGAAATCGCGGGCCGCGAACGTCGTGCGCATCACATCGTAGAGATTCATCGGTGGCTCCTCGTCGAAGGAATCTTGGCCCGCGCTTCTACTACCGTCGCGAAGAGTTCGCCACGCCGAAACGAGAGGACGGGCGGAAGAGAACCGATGGAGTTGGGTCTGGAAACCTGCCTACGATCCCCCCGCCATGGAGCGTAAGGCCCACCTCGACGGGGTCGCGGTCGCCTCGCTACTTCTTTGCTGCGTGCTCTGGGGGCTCAACCATGTCGCCACCAAGGTCGCGCTCGCCGAGATTCCGCCGCTCATGCAGGCGAGCGCACGCTCGCTCGGCGCTGGGCTGCTGCTCGCGCTTTGGGCGCGCCTGCGCGGCATCCCGCTCGCCGACCGCGACGGCACGCTGGCCAGCGGCCTCGTCGCCGGCGCCCTGTTCGCCGCCGAGTTCGGCTGCATCTTCATCGGCCTGCAGTTCACCGCCGCTTCGCGCATGATCGTGTTCGTCTATCTCGCACCATTCGTGGTCGCGCTCGGCATGCCCTTCATAGCCAGCGCCGAGCGCCTTTCGGCCTTGCAGCTCGCAGGCCTGGTCGGCGCCTTTGCCGGCGTCGCTTGGGCGTTCGCCGAAGGCTTTCACGCTCCAGCCGCCGGCGAGCGACAGTGGATCGGTGATGCGCTCGGCGTGATCGCAGCGGTGCTCTGGGGCGCGACCACGCTCGTCATCCGAGCCACGCCGTTGGCGACGGCGAAGGCGGAGAAGACACTGCTCTATCAGCTCGGCATGTCGGGCGTGGCGCTCGGTCTCGGATCCCTGCTCGCCGCGGAGCCGTGGCCGGCGAAGCTGACCTCGGTTTCCCTCCTGCCGCTGTCTTTTCAGACGGTGGTCATCACCTTCGCGAGCTACCTGCTCTGGTTCTGGTTGATCCGCCATTACCCGGCGACGCGCCTCTCCTCGTTCACCCTGCTCACGCCGATCGCCGGTCTCTTCGCCGGCGTCTTGTTGCTCCACGAGCCTATCACGCAGCGCCTGGTCATCGCGCTCGCCGCCGTTTCGAGCGGCATCGCGATCGTCAACGGCCTGGGCCCGAGGGCCACGAACGCCGCGACGGAGCCGACCGAAGAGGCGCCGGCGGAAGAACCTTCGGAGATCGAGGCGAAGCGGCCGCGACCGTACGCGAAGTCCTCGCGCTGACTGCCGCCGAGGCCGTGCGGCGACGCTGCGCCGCCACATCCCGATCGGCGGCACTATTCGGGTGGGGCGAGACGCTCGTCCACCGCGACGTCGAGGGCTTCGAGGGCCCGTACATAATCGGCGGGAAGACCATGTCGCCGAGCACCTTCGAGCAGCAAGCCGAGATACCGTGCCGAAGGCTTGCGTCCCGCCGATGCAAAACAAGATCGATAGGTGAACGCTTCGAGTCGATCGCCATCGACCGCGAGGGCGACTGGGATTCTCTCGTAGAGGCCTCCGCGAACACCCTCGGTGCCATCCAGTTGATCGCCTTCCGAACGATGGATCAGGTAGGCGACACCCCAGACATGCTCCCCGGCCGCCGGCTCGACGTTCGCTACACCGCGCTCTCCGGAACCGACGGGAAGACTGAAGCACAAGCGATAGCCTTCGAGACGTGCCCGGTGGGTGGCGAACGGATGCATGCCTCGCCGCTCGAGGAAGATCGCCGGGCTCATGTTGCTACCGTAGGCGAAGTACCAGAGGGCTTCCGTTCCGGCGAAGTTTCCGTCCGCCATGTCGTCCGCTCCCCGCGCATCATGGCGGTTGCGTGGCGTGATTCAAGCGAACGGCGCGACGCCCGGGACGCGTTGGGCGCTAGACCGACGCGGCCGATGCGACCCGCAACGGGGGCCGGCGAGACTCGACGTTGTCCACGGCCGCGAGCGCGCGATCGAAGCGGCGCTGCTCGCTTGCGGTCCGGAGCGCGTTCCGCAGCGTTCCGCCGAAGCCGCGGAACCAACCGAGCCGGCCGTGCGCGGCCTCGGAGAGAAGCCAGCCGACCAGTCGCCCGATCGGCAGCAGGTCCTGAGGCCGATGCTCGCGGTCGATCACCGACATCATCCGCGCACGCATCGTCGGGCTCGCCTGGACACGGCGGTAGATCATCCGGGTGAACGCACTGTTGTAGCCCGGCGAGCCCATGTCGGCGGCCATCCGGTAGAGGCCGATCGAATCCGCATCTCGACGTCGCCAGTACCGCTCGAAAGCGAGCGGACGGCCGTCGACGATCGCGTTAGCGAGCGCGAGCGCGTCGCGAAACGCGTCGCTAATGCCCAGTCCGGGCGTGGGATCGAGGTGGAGCCCGGCGTCGCCGACCAGCGCCCATCCTGGGCCCACCGGCCGCTTGAAGAAGTAGCGAAGGGCGGTCAGACCGATCGCCGCCGACGCCTGGCGGGACCCTTCGAGCAGCGGCGCGGTCATCGAGCCGGTGCGCAGGTAGGTGACCAGGCTCGCGTCGGGATCTCGGCGCCACGTCCCGAGCGTGTGACGGCGCGCGAGCCCGACCATCAACAGGAGGCCCGAATCGGTCTGGAAGACTGCGCGAACGCCGTCTCCCTCCATGTGGATGCACATTCCCCAATCGTAGCGGGGATCGCTGGAGAAGAGCGGCGTCTCTTCGAAGTATGCCCAGTAGGCGCCGTTCGCGCTGGTGTCCTCGATGTAGGCGGGCGCGCCAACCAATCGTGCGATCGTCGAGTTGCGACCGTCGGCGCCGACCACGAGCGGCGCGCGGAGCTCGTGCTCCCCGCCGCCGGACTCCCTCACCTTCACGCCGAGGACGCGCTCGCCGTCTCGCACGAGGTCGATGACGGTCGTCCGCGGGCGCACGTCGACCCCGGCATCGACCACCGCGCGCTGCAGCACCGGGTCGAGCTTCAGCCGTCGCGGGCAGCGGGCGTCGTGCGCGCCGTCGGAGAGATCGATCTGCAGGTAGGCGTCCTCGACCTGCATGCGCAGCGCCCGAGCGCGCGGTGCCAAGGTCCGAACCGCCTCGCCGAGCCCGAGCCTGTCGAGCAGCCGCATTCCGTAGGGCTGGATCGCGTGGGTTGAGAACGGTTGATCGGTATAGAGCTCGTCGCGCTCGAGCGCCACCACCTTCGCCCCGGCGCGGTGGAGCGTCAGCGCCAGGGGCGCACCCGCACAGCGAAGACCAACGACGATGCAGTCGGCATCCACCGTTTCGAGCCTACCAGGATGGGACGAGGCGCGGCCAAGCGACGAATTGCCTGCGGACCAGCCTCGATCGTGACACGGCTTCGCGGAACCGGTAGAAGTTCGAGACACGGTGCGGCCGTGAACGCAGCCCCTCCCAAGCGCAAGCTCGCGGCGATCCTCAGTGCCGACGCCGTCGGCTACAGCCGCCTGATGGCCGCGGACGAGGTCGGCACCCTGCGCACGCTCGAAGCGCATCGCAACGCGATGACGGCCCTGATTCGCCAGCACGACGGGCGCGTAGTCGACGCCGTCGGCGACAACGTGCTCGCCGAGTTCGGCAGCGTGGTCGACGCCGTGTCGAGCGCCGTGGCGATTCAATCCGGCCTGGCGGCGCGAAACGAGGGCTTGCCCGCGGGGCGCACCTTGCCGTTTCGCATCGGCATCAACATCGGCGAGCTCATCGTCGACGGCGACCGCATCGCCGGCGACGGCGTGAATGTCGCGGCGCGGATCGAGGCCCTGGCCGGACCCGGCGAGGTCTGGCTGTCCGCCGCTGCGTTCCAGCAAGTGGAGGGCAAGCTCGACGTCGATTTCGAGGACATGGGCGATCGACAGGTCAAGAACCTGCCGCGGCCGCTGCGGGTCTACCGCGTGAAGGCGGGCGCGATCGCTCGCGACGAGCCGGGCGAGCATCCGACCACGCTGACCGTCGCCGGGTTCGCCGGCCGGCCGGCGATCGCGGTTTTGCCGTTCGTTCCGCTCGGCGACGATGCCGAGCACCAGCACTACCTTGCCGACGGCATCGGCGAGGACCTCACGATGCGCTTGTCGCGCTGGCGCTTGTTTCCGGTGATCGCGCGGGGCTCGGCGCTCGCTTACAAGGGACGGACCGTCGACCCGAGGCAGGTGAGTCGTGACCTCGGTGTTCGCTACGTCGTCGCCGGCAGCGTGCGGTGCACGGGAAAGCGGATCCGTGTCGCCTGGGAGTTGGTGGACGCGACGACCGGCCGCCAGCTCTGGGCCGATCGTTACGATCGCGAGCTCGAGGACGTCTTCGCTCTTCAAGACCAGATCGTGGACGCCATCGCGGCCGCGATCGAGCCGGCGCTCCGGACCGGCGCGAGCGCGGCGCTGGCCGCGCGCGAGCCTCCGACGAGCTTGGACGCCTGGGAGAGCTTCCAGCGCGGCTGGTCGCGCCTGCACCGCGCGAGGAAGAAGGAGGACGCCGACGAAGCGATCCAGCTGTTCCGTCGAGCGCGTGAGCTGGATCCGTCGTTTTCCACCGCCTGCGCAGCAGAGGCGACGTGTCACTGCGTCTCGATCCTCTATCAGTGGACCGACTCGGTCTCAACTTCGGCGGCCAAAGCTCGCCGAGCTGCGGAGCGAAGCGTCGAGCTCGACGAGAGCGATCCCTGGGCTCACTTGGCGCTCGGCGTGGTGAACGCGTACGGCGGCGACCTCGCTCGCGCCGTCGCCGCCTTCGAGCGCGCGCTCGAGCTGAACCCGAGCCTGATGATGGCGTACCAGGGCCTCGGCGTCGCCTTGTCGACGGAACGGCCCGACGAGGCGATCCGGATCCTCGAGAAAGGCATGCGGCTCTCGCCGCGCGAGCCGTTCATCTACCTATTCCACCACCAGATCGCCGTCGCCCACATGATGGCGGGTCGCTACGAGGACGCCCTC
>JBEVNX010000073.1:0-11088 GCA_040507895.1 Binatia bacterium | reverse complement strand
GGGGGGGGGGGGTCGCGGGGGGGGGGGCGCGCGGCCGCCCCGGGCGCCCCCCCCCCCCGACTCCGCTCCCGCTTCGTCCGCTGCTGTCCACTAGTCCGCGAGCTCCTCGACGACGATCGCCTCATTCGTGAAGACGCAGAGCGCCGCGGCTTGCTTCATGGCTTCCTCCGCGATCCCTCGCGCGTCGAGCACGGAGTGCGCGACGAGAGCACGCGCAGCCGCAAGCGCGAAGTTCCCGCCCGACCCTACGGCGAGCAGCCCGTCGTCGGGCTCGATGACGTCGCCGCTACCCGTGATGAGCAGCGACGCTTCACGGTCGGCGACGACCAACAGCGCTTCGAGCCGGCGCAGCACTCGGTCGCTTCGCCATTCCTTGGCGAGCTCGACCGCCGCGCGCTTCAAATTCCCGTGGTACTGCTCGAGCTTCGCCTCGAACTTTTCGAAGAGCGTCAGGGCGTCGGCGGTGCCGCCCGCGAATCCCGCCAGCACCTTGCCACCGAAGAGGCGCCGCACCTTTCGCGCGCCGCGCTTGACGACCGTCTGGCCCATGCTGACCTGTCCGTCGCCGGCCATCACCACGCGCCCCTTGTGACGCACCGCCAGGATCGTGGTGCCGTGCGGCCTCTCACCGCGCTCGGGGGTGGGCATGGTCGTACGCCTTCATGAGATGGTCGAGGTTCACGTGGGTGTAACGCTGCGTGGTCGAGAGGCTCGAGTGCCCGAGCAGCTCTTGGATCGCGCGCAGGTCGGCCCCTTGATTCAGCAGATGCGTCGCGAAGCTGTGCCGCAGGGCGTGCGGGCTTGCCGCGACCGGTGTCCCGGATCGCTGCGCGTAGCGTTTCACGAACCGCGCCACGCTGCGCGTCGTCAACCTCCGGCCGCGGCGGTTGACGAAGACCGCGTCGGCGTCGATACCAGCCTCGCCGAGCATGCGCCGGTAGGATCGTAGCGCGTCGAGTGCGATCTCCCCGATCGGCACGATGCGCTCCTTACGGCCCTTGCCGAACGCACGCACGCATTCGTTCTCGACATCGACGTGCTCCCAATCGAGGCCGACGAGCTCGCTGACGCGCAGGCCCGTGGCGTAGAGCGTCTCGAGGATCGCGCGGTCGCGGTCGGCCCAGGCGTCGCCCCCAGACAGGCCGTTCAGCAGCCGCTCGGTATCGTCGATCGGCAAGAAGACCGGGAGTCGCTTCTCGATCTTCGGCGCCACCAAACCGGCGGCGGGGTCGCGCCGGATCCGTCTCGCCTGCGCCAGGAACGCGAAGAAGCCACGGATCGCCGACACCTTGCGCGCGACCGTGGCGCGGCGTGCGGCTCGGAGCTTGGCGGCGGCATACGAGCGCAGATCCTCGGTCGAGACGCGGCCGATCGCGAAGCGACGCCGCTTGCGATCCGCGCCGAGGAATTCGCAGAGCTCCTCGAGATCGCCCCGGTAGCTCCGCAGCGTGTGCGGCGAGGCGTGTCGCTCGGCGCGCAGGTGATGAAGGTAGAGTTCGATCTCGTCGCGCATGCGTGTGAATGCAATGGCCGTGTGCGCAAGGCTATGGTAGCTCTGCCCTTTCGTGGCAGCAACGCAGGCGGAAGAGCGCGTAGCGTTTCCGAGCCGCCGGGGCAACCGGCTCGTCGGCATTCTTCACGCGCCCGCGACGCTCGCGGGGACGCACCCCGGCGTCATCCTCTGTCATGGCATGGAGTCGACGAAGGAAGGAACCAAGCATCGCCGCCTCGGGGAGCAATTGTCGAGCCATGGGATCGCGACCTTGCGATTCGATTTCTCCTACGTCGGCGAGTCGGAGGGAGACTTCGCCGACCTCACGTTTCGGGGCGAAGCGGAGGATCTCGGTGGCGCGTGGGACTTCCTCCGCGAGCGCGTAACCGGGCCGATCGGCATTCTCGGTTCCAGCATGGGCGGCGCGGTGGCGCTGCTCTTCGCCGCCGCCGAGCCCGGCGTGCGCTCCCTGGCGACGATCGCAGCGGTCGCCCATCCGGAGCGAATCGTCGCCGAGCTCCGCCCCACCGAGCTCGAGCGCTGGAGGAAGGAAGGAGTGCTGTCGCTCGGCGGCGTGCGGCTGCGCTCCACATTCCTCGACGACGTCCAAACCCTCGACGTCGTCGCCGCTTGCCGCAAGGTGCGCAGTCCGACGTTCGTCGCGCACGGCGACGCCGACCGTGTCGTGCCGTGCACGGACGCCGCCGAGATTGGCGCCGCGCTCGGCGGCGAGCACGTGGTGAAGATCTATCCCGGCGCCGACCATCGATTCTCTCGGCCCGCCGACCTCGAAGCGATGCTCGCGGATTGCGAGACGTGGCTCGAGCGGCACCTGGCGGGGGACGGCGCCGCTTGAGCGGCCGCTGCCATCGCTGCGCGGGGGAGATCTCGAGCGCCCGCATCGGGGTTCGCGACGTCTGCGATCGCTGCCAGGCGTACCTGCATTGCTGTCGCAACTGCGAGCTCTACCAGCCGGGGGCGCACAACGATTGCCGCGAGCCGAGCGCGGAGCCGGTCGCGGACAAGGAGCTGGGCAACTTCTGCGACTTCTTCCGCCCCGGGGCGGTCGCCGCGAAGCCCGCCGCCGGCCGCGATCAAGCTCGAGCCAGGCTCGATCAGCTGTTTCCGCGCAAATGAGCCGAGAGTCGGAGCCGCCGCACGTGTTCAAGACTCAACCGGGGAGCTGACGAATGCGCAAGTGGATCGTTCTCGGAGCCATTCTGCTGGCGATGGCGGGCGCGGTGGCGCTCGCGCTTGCGAATCTCAATTCCTATCTGAACCGCAACAAGGATTGGCTCGCCGACCAGATCACGACCGCGCTCGGTCGTCAGGTGAGCTTCACGGAGATCGGCGTCCGGCTGTTCGGCGGCTTCGGCGCGCGCATCAAGGACTTGAGGATCGCCGACGACCCGGGCTTCTCGAGGGAAGACTTCGTCAAGGCGGGCGAGGTGCAGATCTCGATGGCGCTTTGGCCGGCACTGTTCGGCCGCTACGAGGTGAAGCGCGTCGCGCTCGTCAAGCCCGAGGTGTCGATCATCCGGGCCAAGCAAGGCTTCAACTACGATTCGATCGGCAAGGGGAAGAGCGCCGAGCCGCCGAAGGGCGCGCCGACAGCCGAGCGCCCGCCGCGTGCCGCCAAGCCGCCGGGTGGGGAGGAGGGAAGGGCCGAGACGGCCGCGCTCCTCGTCTCCCTCGTCGACATCGAGAAGGGCGAGCTCCACTTCGTCGATCGCACCGCGAGCCCGCCGAGCGACCTGCGACTCGGCGCCCTCGATTTCTCCGCCTCCGACGTGAGCGTCGATCGCCCGATCCACGTGAAGCTGGCGACCGCGCTGTTCGGTGCCGACAAGCAGAACGTCCGCGTCGAGGGCTCCTTCGGACCGATCGGCAATCCGCCGAACGTACAGGCGGCGCCGCTCGATCTATCGATTCAGATCGGCGCGTTGGTCCTCGACAACCTGAAGAAGGTCGAGGCGCTGTCTCGATCGCTGCCGCCCGAGCTGTCCTCTGCGGATCCGGTCTCGCTCCAAGCGAAGCTGTCGGGCTCGCTCGGGGAGCGGCTCGTGGTGGACGCCAAGTTGGACGGCGGCGACGCGGCGATCCGCTACGGCCCGTCGTTCCAGAAGCCCAAGGGCGTGCCGCTGAAGCTCGACCTCCGCGCCGAGCGGCTCGCCGGCGCCGTCGACGTAAAGAGCCTCACCCTGCGTCTCGCCGAGTTGAACCTCACCGCCAAGGGCCGGATCGACGACGGGCCGGGCGGAGCGCTCGATTTCCAGATCGACAGCGACAAGGCGCCGTTGGCGGGTTGGGACAAGCTGCTGCCCGCCTTCGTCGGCCACCAGGTCTCGGGCACCGCCGAGGTCCACGTTCGGGCTCAGGGCAAGACGGGATCGAAGGAGGTGCCGCAGTTGAACGGCACGGTGGCATTGATCGGCGTCTCCGCCAAGAAGAGCGGATCGCCCTACGAGATCGACGACCTCAATGGGCGCATCGAGCTCCAGGGAGCGTCGGCGAGGATTCCGCAGACAACGTTCAAGCTGTCGGGATCGGCGGTGACCGTACGCGCCGAAGTCGCGAGCTTCCGTCCCCTTGCCGCGACGTTCGATCTCCAGTCGCCGCAGCTCGCGGCCACGTCGCTCCAAATCGCGAGCGCGAGCGCGAAGAAACCGGAGGTGCTGCGAGGAGTCGAGCTTCGGGGCCAGTTCCGCGCCGCCGACAAAGGGGCGCCCGAGTTCCAGGGCTCGTTGCGCTCGACGGAAGGCAGCCTGCGCGACTTCGACTATCGCGACCTCGCAACGGACGTGAGCCTGCGCGACCAGGTCGTCAACCTCGCCAAGCTCGATCTGCGCGCCTTCGACGGCAACTACAGCGGCGGCGGTCGCTACGACATGCACGACAAGGACAATCCGAGGTTCGATTTCCGCTCGAGCGTGCGCGGCATGGACGTAAAGAGGATTCTGGAAAGCCAGTCGCCAGGCTCCGAGAAGCGCCTCGAGGGCCGGCTCGACGCGGACCTCGAGCTCGCCGGCGCCGGCAAGCGGTGGGAAGCGATCAAGCCGCAACTGCGCGGCAGCGGCCGGCTCGACGTCAAGAACGGCATGCTCAAGGACGTCAACCTCGCCGATCAGGTGCTGCAGAGCGTGACCGGCGTCGGCGGTCTTTCGAGCCTGATCTCGCCGCGCGTCCGCGCCAAGCATCGGGAGCTCTTCGAGACCGGGGACACGAAGTTCGACAAGATGGGGGGCAGCGTGGTGATCGCCGACGGCGTTGCGCGAACGGACGATCTCACGATCACCGCACGCGACTACGCGATGCTCGGCAAAGGAACCTATTCGCTCGACAACCAGCTCGACTTCAACGCGACGTTCGTCGCCTCGCGCGAGCTGTCCGACGACGTCGTCGCCGACGTGCGCGAGACCAAGTACCTCACCAACACGCAAGGCAAGATCGAGATTCCGTTCCGGCTGACCGGAGCGCTGCCTCGAGTCAAGGCGAAGCCCGACAGCGAGTTCATCGTCAACGCGCTCTCTCGCGCCCTGGTGGGCAAAGGCCTCGAGAAGCTCCTCGGCAAAGGCAAGCCCTTGCCGCCCGGCGTGACGCCGACGCCCGACACCAAGCATCCGGAACGCGAGCTGCTGAGGAAGGGGCTGGAAGGGTTGTTCGGCCGCTAGAGCCGCGGTTTTTGACTTGCCGTGCCGGACTTCGTTAGTGTGGGAGGGTCGGACCCAAGTACGTGACTGCGATCCTACTCCAGTTCCTCAACCTGTCGAATTTTCGAAACAGTTTTTCCTTGCCCTCAGTGACTAAGTTTGGTACTTGCCAAGTGGCTATAAAAACCCTGTGTGCACGCGGCTTTAGGTGGGGGGACGGCGGAGGGTAACGTTATGATTCTAGATTCGCTTCTGGGCCTATTTTCCAACGACTTGGCGATCGACCTCGGTACGGCGAATACGCTGATATACGTCAAGAGTCAGGGCATCGTGTGCAACGAGCCCTCGGTGGTCGCCGTCCAGAAGGATGCCCGAGGCGGGCGCCGCGTGCTCGCGGTGGGCGCGGAAGCGAAGAAGATGCTCGGACGCACTCCCGGCAACATCGTCGCCATCCGTCCCCTAAAGGATGGAGTGATCGCCGACTTCGAAATCACCGAGGCGATGCTCCGCTACTTCATCCAGAAGATTCACAACCGTCGCACGCTCGTGCGCCCGCGCATCATCATCTGCGTGCCGTTCGGCATCACGGAAGTCGAGAAGCGCGCCGTGCGTGAGTCGGCCGAGTCGGCGGGCGCGCGCGAAGTGTACCTGATCGAAGAGCCGATGGCGGCGGCGATCGGCGCCGGTCTGCCGATCACCGAGCCGACCGGCAACATGATCGTCGACATCGGCGGCGGCACCACCGAAGTCGCGGTGATCTCGCTCTCCGGCGTCGTCTTCTCGCGCTCGGTGCGCGTCGGCGGCGACAAGATGGACGAAGCGATCATTCAGTACATCAAGCGCAAGTACAATCTGCTCGTCGGCGAGCGTACCGCGGAGCTCATCAAGATCACCATCGGATCGGCGTTCCCCGGGAACGAGATCCAGACGATGGAGATCAAGGGGCGCGACCTCGTCGCCGGCGTGCCGAAGACCGTGGAGATCTCGGACGAGGAGATCCGCGATTCGCTGCTCGAGCCGATCAACCAGATCGTGGAGGCGGTGCGCATCGCACTCGAGCGCACGCCGCCGGAGCTTGCTTCGGACATCGTCGACAAGGGAATCGTGCTTGCGGGAGGCGGCTCGCTGCTGCGCAATCTGGACGTCTTGCTCCGCGACGAGACGGGGTTGCCGATCACGCTCGCCGAGGATCCGCTGACGGCCGTGGTGATGGGAGCCGGCAAGGTTCTCGACGAGCTGTCGCTTCTAAAGGACGTGACGATCCAATAGGTTGGGTACGGGTCCTCGACGGTTCCGGGCCACGGCGCTAACGGTGACCCGGACCCCGTAGGGTCGGTACCCCGTCATGCTCGAGTTTCTCCGGAGAAATCAGGTCCTCCTCAGCTCCGGCCTCTTTCTCTCCTTCTCGCTGCTCCTTCTCGTCCTGAACCGCGGCGGCGTGCACCGCTTCGACCCGCTCGGCGCCGTGTTCCTCGAGATCCTTCGCCCCCTGCAGCTCGTGACTACGCAAACGAGCGGCGCGGTCGGCGGCGTCTGGGGACGCTACGTGAATCTCGTCGGCGTGGAGAAGGAGAACCGCGAGCTCCGAGACCGGCTCCGCGGCCTCGAAGAGGAGCACCAGCACGACACGGAGATCGAGCTCGAGAACCAGCGCCTGTCGCGGCTCCTCGACTTCCAGTTCGAAGCCCCGTCGCAGGTGGTGACCGCGCGCGTGATCGGCAAGGATGCTTCGGGAATCTTCGAAAGCTTCGTCCTCGACCGCGGCGAGCGCGATGGCGTCCGGCCTGGCATGGCCGTCGTGTGCGCCGATGGAGTCGTCGGGCGCATCGCGCAGGCTAGCCCGCACGGGTCCCGAGTGCTGCTCCTTTCCGATCACAACAGCGGGGTCGACGCCTTGGTGCAGCGCACCCGGGCGCGTGGGCTGGTCGAAGGCGCGCTCAGCCGCAGCTGCTCGATGAAGTACATCAAGCGCAGCGACGAGATCGACGTCGACGACGTCGTCGTGACCTCAGGGCTCGACGGCATCTTTCCCAAGGGAGTCCTCATCGGCCGGGTGAGCGCCGTCACGCGCAAAGACTTCGGGCTCTTCCAGGTCGCGGAGGTGGTCCCGGCGGTCGATTTCTCCAAGCTCGAGGAAGTCCTCGTGCTGACGTCGCCGCCCCGCCAGGTGAACGAAGCGATCGACGCGATCGCGCGCGCCCGCGCCACGCCGACCCCGGAAGCCCCGACTCCGACGCCGCTCGTCACGCCGAGCCCGACGCCGCGCCCGCGAACGACCCCGCTCGCGCGGCCGACCGCGCGACCGTGAGGCCGATCGCGATGAGACTCCTCGCACTCGTGATGGTCGCCGCGATCATCGGCATTCTGCTCGAGACCACGATCGTTCACTTTTTGCCGCTCGGGCCGATCATGCCCGATCTGGTCGTCATCCTCTGCGTCTACCTCGCTCTGCACGAGCACAGCGTGGCCGGAGCTCTCGGCGCGTTCCTTCTCGGCTACTTCGTCGACAGCTTCTCGGGCGACGCGCTCGGGCTGCACGCGTTCGCGATGAGCCTGATCTTCGTGCTCGTCTACCTGATGGCCCGCCAGTTGTGGATGGACAACGTGTTCACCAACGTCGCGGTGGTGTTCGGCGCCTCGCTGCTCAAGGCGATCTCGGTTGCGGCGCTGATCGCGGTTTACGTATCGGCGGACTACCCGTGGCGTCATTTGTTCTCGACCGCCTGGATCGAGGCGGGGATCGCCGCGCTGGCCACTCCGTTCGTGTTTTCGATACTCGACGGGGGCCGGCGAGTCGGAGGGCTCGATTGAGCCTCTCTTCCCCTCGGCGCCCCGGGAGCTAGAATCTCCGTCGTGGACTCGCCCTCGGTCCCACTTTCGAGCCCGCGCGAGGCGCCCTCCGGCTTTCGCCGCCGTCTCGGCGTGTCGCTCGCGATCGCAAGCGCTGCGTTCGTGTTCCTACTGGCGAGGCTCTGGCAGCTGCAGGTGGTCGAGGGCGACTACCTCCGCACGCTATCCGAGAACAACCGGGTGCGCCTGAAGCGCGTCAACGCCACGCGCGGATTGATCTACGACCGCACGGGACAATTGCTGGTCGAGAATCGCCCGTCGTTCGACGTCGTGATGGTTCCCGAAGACGCGCGCCGTCCCCAGGAGGTGCTCGGACGCCTCGGTCAGTTCCTGCAACAGGACATGGGCGACGCACGGCAGGCGCTCGCCGCCGCTTCGGCGAGCCATCGGCCGCCGTTCGAGAACGTGGTGCTCCGCCGCGACGTCGACTGGGACACGCTCGTCGCCGTCGAGACCCGTCAGATCGAGCTGCCGGGCGTCTCGCTGCAGATCGGTCCGCGGCGCAACTATCTATACGGACGAGCGGCGGCACATCTGCTCGGTTACGTCGGCGAAGTGAACGTCAACGAGCTGCAGAAGCTCTCCGGTTACGATATGGGTGACACCATCGGTAAGTACGGCCTCGAGAAGTACTGGGAAGAGAAGCTGCGCGGCGAGAACGGCGGGCAGCAAGTCGAGGTCGACGCCTTCGGCCGCAAGCTGCGCGTGCTCGACGAAGTGCCCGAGGTTCCCGGCGCGAATATCCACCTGACGCTCGACCTCGGCTTGCAGCAGGTCGCGGAGGAGGCGATGGGCGATCAGGAAGGCTCGGTCGTCGTACTCGATCCGAAGGACGGCGCGGTGCTGGCCATGGTGTCGAAGCCGGCGTTCGATCCCAACCTGTTTGCGCGCGGCATCACCGAGGAGGAGTGGCGAACGCTCGTCAGCGACCCGCTCCATCCGCTTTCGAACAAGGCGATCCAGGGTCAGTACCCGCCGGGATCGACGTTCAAGATCGTCGTGGCCACCGCCGCGCTGGAGGAGAACATCATCAATCCGTTCCAGCGCATCTTTTGTGGCGGCAGTCTCCACTACGGCAACCGCGACTTCCGCTGCTGGAAGAAGGGCGGTCACGGCTGGGTGAATCTGCACGAGGCGATCGTTGGGTCGTGCGACGTCTACTTCTATCAGGTGGGTCAGCGGCTCGGCGTGGATACGATCGCCGAGTATGCGCGACGCTACGGTCTCGGCGCGCCGACTGGCATTCCACTCGACCACGAGCGCGCCGGCACGATCCCGGACTCCAAGTGGAAGCGGCAGCGCTATGGCGAGCCGTGGTACTCCGGCGAGACGCTGTCGGTGGCGGTCGGCCAGGGATATGTGACCGCCACGCCGCTCCAGATGGCGAACGTGATCGCAACGGTCGCCGCGGGGGGAGTGCGGCATCGACCCCACTACATCGATCGGCTGGTGGTTCCCGAGGGCGAGGCCGACCCGGCCGTTCGGGATCAAGTGACGCGCCTCGGCGTGCGTGCCAGCACCATGGCGCAGCTGCAAGCGGCGCTGCGCGACGTGGTCGAGGGAGACCGCGGCACCGGCAAGAAGGCGCGGGTGGAGGGCATCGAGGTCGCGGGCAAGACCGGCACGTCGCAAACCGTACGCTTGAAGACCGACCGCAAGGTGAATCAGCAACTGCTGCCGCGCGAGCAGCGTGATCACGCGTGGTTCGTTTCGTTCGCGCCCGTGGGGGCCCCGGAAGTCGCCGTGGCCTGCCTCATCGAGCACGCCGGCGGGGGCGGCGGTGCGATGGCCGCCCCCGTCGTCCAAAAGGTGCTGAGCTACTACTTTTCACACAAGGGGACACTGACGCACGATGATCGACAGGAGGCTCGCGCAACACATTGACGTGCTGCTGTTGGTTTTGGTCGCGGCCATCGTCTCGATGGGCGTGACCACCGTGTACAGCGCCACGTACGCGCAGGCGCAGAATCAGATGAGCCCGCTCGTCTGGCGCCAGATGCTGTGGGCCGCGGGCGGAGTGGTGTTGATGCTCGCACTCCTGCTGCTCGACTACCGCAAGCTCGAGCGCTACGCGTACGTCATCTACGTCGCCGTCCTCGGTCTTCTCGTTCTCGTGCCGTTGGCGGGCTTCCTGAGCGGTGGATCGAGGCGATGGATCCATCTCGGGTTCTTCGCGCTACAGCCGTCGGAGCTCGCCAAGCTCGCGCTCATCCTCGTGCTCGCCAGGTTCTTTCACCGCGACAGTGCGCGGGAGAGCTACGGCTTGAAGGACATCATCGTCCCGGTGGGGTTGTGCGCGATCCCGGCCGTCCTGACGTTCGCGCAACCCGATCTCGGCAGCGCGGCCGTCATGGGGTTCGTTTTGGTGAGCGTCGTGCTGGTCGCCGGCTTGCGGGTGAGGGTGATGGCGACGCTCGCGGTGGCTGTGGCGCTAGGCGTTTTCGTCGCCGGCCAGAAGCTCTGGACCCACTTGAAGCCTTACCAGCAGAAGCGCGTCCTCACGTTCCTCAACCCAGAGTCCGACCCGCTCGGCGCCGGATACCATCTGATCCAATCGAAGATCGCCGTCGGCTCGGGCATGTTCTGGGGAAAGGGATTCCTGCACGGCACGCAAAACCAGCTGCAGTTCCTACCCGAGCAGCACACCGACTTCATCTTCTCCGTGTTCGCCGAGGAGTGGGGATTTGTCGGCTGCGCGTTGCTCACACTGCTCTACGCGGCGCTCATCCTGCGCGGCTTGCAGATCGTCTCGCGAGCGAAGGACCGCTTCGGGGCACTCGTCGCATTCGGCGTCGTGGCGATGATCTTCTGGCAGGCGTTCGTCAACGTGGCGATGACGACGGGGCTCCTACCGGTGGTGGGCATCACTTTGCCTTTCTTCAGCTACGGCGGCTCATCCATGATCACGCTCATGCTCGGCACCGGCCTGCTGCTGAACGTCGCCATGCGCCGCTTCACGTTCTGAGCCTCAAAGCCCACCCCGTGCGCGATCGCGGGAGGAGGGCGCATCTCGCCACGTGCTCGGTCCTCCGGTCGTCGCCGTACAGGAAGTACGGCTCCTCGCTCCGGCCCTGCGCGCGTGTCGATCTGCACCCT
>JBEVNX010000011.1:0-5694 GCA_040507895.1 Binatia bacterium | reverse complement strand
CTGGGGTCCGCGCGACTTCTGGTGGCGCTTGACCATGTTCAGTCGCTCGACGAACACGCGCCCATGGTCCGGCACGACGCGGGTCACTTTGCCGCTCTTGCCGCGCTCGCGACCCGCGACCACGAATACCGGGTCGCCCTTCTTGATCTTTTGCTTCGCCGTCATGCTCACAGCACCTCGGGCGCGAGCGAGATGATCTTCATGAACCTCTTGGCGCGCAGCTCGCGCGCCACCGGTCCGAAAATGCGCGTCCCGATCGGCTCTCCCTGGTTGTCGACGAGGACGCCGGAGTTCGTGTCGAAGCGGATGTACGAGCCGTCGGCGCGTCCGATCTCCTTGGCGGTCCGTACGATCACCGCCTTGGCGACGTCGCCCTTCTTCACCTTGGCGTTGGGGATCGCTTCCTTGACAGAAACGACGATGACGTCGCCGATCGAAGCGTAGCGCCGCTTCGACCCGCCGAGAACCTTGATGCACATCACCTTACGCGCGCCGGAATTGTCGGCGACGTCGAGGATCGTCTGGGCCTGGATCATACCTTCGCCCGCTCCAATACCGTCTTCAGGCGCCAGCGCTTGTCGCGGCTCAAGGGACGCGTCTCCTCGATCCGTACGCGATCGCCCACCTTGCATTCGTTCGTCTCGTCGTGGACCTTGTACGTCTTTCGCGCACGAACGAACTTCTTGTACTTCGCGTGCTGGACTTGGCGATCGACGGCGACGACGACGGTCTTCTGCATCTTGTCGCTGACGACCACCCCTTCCCGCAGCTTGCGAATGCCACGCTCGGCGCTCATCGGCCCGCCCCCTTTTCGGCCTGCGGCTTGCCTAGGCGCGCACGCAGCACGGTCAGCACGCGCGCCAGATCCTTTCGCGCGTGACGGAACTTCATCGGGTTCTCGCTCTGGCTGGTGCCCCGGCGCAGGCGTAGTCGTAACAATTCCTCGCGCAGCTCGCGCTCCTTTACGCGAAGCTCGTCGACGCCGAGCTCGGTCAGCTCTCTAGCCTGCATGCCGTGCGACTCCCCGCGTTCGAACCTGTGTCGAGAGCGAGAGCTTGCTGCCCGCCAGCTGCAAGGCTTGGCGCGCAACCTCCGCTGTCACCCCCTCCATCTCGAAGATCATGCGCCCCGGCTTGATCACCGCGACCCAGATCTCCGGCGCTCCCTTGCCCTTTCCCATCCGGGTCTCGGCGGGCTTCTTGGTGAGCGGCTTGTCGGGGAACACCCGGACCCAGACGCGGCCGCCGCGCTTGATGTGCCGGGTGAGCGCCACGCGCGCCGCTTCGATCTCGCGCGCCGTCAGCCAACCGCGGTCGATCGCTTGGAGCCCGTAGTCTCCAAAAGCGAGGCTCGAGCCCCGCCAGGCCAGGCCCGGGCGGCGGCCCTTCTGCATCTTGCGCCATTTGACCTTCGCCGGTTGCAGCATCGTTCGATCTCACCCGCCGAGGGCGGCCTTTTGCTCCTCTTCCTCGCGCGTCAGCACCTCGCCGCGGAAGATCCACACCTTCACGCCGATCAGCCCGTACGTCGTCTTCGCTTCGGCGGTCCCGTAGTTGACGTCCGCGCGCAGCGTGTGGAGCGGTACGCGCCCCTCGCGGTACCACTCGCGTCGCGCAATCTCGGCGCCACCGAGCCGACCGCTGCTCTGAACGCGAATGCCCTGAGCGCCCATGCGCATCGCCCGGGCGACGCTCTCCTTCATCGCCCGGCGGAACGCGACGCGCCGCTCGAGCTGCAACGCCACGCTTTCACTCACGAGCTGCGCGTCGAGGTCCGGCCGCCGCACCTCGTGAATGTTGATGTACGGCTCCTTGCCCGTCATGCGCGTCAGCTCTTGCTTGAGCTTTTCGATCTCGGCGCCCTTCTTGCCGATCACGATGCCCGGGCGAGCCGTATAGATGTTGATCTTCGCCTTGTTGGCCGCGCGCTCGATCTCCACCTTCGAGATGCCCGCGTGATAGAGGCGCTTCTTGATGAAGTTCCGCAGGCGAATGTCCTCGTGGAGTATCTCCGAGTAGTCGCGCTTGGCGAACCACCGCGAATCCCAGTTCTCGATCACGCCGAGACGGAAGCCCTTGGGATGCGTCTTCTGTCCCATGTCCTACTCCGCGCCTTTCTGGTCGAGCACGATCGTGATGTGACTCGTTCGCTTCAGCAGCGGCGTCGCGCGCCCCTGCGCACGCGGCAAGAAGCGTTTCAGAGTCGGGCCCGGGCCGACCTCGATGCGCTTCACGAACAGCGTGTCCACGTCGAGGTTCTTGTTGTTCTCCGCGTTGGCGATCCCCGACCGCAGCACCTTGGCGACCAGCTTCGCACCCTTGCGCGGGGTGAACTCGAGCACCGACAGCGCCTCCTCGACTCGCTTGCCGCGGATCTGGTCGCACACCAAGCGAACCTTCTGAGGCGAGATCCGCACGAACCTGCCGATCGACTTGGCTTCCATCCGGATCACACTTTCGGTGCGGCCGGCGCGACGGCTGCCGGCGCGCCCGCCGCAGTCGGAACCGGCGCCGCGGTCGACCGAACTTCCACCTTGCGGTCGCCGGAATGCCCGTGGAACGTTCGCGTCGGCGAGAACTCGCCGAGCTTGTGGCCGATCATGTTCTCGGTGACGTACACGGGAATGAACTTGCGCCCGTTGTGGACGGCGAAGGTGTGCCCGATCATGTCCGGGATGATCGTGGAGCGCCGCGACCAGGTTTTCACCACGCTCTTCTGATTCGCTTCGTTGAGCGCCTGCACCTTCTTCAACAGATGGCCGTCGATGAACGGGCCTTTTTTGATCGAGCGCGCCATGACCGTGCGTCCTTTATCTGCGTCCTCGCCGGGTGACGATGTCCTTCTGCGTTCGCTTGTTGTGCCGCGTCTTGTAGCCCTTGGTGGGCACGCCCCAAGGGGTCTGGGGATGATTCCCCTTCGACCGGCCCTCTCCGCCGCCATGGGGGTGGTCTACG
The DNA here is from genome assembly GCA_040507895.1 of Binatia bacterium. Lineage (GTDB taxonomy): Bacteria > Desulfobacterota > Binatia > JACPRU01 > JACPRU01 > JBEVNX01. Next base: position 2,740 of record JBEVNX010000011.1, on the reverse strand, counting down.
GGATTCATCGCGACACCTCGGACGCTCGAGCGCTTGCCGAGCCAGCGGGTGCGCCCTGCTTTTCCGATCGAGACGTTTTCATGATCGAGATTGCCGACCTGCCCGATGGTCGCACGGCATTCGATCCGCACGCGCCGCAGCTCGCCGGAGGGCATCTTGAGCAGCGCGTAGTCGCCCTCCTTCGCCATCAGCTGGATGCCTGCGCCCGCACTGCGCGCGAGCTGCGCGCCTTTCCCCGCCCTCAGCTCCACGTTGTGCACGACCGTACCGAGCGGGATTTGCCCTAGAGGCATCGCGTTGCCCGGCTTGATGTCGGACCCGATTCCGGACACCACCTCGTCGCCGACCCTGCAGCCGACGGGCGCGAGGATGTAGCGCTTCTCGCCATCCCGGTAGTGGAGCAACGCGATGCGCGCGGAGCGGTTCGGATCGTACTCGATCGACGCGACGCGCCCGGGGATGCCGTCCTTGTCGCGCTTGAAGTCGATGATCCGGTAGTGCTGCTTGTGGCCGCCGCCGATGTGCCGCATGGTCATGCGGCCCTGGTTGTTTCGCCCTCCAGTCTTGCGGCGCGGCTCGACGAGGCTCCGCTCGGGCTCGCGCCGCGTGATCTCGGCGAAATCGTAGCCGGTCATGAACCGGCGGCCCTTCGAAGTCGGCTTGTAGGTCTTGAGCGCCATCCTCGATCACGCCCCCTCGAAGAAGTCGATCGTCTGCCCCGCGGCGAGCGTGACGTACGCCTTCTTCCAATCCGGCCGCTTGCCAATCGATTTCGCCGTGCGGCGACGCTTGCCGAGCAGGTTCACGGTGTGAACGCTTTCAACCTTCACCTTGAAAAAGCTCTCGACGGCCCTGCGGATCTCTTCCTTGTTCGCGGAGCGGCGCACACGGAAAACGACCTGGTTGGACGTCTCGTTCACCAGCGTGCCTTTTTCGGTGATCAGGGGCGCGACCAGCACTTCGAGCGGATGGCTCATACCGACAACCGCTTCTCGAGCCCTTCAAGAGCCTCGCGTAGGAAGATCACGTGCTCGTGGGCGAGCACGTCGTAGACGTTGAGTCCGTGGAACCGGATGACCTTGACGTGGGCGAGATTGCGCGCCGCGCGCTCGAGGTTCGAGTCGGAGGCGGCGAGGACGACGAGCGCGGATTTCACGCCGAGCGAGTCGATCGCCTTCGCCATATCGCGCGTCTTGCCGCTGGCGATCTCGAGGCGATCGACGACCAGGACGCCCTGCTCGCGGTTCTTGACCGACAACGCCACGCACAGCGCCTGGCGCCGCGCCTCGTAGGGCATGCGGTAGAAGTAGTCGCGCGGCTGGGGCCCGAAGACCGTCGCGCCGCCCACCCATTGCGCCGCGCGCGTGCTGCCTTGACGCGCGCGACCGGTGCCCTTCTGCCGCCAAGGCTTCTTGCCGCCGCCGCGCACGAAGGCGCGAGTCTTGGTCGCGTGCGTACCGCTGCGACGATTGGCCTGCTGCATCTTCACGGCCTCGTAGAGGAGGTGCGAGCGCAGAGGCTGACCGAAAACCGCGCTCGACAGCTCGACTTCGCCGACGGCTTGCTTCGCCTGGGAGTACACCGGAACGCGCAGACTCTCACTCACGGCTCGCCCCCTGCGACTTCACCGCCGGACGGATGAAGAGAATTCCGTTGCGCCCACCGGGAACCGCGCCGCGAACCAACAGGACGTTGTCGTCAGCGCGGACGCCGACGACCGCCAGATTCTGGGTGGTCACACGCTCGGCGCCCATCTGACCCGCCATGCGCTTGTTCTTGAACACGCGCCCGGGATGCGTGCGGTTTCCGATCGATCCGCCGTGGCGGAAGTATTCATGAGTGCCGTGGGTCGCGGGGAAGCCGCTGAAATGATGCCGCTTGATCACGCCTTGATAGCCGCGTCCTTTGGTGACGCCGGTGACGTCGACGAGATCGCCCTCCTTGAAGAGATCCGCCACCTTCACCTCGGCGCCCACCTCGAGCTCCGCGCCGGCGCGGAACTCGCGCAGCACCCCGACCATCTTTCCAGCCTTCTTACGGTGCTCGCGGCCCGCTTTACTAAGCCGTTGAGCCTTAGTCTCGGCGAAGCCGAGCTGGACCGCGAAATACCCGTCCTTGTCCTCGGTGCGCTTCTGCACGACCGCGCAGGGTCCCGCCTGGATCACCGTGACGGGGACCAGAGCGCCGCCCTTCACAAAGATCTGGGTCATGCCGAGCTTCTTTCCGATCAATCCCAACTTCGCCGATATGCCCAACTTGCCCGTCCCGCTCGTTGCCCGATCCGGTGCGTTCATTGCAGCTTGATCTCGACGTCCACGCCCGCCGCGAGATCGAGCTTGCCGAGCGCGTCGATCGTCTGCTGCGTCGGCTCGAGGATGTCGAGCAGCCGCTTGTGGGTTCGCATCTCGAATTGCTCGCGCGACTTCTTGTCGACGTGCGGAGAGCGGTTGACTGTGAAGCGCTCCATCCGGGTCGGTAGCGGAATGGGCCCCGCCACGCGGCCGCCGGTGCGCTTCACCGTCTCGACGATCTCCTTCACCGACTGATCGAGCAGCCGGTGATCGTACGCCTTGAGACGGATGCGGATCTTCTCGTTCATCGTCGGCGCCCGGTCACTCGTTGATCTTGGTGACGACGCCGGCGCCGACGGTGCGGCCGCCCTCGCGGATGGCGAAGCGCAACCCCTCGTCCATCGCAATCGGCGTGATCAGCGCGATCTCCATCGACACGTTGTCCCCCG
>JBEVNX010000010.1:0-11211 GCA_040507895.1 Binatia bacterium | reverse complement strand
AGTCGTCCACGAACCCGATCGCCGCAAATCCCATGGTGACCCCGAGAACCAGCCACACGTAGCCATTGCTGAGATCCGCGAGCAGAATCGTCGACGACACGAGCGAGAACAGGATCAGCGTGCCGCCCATCGTTGGCGTGCCCGCCTTCGTCTGGTGGCTCGCCGGCCCATCCGCGCGAATCTGCTGCCCGACCTGGAGGGCAACCAACTTGCGGATCAGCGAGGGGCCGAATAGAAAGGCGAGAAGAAAGGCGAGAATCGCCGCGCAGAGAGTGCGAAACGTGATGTACTTCATCACGTTCAGCGCCGAGTACGTGCCGTGGAGCGAGTACAGTATGGTGTAGAGCATTCAGCCTCGGCTCCGCAGCGCTTGGACGATTTCTTCCATGTGAGCGGCGCGCGAACCCTTCACGAGCACAACGTCGCCTGCGCCCAGCCGGCCCGCGAGCCACTGGCTGGCTTCGGTCGTGCTCGCGGCGCGCTCCACTGCCCCGGCCCTGAGGCCCGCCTCGGCGGCGCCGTCGGCCATCTCATCGGCATGGCGGCCGACGGCGACGAGCCGATCGATGCCGAGGGCGCCAGCGGCACGGCCGACTTCACGGTGATATCGGCCGGCGCCGTCCCCGAGCTCCCACATCTCGCCGAGTACGGCGATGCGACGACGCCCCGGCTCGGCCGCCAGCGCCGCGAGCGCCGCTACCATCGAGGCTGGATTGGCGTTGTAGGCGTCGTTCAGCACGCGCGCGCCGCTCGGGAGGTCGACCACTTCGAGCCGCATCGGCGGTGGTGTGAAACGATGGAGTCCATCGACAGCCACGTCGAGCGGCAATCCAAGCGCGACGCCGGCGGCCAAGGCCAGAACGGCGTTCTGTACGTTGTGGGCGCCTCGCATGGCGATCTCGATTGATTTCCGCTCCCCCTCGACGTCGACCTCGACACGCTGGCCTCGTAGCGAAGCCGATGACGACACCGCGCGGATGGGGCCGGAACCGCCGGCCACGATCGTGCGACCGGGAAAGCGCTGACCGATGTCGACGAGCCGTGGATCGGCTCCATTGATGACCAACGTGGCATGCGGAGCGAGGGCCAGAGCGAGCTCCTCCTTCGCTGCCGCGACGTTCGCCAGCGATCCCAGGTTCTCGAGATGGGCGGGGCCGACGTTGGTGATCACGCCGACGTCCGGACGCGCGATCTCGGCCAGCCGCCAGATCTCTCCGGGATGGTTCATCCCCATCTCGAGGACCGCGAAATCCTCTTCTCCTGAAAGTCGGAGCAGGGTCTGCGGCAAGCCGACGAGATTGTTTTCGGTGCCGCGGCTCTTCGCCACGTTGGCGCCGCCGGCGGCGAGCACCGCGGCGATCATCTCCTTGGTCGTGGTTTTGCCGTTGCTGCCCGTCACGCCGACGACACGCACCGGTAGCCCGCGGCGACGGGCAGCGGCGAGATCACCGAGCGCACGGACGCCGTCAGCGACGCGAACGTACGCGCCCGAGCCCGGGAGCTCGCCGCTCGAGGCGATCGCCGCCGATGCCCCGCGCTCGGCCACGTCGACCAAGAACTCGTGACCGTCGAAGCGTGGCCCAGGCAACGCCACGAATACCTCGCCCGCTACCAGCGTTCGACTGTCGGTCGAGAACCCGGAAAACGGCCCCGGACCCCAACGCAGCAGCTCGCCCCCAGTGGCGGAAAGAATCTCTGGCAGCGTCCAGCTCACGAGCCGTGCACCTCGCGCAGGACTTGGCGAGCTTGCTCTCGATCGTCGAACGGGAGGCGCTCGGAGCCGACGATTTGATACGTCTCGTGGCCTTTGCCAGCGATCAACACCACGTCGCTCGGCCGCGCGATCTCGATAGCGAAGTGAATGGCCCGGCGACGATCGGGCATCACCAGGTATCCGCTCGCCCCTTCGCGGCGCGCCGAGCTCTCCTGGATCGGATCGAGGCCGGCCTCGACGATGCCGCGCTCGATTTCGTGTAGGATACGCAGCGGGTCTTCAGTTCGCGGGTTGTCCGAGGTGGCAATCACGACGTCCGCGATACGCGCGGCCGCCTCGCCCATCAACGGGCGCTTGCCGCGATCGCGATCACCGCCACAGCCGAAGACGACGATCAACCGACCCGCGGTGAGGCTCCGCAACCCTCGCACCGCGCGCTCCAGGGCGTCCGGCGTGTGCGCGTAGTCGATCAAGACCGCAAAGGGAGCGCCCTCGTCGACTCGCTCCATGCGCCCGGCGACGCCGCGACAAGCGCGGATCCCGTCGGCAATCGCGCCGAGCGGGATTCCCTGCGCCCACGCCGCAGCGACCGCGGCGAGGATGTTCTCGAGATGCGCGTCACCGACCAGCACGGATTCGACCGTCACGCGCTCGCCGCGGATGCGGATCTCGCCGCGCAAGCCCCCGAGCGAGCGCTCGACTTGGAGCGTGGCTACGTCGGCGTCGTCGCCCCAGCCAAACGTCACTACGCGTCCGCCAGCGACGTCGATTAGTTGCCGACCGTAGGGATCGTCACGGTTCAGCACGGCGAAGCGGTTCGCCTTGGCCGAGCGCGGGAGAAGCTCCGCGAACAGGCGTCGCTTGGCCGCAAAATAGCTCTCGATGTCGGGGTGAAAATCGAGATGGTCGCGCGTCAGATTGGTGAACAACGCGCCGTCCCAATCGCAATCGTCGACGCGACCCAGTGCAAGCGCGTGGGAGGATACTTCCATCGCCACGTGCGTCGCTCCCGATTCGAGCATTTCGGAGAGGAGCCGCTGCAGGTCCACCGCGGGCGGCGTGGTGAAGGGCGCCGGCCAGCTGCGGTCGCCGAGCCTGTAGTAGATCGTGCCGATGAGCGCGGGGCAAAAGCCTGCGCTCTTCCAGATCGCCTCGAGCAGATGGGTCACGGTCGTCTTGCCGTTCGTCCCCGTCACGCCGACGAGCGAGAGGCGGCGGCTCGGGTGGCCGTAGAAGCGCGCCGCCATCTCGCTCATCGATGGCTCGATCGTGGGCAAGGCGACAAAGGGGACCGACGCGTGGGGCAAATCGGTCGCGTCAGGCGCCGCCACTGCCGACGCGCCTCGCCCGAGGGCTTCGGCGACGAATCTTCGGCCGTCCGTCTTGCGCCCGCGTAAGGCGAAGAACAGCGCCCCCTTCTTGACGGCTCGCGAATCGGTTGCCAGCGAATCGATCGCGATGCCGGCGTCGCCGTGCACCGGTCCGGCGGGGCTACGAAGCCCTTCGATCAGCTCGCGTAGCGTCATCATCCGAGCGGCTCGCCCGAGGCATCGAGCTGCAGCCGAATCGGCTGATCCGCGCCCATTGGTGCTCCGGACCGGGGGTCCTGATGAACGACGTATCCGCTGCCCACCACGTCGACGGTCACGCCGAGCGCCCGCGCGCGCTCGAGAGCTTCGCGAAGCGACAGGCCGAGGAAGCTCGCGGGCGGGCTCGTCGCCGTGGCGGGCGCAGAATTCCCTTGCTGCTGCACCGAGGCAGCGAGCTCGTCGTCGACCGGCGGCTCGACGGGAATGCTCAACCGCTCTGCCGCAGCCAGCGCAATCGAGCGGAAGACGGGCGCGGCCGCGGTGCCGCCCCAGATCGTCGTCTGCGGCTCGTCGATGATCACCAGCATGACTAGCTGTGGGTCGTCGGCCGGAAAATAACCGACGAACGAGGCGATACGACCTCGCGAGTAACCGCCGTGCACGAAGTCGACCTTCTGTGCAGTGCCCGTCTTACCGGCGATCTTCAGCCCTGGCACCGATGCCAGCGGCGCCGTGCCCTTGGGTGCGACCACGCCTTCGAGAATCTGCGTCACCTGACGGGCTGTCGCTTGGCTCACCACGCGGCGCAAGACGGTGGGTTGGTTCTCGAGAACGACCTCACCGCCGTCGTCGACGACTCGCTTGACGATGTAGGGCCGCATGAGGATTCCGCCGTTGGCGATGGCGCCGTATGCCGCCGCGAGCTGCAGCGGCGTCACGGCCAGCCCGTGGCCGAAGCTCGCGGTGGCCAGATCGATCGACTTCCACGCGGACAACGGGCGCAGGATCCCCGCCTGCTCCCCAGCGAGATCGACCCCCGTGGCGGATCCGAGTCCGAAGGAACGCAATGCTTGGTAGTAGCTCTTCGCGCCGAGCCGCTCGGCGATCTTGGTCGCACCGACGTTGCTCGAGACCTGCAGAATCTGCGCGACCGAGAGCACGCCGTAACCGTGGTGGTCGTGGATCGTATGCCCGGCGTAGCGATAGTGGCCGTCCTCGCAGAAGAAGCGGTCGCTGGCACTGACGGCGCGCTGGTCCAGCGCCGCCGACGCCAGCAGGGCCTTCATCGTCGAACCGGGCTCGTAGGCATCGGCAACGGCGCGATTGCGCCGTACTTCAGCGTCGACTCCGCCGCGCGCGTTCGGGTCAAAGGACGGATTTTGCGCCAGCGCGAGAATCTCCCCGCGACGAGGGTCGAGCATCAAGACGAGCCCACCCTTTGCGCGAGTCTCGGCAACCCGGCGGTCGAGCTCGCTCTCGGCCGCGTATTGCAGCGAGGAATCGAGCGTGAGCACGACGTTCGCGCCTTGGCGCGCACGGTCTCCGTCGATGCCCGCCGCGAGGAACTTCCGGCCCCGTGCGTCGCGCTCCACCGCCATCTCCCCCGTCGGTCCGCGCAGATACCCGTCATACGCGAGCTCGATGCCCTCGAGACCTTGCGAATCGATACCGGCGAATCCGATGACCGACGCCGCCATGCGGCCGTGCGGATAGAACCGACGGACCTCCGGCACGGTGCCAACACCCGGAATGTTCAGTGCACGCAGCCTGTCGAGGTCGACCGGGTTCGCCTGCCTCTTGATCCAGGTGAACGGCGACGTGCTCGAGACCTTGCGGAGCCATTGCCCGCGCGAGATGCGTAGCTCGCGCGCAACCGCCGCTTCGGAGCCGTCGCCAGGGAGCTTGGAGGGGCGTACGAACACGGAGTCGGCGCGAGTCGACAGCGCCAGAGGGTCTCCGAAGCGATCGAGAATGGCGCCGCGAAGGGGTGTCAGCTGCTCGGTTTCCGAATGTTGGCGGCGAGCGAGGCTCGCCAAGCGATGGCCGTCGACGAGCGCCAGCTGACAGAGTCGTAGCGCCACGACCGCGAGCACAGCTCCGATCACAACACTGGCAGTGCCGAGGCGTACCGGGCGCCGTTGATGTGCGTTCACGGCAACCCTACGATCTGGCCGTCGCGCGGTGGTCGTAGGCCGAGCCGGGCCCGCGCGACGGCATCGAGCGAGGTCGGGGACTTCATCGTCGCCAGCTCTACCTCGAGATCACTGCCTTCCGCGGCCAGCCGGTCGATCAGCTTGTGGAGCGCGCTCAACTGGTAACCCACCTCCGTCGCCTGCAGGTGCAGCCACACTTGCAACGCCCCGGCACCCATCAGCGCGGCCACCCAGGCGAGGGCAACACGCGACGGGCGAGCGAACGTCCAGTGCTGGAGCTTCACGCAGCGAGCCTCTCGACCGCGCGCAATCGGGCACTACGCGCGCGCGGGTTGCCGGCCACTTCCGCTCCGCTGGGACGCAGCGGGCGCGGTGTGAGCAACGTCGACTTCCGAGACCAGTTGCAGCGACAGACGGGCATCGAGCTCGGGCAGAGGCACGAGCGTCCCCACAAACGGAACGCTTGTTTGACCAGACGATCCTCCAGGGAATGGTAGGCGAGCGCGACGAGACGTCCACCGGGTCGGAGCAAGCGGTAGGCGTCGGCGAGGAACCGCTCGAGGCTCTCGAGCTCGCCGTTGACCGCGATCCGTAGCGCCTGGAAAGTCCGCGTGGCGGGATGGTGGCCTGGCGAGCGCCCAACCACGCGGGCGACGAGGGCGGCGAGAGCTGCGGTGTCGCGAAGCTCGCCGCGTCGCTCGGCCGCGACGATGGCGCGCGCGATTCGTCTCGCTTGCGGCTCCTCGCCATATTGTCGCAAGACGCGACGCAGCTCCGCCTCGCTCACGGCATGGAGCCATGCGGCGAGGGGAATCGACGCGCTGCGATCCATGCGCATGTCGAGCGGGCCCTCACGCGTGAACGCGAATCCACGCTCGGCTTCGTCGAGTTGAAACGACGAGATGCCGAGATCGAGGAGTATGCCGTCGACCCCGCCCCACCCGAGCTGCTCTAGACACTCGCCGAGTTGGTCGAAGCGCGCAGCCACGATGTGCACGCGCGGCGCGAAGCGTGCGAGGCGCCGCGAGGCGCGTCGTCGCGCCTCCTCGTCTCGATCTATGCCGAGCAATTGGCCGTCGGGCGCGGAGGCTTCGAGGACCGCTTCGGCGTGTCCACCACCACCGAGCGTCCCGTCCACGTAACGCCCCCCGGGGCACGGTCGGAGCAATGCCAAGGCCTCGTGCAGCATCACCGGAACGTGACAGGCGCCGGCGGGGGCTTTGTCATGCCGTTCGGCTTGCGACATCCCGTTCACAGATCGAGCCGGGAGAGCAGCTCTGGATTCGCCTTGAATGCCGCCTCGGCATCGGCGAGCGCCTGCTCCCATGCTTGGCGATCGTAGATGCGGAAGCGGTCGGTCGCTCCGCTGAAGACGACGTCCTTTGCGAGCGCGGCCCACTCGCGCAGCTTCGTGGGAATCAAGATGCGACCCTGGTTGTCGATGTCACAGCGATGCGCCGAGCCGATGAAGAAGGTTTCGAGCTTCAACACGTTCGGATCGAATCGGTTGAGTCGTAGCAGCTTCTCCTTGAGCTCGAGCCACGCCTCAACCGGGTATGCTTCGACGAGGCGCGGGGGGCTCAACGGGTGGGGTGCTAGAAACACCGCAGCACTTCCCGATGCTTGCACGAGCTCGCGAAACGAGGACGGAACGCTGATGCGCCCCTTCGAGTCAATCACATGGTGGTAGTTGCCGCTGAACACGGACTCAATCCCACTTTACTCCATTTCATACCACTCCATGCCTCTTATAGGCCCCGGCATTTGCGCAAGTCAAGGCAGAATCGCTTTATATTCAGTGAGCTGCAGCCATGAAAAATCCCTAACGCCGGGGGCTTAGACCGCGGTCGGCGCGGCGCGAAAAAAAGGCGAAAACTGAAGTTGGGGCGCCGCAACAAAACGGCGTCACTGAAGCGACGGAGAGGATCGGTAAGCCGGATTCTGTTCCCCCGGGTAACGACCCGAGGGCAACGACCATTCTTCTGGCCCCGCCGTTGCCGGCGGGATCGTGCGACCCTACCCGAGGACCCGTCCAGGAAGGACGGCCCGGCCCACCGGCGGCTGACGCCATCGGCGAGAGGGTCCTCCTATTTGGTCTTGCTCCGGATGGGGTTTGTCCGCATCCCGGCTCACGCCGGGATGGGGCGAGCTCTTACCTCGCCGTTTCACCCTTGCCGCCGACTGCTCTTAGGGAGAAGCCGGAGGCGGTCTGTTTTCTGTGGCACTTTCCCCCGATCTCTCGGGGCCGTCGTTAACGGCCATCCTGTCCTTGGGAGTCCGGACTTTCCTCTCTCCGAGCATGTCCGAAGAGCGGTCGTTCGATCCTCTCCGTCGCCAGGACCTGTAGCCACTCTGGCAGCAGCTGTCTAGATCACTCGGCAAGCTGCTGCTGCAGCTCTTCGAGGTGTTTTCTCTGCTGCTCTTGGAACTCCTGCGCTCGTCGCTTGGTGGCTTCGAGCGCCGCCGTCGGAGGTCCCCCCTGAGGCGACCCAGGTCCAGAGCCTTTCAAGTACAACATGGCCAGAGCCAGCACGATCAACATCGAGATGATCACACCGATCGCCCCCCACCCGGCCGGGTCGTGCAAGCGGTTCATGATGCGGGGGCCCGCAGACGCTCGAGGAGGGCGCGCTTCAGGTGCGCGACCACGTTTTCGCTCTCGCCCGAGAAGTCGCTGTCGATGAAGCGCTGAACGAGCGCTCCGGCTAGTGCGCACATGATGAGCGAGGCTTCGCCTGCTGGATCGATGTCCGTGCGAAACACACCCTTGTGCCGGCCGCTTTCGAGGATGTCGATCAGCAGGTTCCGAAATATCCGGAAGAGCTCTGCGACGCGCGCCACGGGATCGTCTGGTTGCTTCTCTTCGCGCAGGATGAGGCTCAAGACGAAGCGTATCGATTGCATGTGCTCGCCAACGAACTCATAGAACAGGTCGATCAGTCGGTTGATCTGCCCGGACTCGTCGAGGCCATCCAACTGGCCGACAACGTTGACGAAATATGGCTCAAGCGAGCGCTGGAGCGCGCTCTGAAAGAGCCTCTCTTTGTTCTCGAAGTGCCAGAAGATAAGCGCCTTGCTGACCCTCGCTTCCTTGGCCACCTGCGAAAGAGACGTGCTCCCGTACCCCTGGGTGGAGAACAGTTTGGTCGCCGTCTCGAGGATCTTGTCCCTGGCATCCATGTTCTAGGAATTTGTTGTTTCGTTATACTTCTTGAAACACTCGTTCGAAGATGCTCTAGTCCGCTGTGGCCGAGAGCGGACCATGAAGTTGCTCTCCAGGATCACCGCCCTCACGGTCCTGGCGTCCCCTGTCCTGCTAGGACAACCTGCCAGCCGTGAGAGTGCCGCACCTCCGGAATTCCCCTTCCGGCGCCCCGTCTCGCCCGAAGGGCTAGGCGCGAGGGGTGTCCTGCGGTTCTCGATCAGTCGAGACTCCCTGAGAAGCTTCACCGAATCGGCGGGCTCCTCCGAATCTGATTACGACCTCCTTCGCCGCTTCGCAAGCGATCTGGGCGTCGTGCTCCAGACCCGGGTCCTGGGCACCCCGGTCGACGCGGCCCAGCAACTCGAGGCGGGAATGGTCGATCTCGCGGTGCTGCCGGCGGATTTCGCAACGAGGGCGGGGATGGTCTCCACAGACCCCTGTCCCGAGCCCTCGGCCGGCGAGAGTGGTCGGGTCACCGCCTTTCTTCGCGAGGATAGCCTGCCCTTGGCTCAACTTCTGAGCGGGGCCTCTCGTCGAATCGCCGATACAGGCATGGGAGAGAACGTCCTTCCCCTGTACTGCGACCGGTCACGCGCCGATGACGAACCGGTCGAGCCGGAGCTTCCCAAGGCACGGCGAATCAGCCGCTATGCGCCGACGATCGCCAAGTACGCCCGCGCTGCTGGATTCGATTGGCGGCTCGTCGCGGCTCTGATCTTCCAGGAATCGAGCTTCGAAGAAAGGGCCGTGAGCGTGGCCGGCGCGCAGGGACTAATGCAACTCATGCCCGGGGTATCAGCCGAGGTCGGAGTGGCGAACGCCACCCATCCCGAGGCGAACATCCGCGCCGGCGTTCTCTATCTTCGTCGTTTGTCCAACCAATTCCGCGAGGCCGAATCCAGCGATCGGCTTGCGCTCGTGCTCGCGGCGTACTTCCTCGGCTCCGGTCACGTCTTCGACGGTCAGGATCTGGCCCGAGAGCTCGGCCTGAACGCACAGACGTGGCGGCGCGGTGTCGAAGAGACCCTGCCGCTGCTCGAAGACCCCCGCTTCCACGCACGCACGCGCCTTGGTTTTGCGCACGGACGGCAAGCGGTGGACTACGTCAATCGCATCCTCGAGCGGTACGAGGTCTACCGCCAACGCCTCGACCGGCACCCCGAGATGCGCGCGAGCGTGGAGCGCGTGCGCGGCGACGCCTAACCGTCACGCCGCTTGTGCCAGCGGGGCGACATCGAACGAAAGCTCGCCGCCGCTCACGCCAATCTCGACGCGAGAGTTGTCGGGCAGGTCGCCGGACAGGATCTTCCGCGCCAGTGCCGTCTCCACCTCGCGCTGCAGCACGCGTTTGAGCGGACGCGCGCCGTAGACCGGGTCGTACCCCGTAGCGGCCAGGTGGTCCTTGGCCGACTCGGACAGCACGAGCTCGATATGGCGCTCGGCCAGACGGCTGCGTAGCCGCTCGAGTTGGATCTCGATGATACGACGCAGGTCTTCGCGCGACAGCCCGCGGAACACGACGGTCTCGTCGACGCGGTTCAAGAACTCCGGACGGAATTGCACGCGCAGCGCGTCCAACACCTCGCGCTTCATTTGCTCGTAAGCGTCCGCATCCGAGCCTCCTCGGTAACCGAGGATCGTTTGGCTGCCGATGTTCGACGTCATGATCACGATCGTGTTCTTGAAGTCGACCGTCCGACCATGCCCATCGGTCAATCGCCCGTCGTCGAGAATCTGCAGCAGCACGTTGAACACATCGTGATGCGCCTTCTCAATCTCGTCGAAGAGAATCACGCAGTAGGGACGGCGACGCACTGCTTCCGTGAGCTGGCCGCCTTCGTCGTAGCCGACGTATCCGGGTGGCGCGCCCACCAAGCGCGACACCGTGTGCTTCTCCATGTATTCGGACATGTCGATGCGCACCATCGCCGCTTCGTTGTCGAACAGCGCCTCGGCGAGCGCGCGGGCGACTTCGGTCTTTCCCACGCCCGTAGGCCCGAGGAAGATGAACGATCCGATCGGCCGGTTCGGGTCCTTGAGGCCCGATCGCGCACGGATGACGGCATCCGACACGGCCTGAATGGCTTCCTCTTGCCCAACCACGCGCTCGTGCAAGCGCTCGCCGAGTCCCAGTAGCTTCTGCTTCTCTCCCTCGAGAAGCTTCGAAACCGGGATCCCGGTCCATCGACCGACCACCTCTGCGATGTCCTGCTCGGTGACCTCTTCCTTGAGGAGCGCTGTCCCCTGTTGGTGGAGGCGCGTTTCCCCGTCCGCGAGCTGCTTCTCGAGCTCGACGATGCGCCCATACTTGATTTCGGCAACCCGATTGAGGTCGTAAGCGCGCTCGGCCTTCTCCATCTCGACCTTCTGTTCTTCGATCTGGCGGCGAATGTCGCGGATTTGGGCGACGAGGCCCTTCTCGGCTTCCCACTTGGCGCGTAACCCCTGCGATTGTTCCTTCAAATCCGCGAGCTCTTTCTCGAGCTTGGCCAGCCGCTCCTTCGATGCCTGGTCGGTCTCTTTGCGCAACGCCTCGCGCTCGATCTCGAGCTGCATGACCTTTCGCGAAACTTCGTCGAGCTCGGTCGGCATCGAATCCATCTCGGTGCGCAGCTTTGCACCCGCTTCGTCGACGAGGTCGATCGCCTTGTCGGGCAAGAAGCGGTCGGTGATGTAGCGGTTCGACAGCACCGCGGCGGAGACGAGCGCTGCGTCTTTGATGCGAACGCCGTGATGAACTTCGTAACGCTCGCGTAAGCCGCGCAGGATGGAGATCGTCTCCTCCACGCTCGGCTGATCCACGAACACCGGCTGGAAGCGGCGTTCGAG
>JBEVNX010000246.1:0-9296 GCA_040507895.1 Binatia bacterium | reverse complement strand
CGATCCTGACCAATCTGGACCACGTCCACATCTGAGAGGGCGCGCCGTGAGCATCCGATGGGCCTCAAGAACATCCATCTGCTGTTCATCTCGATGGCGATCGCACTGGCGCTCGGTTTCGGGGCATGGTGCGTGTGGATGTTCCGCAACCAGGGCGGAGGCGGGTATCTCGCGGTCGGCGCCGGCTCGTTCGCCACGGGCGTCGGGCTCGCCGTCTACGGGAACTGGTTCCTGAGAAAGATGAAGGGCATCGTATGAGATTCTCGAGCCGATTGCTGGCGTCGATCGGGGGCTCGGTTGTGGCAGCCGGCTGGATGGCCGCGCCGGCGGCTGCCTGCCAGATCTGCTTCGGCGACCCGAATTCGCCGATCACCAAGAGCGCGGAGATGGGCGTGTGGTTCCTGCTCGCCGTCATCGTGCTCGTCGAGGCGGGCTTCGGGGTCTTCTTCTTGGTCTATCTGCGTCGACGAGCGCGCGGCTTCCCCGATCCCGTGCCGCGTCCCGCTCTCCGTCTGGTGAAGAAGGGAGTCTAGATGGTCGAGAAGTTGCTCTACCTTCCGGCATTGGCATCGGCTCACGGGGGCGCGCTTGATCGCATGACCCTGTGGGTGCACGTGCTGATGCTTGTCCTCTTCGTAGGCTGGAGCATCTATTTCGTAATCGCGCTCGTGCGCTTCAGCGCCAAGAACAACCCGAAGGCGAATCCGGACGGCGTGCAGAACCACGCCTCGACCTACGTCGAGGTCGGCGTGATCATCGCGGAGGCGGTCCTGCTGCTCGGTTTCTCGATCCCGCTTTGGGCCGAGCGCGTGAACGAATTCCCGGCGGAGAGCGAGTCGACGGAGGTGCGCGTGATCGGCCAGCAGTTCGCGTGGAACATCCACTATCCCGGCCCGGACGGGAAGTTCGGCAAGACCGATCACAAGCTCGTCGACGCGCAATCGAATCCGATCGGCCTCGACCGCAAGGACCCGGCGGCGGCCGACGACGTGGTGACCGTCAACCAGCTGCATCTACCGGTCGGCAAATCGGCGATCATTCACCTCTCGAGCCTCGACGTGATCCATAGCTTCGCGCTCCAGGAGATGCGCGTGAAGCAGGATGCGATTCCGGGCATGTCGACGCCCGTCTGGTTCATTCCCACCGTGACCAGCGACGATATGAAAAAGCAGAAGAAAGACGACAAGTGGAGCTACGAGATCTCGTGTGCGCAGCTCTGCGGGCTCGGGCACTACCGCATGCGCGGCTACGTGACGATCGACACCCCCGAGCAGTTCCAGGCCTGGATGGATTCCGAGGTGAAGAAGGCGAAGAGCAGCGAAGAGGATGCGGCCTGGGGGTAGGCTCCGCTCGACGGTGAAGCGTTTTTGCGTCGAGGCGCTCGTTGACCGCGAGAGACGGCTACCGTAAGCCTACGCCGACCTACGGAACCCAGCCGTGCCCGCTAAGCTGACCCTCGTCGTTCTGCTGTTCGTCGATCCCGACGGGAGAGACGACTTCGAGTGCTTCGAGTCGGCCGCCGCCCGCTCCATGGGCCGGTACGGCGGCCGCATCGAGCGGCGGATCTCGTTTCCGGCTTCGGACGGCGCGTCGGAGCCTCACGAGATGCACGTCGTCACCTTTCCCGACCGGGAATCGTTCACCCGCTACCGAGACGATCCCGATCTACGGGCGCTCGCCGCGGTGCGGGAGAGGGCGATTCGGCGCACGGTCGTGTGGGAGGGTGTCGACGTCGCGCCGTTCTAGAAGTGATCGCGGCATGGAGATCACCGGCCGCACGGCGCTGCTCGCCATCCTTGCCGACCCCGTCGCGCAGGCGCGCGCGCCGGGGCTGGTCAATGCCGCCCTGGCGGCGCGCGGCCTCGACGCCGTGCTGGTCCCGCTCCGCGTCCCGCCCGAAGGACTCGGCCGCGTCGTCGCCGCTCTTCGCCTGGTCGGAAACTTCAAGGGCGCCGTGGTGAGCATGCCCCACAAGTCCCGGGCCCTCTCGCTTGTCGACGAAGCGACGCCGCAGGCGCGCGAGGTCGGCGCCTGCAACGTCATCCGCCGGGACGCCGACGGCAGGCTCGTCGGCACGATGTACGACGGCGAAGGCTTCGTCGCCGGCCTGCGCCGCGCAGGCCACGAGGTCGAGGGGCGACGGGTGTTCCTCGCAGGCGCAGGCGGGGCAGCCTCGGCGATCGCCTTCGCGATGGGCAAGTTCGGCGCCGCGGCCCTCACCATCCATAATCGCACGGTGGACAAGGCGCACGCGCTCGCGGCTCGCGTGCGGCGAGGCTGGCCGCGGCTCGTCGTCTGCGTCGGTGGAACGGATGCGAGCAGCCACGACCTGGTCATCAACGGCACGTCGCTCGGAATGCGCGAGGGCGATGCGCTGCCGCTCGACGCGCGCACGCTCGACCCTGGCGCCGTCGCCGCCGAGATCGTCATTTCCGACGAGGCGACGCCGTTTCTCGCTGCCGCCCGCGAGCGCGGCTGTACTGTCCATTTCGGCAAACCGATGCTCGAGGCGCAGATCGACTTGATGCTCGAATTCATGGCGCCTTGAAGGAGGACTCGATGATCAAGCTCTACCATGCACCGCTCACCCGCTCGATCCGCATCTACTGGCTCCTCGAGGAGCTCGGCATCCCTTACGAGCTCTCGCTCGTGAAGTTCACGCCCGGCAAGATGCCGTTCGCGCAGGCCACCCCCTACGGCAAGGTGCCGGCGATCGAGGATGACGACGTGGTCATGATCGAATCGGGAGCGATCCTCGAATACGTCCTGGAGAAGTACGGGCAGGGCCGGCTCGCTCCGGCGCCGGGCACGGCCGGGCGCGCGGCGTTCCTCCAGTGGGTGTACTTCTCGGAGGCGACGGCGCTGCCGCCGATCGGCGACATCGTTCGCCACACGCTGTTCAAGCCCGAACCCGAGCGTATTCCCGCCGTGGTCGAGGACGCGCGCGGACGGCTCGGCGCGACCTTCGCGGTCGTCGAGAAGGCGCTCGAGGGGAAGCCCTACCTTCTCGGTCCCGACTTCTCGGCGGCGGACATCATGATGGGCGTGACGCTTCACATCGCGCGGCGGTTGAACTCCCTCGAGGAGCGCTTCGCGAACCTGAGCGCCTATCTCGGCCGGCTCGAGTCGCGGCCCGCGTTTCGCAAGGCGCTCTCTTGACCGGCTTGCCGCTCGACGGCGTGCGCGTCGTCGATCTGTCGCGTGTGCTGGCCGCACCGTTCGCCGCAGCACTGCTCGGTGATCTCGGCGCCGACGTCGTCAAAGTCGAGGACCCCGCCGGCGGCGACGAGGCGCGCACGTGGGCGCCACAGCGACAGGGGGAATCCTCCGGCTACGTCGTCAACAATCGCAACAAGCGGGCGATCGCCGTCGACCTCAAGAGCCGCGAGGGCGGCGAGGTCGTCCAGCGCCTCGCTTGCGGCGCGGACGTTCTGGTGGAGAACTTCCGCACCGGCGCGATGGAGGAGTTCGGGCTCGGCTACGACACGCTCCGCGAGCTCAATCCGAAGCTCGTCTACTGCTCGGTGTCGGCCTTCGGCCGCACGGGTCCGCGCGCCAACGAAGCCGGCTACGAAGCCGTGATACAGGCGTTCGGCGGGGTCATGTCGATCACCGGCGAGCCGGGGGGCGAGCCCGTGCGCTGCGGCTTGTCCTTCGTCGATCTCACGACAGGCATCCTATGCGCGCTCGGCGTGCTGGCGGCTCTGCGCCAGCGCGAGCAGACGGGAAGGGGGCAGCGGGTGGACGGCTCGCTGCTCGAGACCGCCGTCGGCCTCCTCAACTATCATGCGGAGTCGTACCTGTTGACCGGCGAGGTACCGCGCGCCCTCGGCTCCGCCCATCCCTCGCTCGCGCCCTACCGGAACTACCGCTGTCGCGACGGCCAGTGGGTGTTCGTGGCGGGCGCCAACGACCGCCTGTGGCGCCGCCTCGCCGGTGCCATAGGGCTCGAGGCGCTTCTGTCGGATCCGCGCTTCGCGACCAACCTCGAGCGGGTACGGCACCGCGACGCGCTCGACCGCCTCGTCGAGGAGGCGGTCCGCGGCTTCGACCGCGCCGATCTGCTCGATCGCCTCGACAAAGCCGGGGCGCCGGCGGCGCCCGTGAACCGAGTCGATCAAGTGCTCGGCGACGCGCAGACCCTATCGCGTCCGTTGATGCGCCGCATGCAGCATCCGAAGCTCGGCAACGTCCCGGTGCTGGGCATGCCGCTCGCGTTCTCGGAAATGGACCCGGCCCTGCGCCGCCACTCGCCCGCGCTCGGCGAGCACACCGACGAGATCCTCGCCGAGCTCGGCTACTCGCCCGCGGAAGCGGCGGCGCTGCGCGAGCGAGGCGTGGTGGCTTGAGAGTCTGATTCACAGACTCTGAGTTCAGAGAAAGGAGAATCGAAGATGGCGAACAAAGAGACCGTGCGCGTATCCCCGATCTCCGAAGCGATCGAAAAGGCCAAGGTACCGCTCTCGGCAGCCGTCAAGGCGAACGGCTTCGTGTTCGTCTCGGGCATGCCGCCGATCGACCGCGCCACCGGGGGCATGGTGCGCGGCGACATGGCCGCGCAAACCGAGGCATGCCTCGAGAACGTCAAGGCCGCGCTCGAGGCCGCCGGATCGTCGCTCGACAAGGTAGTGAAGGTGACGGTCTACGCCGCCAACGCGGCGCACTACGCGACGATCAATCGCGCGTACGCGCGGTTTTTTCCGGTCGATCCGCCCGCGCGCACGTTCGTGGCTGTCGGCTCGTGGCCGATGGAGTTCGACATCGAGATCGAGTGCGTCGCGCTCGCCTGAATCAGTCGCGACGCCGGGCCTGCTTGTCGACCCAGCGCTGGAACAGCAGAAGCATCGTCGCCGGCTCCTGGATGCCGCCGAGCGGGAAGCCGACGTGGAACGTCGGCACGCCGGTGACCTCGGCTTCTCGCGCGGCCTCGGTCACCGCGTCGAGACGCGAGAAGTCGTGAAGGTTGGGTAGCCTCGACGCGAGGCCGAGGTCGTCCGCGAGCCGCTCGACCTCGCCCGCAGCGCCGATGTCGCGGCCCTCCTCGAACACCGCGCTCCACACGCGCTCGCGCCACGCCGCCTCGTGGGACGTGCCCGCGAGCTCGAGTGCCACCAAATGTGCCGGGCGCGAATCGAGCCATACGGCCGGCATACTCAGCGCCACTTCGAGCTCCGCGGCGACTCGCAGCGCGTTCTCGCGCCGCGGCCCTTCCACCACCGTGCCGCGCCGCCATCCGGTGAGGCCGACGAGGTCGAGCGGCCGCCATTCCAGCACTACGCCCAGGGCGTCGAGATCGTTGCGCATGCGTTCCAGCACCCGGTGCGCGACGCAGCAGATCGTCGAGGCGAAGTCGTAGTGGACCGGGATCGTCAAGCGCGACTGGATCAAGGTTCTTTGCAATGACTGTTCGGCCGGAGCCGAGACGCGCGCTCGGTGGATGAGCTGCCTCCCCGCCACGCTTGCGCTCGTTCAACCTCTGTTCGCAGCGAAAAGCTTCGGTGTGGGCATCTTCGCCCGGATCTCGCCCAGGACTTCCTCCGTGACGCGCGCCAGCCGCCGCTCGCGGCAATACGCTTCGACGCGGCGAACGACCATGCCGCGCACGAAGGCCGGGATCTGCTTCATCCGCTCGCTCGCTGCGGGGTCCCAAGAAAGCGTCGTCTCCGCCGCTTCGCCGTATTCGACCGTGGCCGGCGTCGGCCTCGCGAAGGTCCCGGGCGTGTGAGTGCAGAGCGGATCTTCCGCGAGCACGTCGCCCGTCATGCCGAAGGCGCGCGCGCGGCAGCCGCCGCACGACGCCGCGAGTTCGCACTCCCCGCATCGGCCGCCGAGCCGCGACCGCTCGCGGATCTTCACGAAGAGCTCCGAGGACCGCCACAGATCCGTGAGCCGCTCCTCGCGCAGGTTCCCGGCGAACAGCGGCAGATAGGGGCACGGAGTGACGTCGCCGTTCGGCCGGATGCCCATGTAGTGGGTCCCCGCGGGGCAGCCGCCCGCTCCGCCCCCGTAGGTCTTGGAGTAGACGGCCGCCCCATCCTCGCCCTGGAGCAGTCGCACGTAGTGCGGCGCGCACTTGGCGTTGACGAGCATCTTCCCGGCATAGCGCCGGTGGATGTCGCGGAGCTCGGCGAGCACGCGGTCGTAGTCGGCGGCGTCGAGGTCGGAGACGTGCGCACCGCGCCCGGTCGGCACCAGGAAATAGAGGTTCCAGACCGTCGCGCCGAGCTCGCCGTGCGCGAAGGCGGCGATCGCGCCGAGCTCCGCCACGTTGTGGCGCGCCACCGTCGTCTGGACGATGAACGGCAACCCCGCGCGAGCGAGGATCTTCGCGCCGTCCACCGTGTTGCGCCAGGCGCCGCGCACGCGGCGAAAGGCGTCGTGCCGCGCCTCGTCCAGCGCGTCGAGCGACAGCGACAGCCCGCGCACCCCCTCGCGCTTGAGGATCGCGGCGAGGTTGTCGGTGATCTTCACGCCGTTGGTGCCGACGACCACCCACAAGCCCTTAGTGGCCGCGTAGCGAACGATCTCGACGATATCGCGGCGCAGCAGCGGCTCGCCGCCGGTGAGGATGAGCAGACAATCGGGGGCGAACGCCGCGATCTCGTCGACGACGCGCAGACAACCGTCGGTGGGGAGCTCGCTGCGGTCGGCGAACGCTTCACTTTCGATCTCGGGTCTCGAGCCGGCGTCGAGGTAGCAGTGCTCGCACGCCAAATTACAGCGGTACGTCAAGTTCCAGGAGATGACGTATGGACGAGCGAACGAGCTCGTGCCGGCGAGATCCATCCGTCTCACATCCCGAAGAAGCTCTTGGCGCGGTCGAGCACCTGCTCGTCGACCTCGCGAAAGCCGTTCTCGCGCGCGAAGCGCTCGATGCCCGCGCGAGCCATCGGCCGCACGAACTCCGGCACGCGACCCAGCCGCTCGAGCGCCTGGCCCGACCACTGCATCTCGGACTGCCCGCCGGACGCCGTCTCCCCGGACGTCCCCGGCAGCATCGCGGAGAATGGACACTTCGATTCCGTCTTCTCCCCGCCCGGACCGATCTGAACCCCGAGAGACTGCACCATCTGCGTCTCGAGGGGGTTGGTGAGCATGGCGATGCGATGAGCGCACTCCGGGCATTCGTAGACGACCGACAACGCGCCGCGGTCTGGCGGAGCGACCTCGACGAGCTTCATCGGTTGATCGCACAGAACGCAGAGAAACTTCATGAGGCCTCCAATGTGTGACGGATGCGCCGCGCCACATCGCCGACGGCCCGCCAAGTCGGGCCGCCGTCGTCGGCGGGCAACGGCTCGCCGCGATCGCACGCGGCGGCTAGATCGGGGTCGAACGGCACGGTGCCGATGCAGGGGATGCCGAGATCGATCGAGTTCGATTCCGCGAACAGCGGACGGATCGAGCCGCAATCGCGGCAGTGGTAGCCCTTCATGTTCTCGACGTAGCCGATGACCCGGTTCGGCGCTTTGGCGAGCGCCGCGATCGAGCGCGAGACCACGCCGCGCGACAGGTCCGATGGGATCGTCACGAGCACGATCGCCGTCGCGGGGCCGAGGAACTCCGCGTACTGGGGGATGCGTTCGGCTCCGGGAGGCAAGTCGACGAGCAGGTAGTCGAGCGCTCCCCAGGCGATTCCCGCGAGCAGGTCGCCGAGCAGCGCGAACTCGCGCGTTGCGCGCCACACGTAGGCGTCGCCGTCCGCGACGCTGTCGAAGTCGAGCGCCTGCGACTCCGGTACGACGAGCCCCATCGAGACCACGCCGATGCCCGACGCCGTGCGCGGCAGCAAGAGGCCGTCCTCGCCCGGCACCAGCGACGCAACGCCGAGGCCCGCCATGCGAGCCTGGCTCGGGCCGTTCAAGTCGGCGTCGAGGATCGCTACCCGAGCGCCGCCGGCGCGGAGTGCGCAGGCGAGCTGCATGGTGAGCGTGCTCTTGCCGACGCCACCCTTTCCGGATCCGATCGCGAGCATCCGCCGCACGGCCCCGAGGCTCGCGGCAATGCGCGAGCGCTTGGCGAGGACCTGCGCCTCGACGTTCGAGCCGCCGTCGCCGGCGATGTCGAAATAGCCCTTCATGTCCGGGTCAGGCGGCGAGGTCCGCCACGAAGCCGATGTACTCGCTCCGGCGGCCAAAGCCCAGGGCCTCCAGTATGCCGAAGTCGACTTCGGCGGGAGAGACCTTCGGAATCGCGATCGGCCGGGGCGCTCGACGTTGCAAGGCTGCGACGAGCGCCGCGAGCGGCTCCGGTCGCGACGCACGGATCCGCAGGATCTCCTCGCCGCTCGCGACCGAGCGAAACAGCAGCATGGCCTCGAGTCGCTCGTCGGAGGCGATCGCCAGGCCCTCGATCTCGCGCCTGCGGTTCTTGATCGAGTGAACGGAGCGCTCCCAGGCGAGAGGCGGGGAAGCATCCAAGGCGCCTGCATCGAGCAGCTCCTCGAGCGTTGCCGGCGAGACCAGGCTCGCCTGGCCGAGGTCGGCCACCGCGACGGCATCGGCGGCGAAGTCGGCGTAGCGTGCGAACGGTGAAAACCCGCAACGCTCGAAGAAGCGGCACGCACCGTCGTTCCCGGCGGGAACCTCCGCGATGAGGCGCGGCGGACCGAGAATGGCCACTTTCTGCCGGAGAGAATCGACGAGGTGTCGCCCGTGACCGAGCCGCTCGTGGCCGGCGCTCACGGCGATGCGATGGACCAGGTTGGAGTCGCCTTGCTTGGCGCCGAGCAGGACGGCGATCGGGGCCGCGCCCTCGAAGGCGAGCATGCAGCTGCTCGCCCACAAGCCGATGTCCCGGGCGTCACGCTTGAAGTCCTCGACCGTCAGCGCGGGCTCGAAGCAGCTCGCGCTGCGGCAGGCGTTATAGGCGTCGACCAGCAGCGCGATGTCGTCGGTGCGGCAGAAGCGATAGCTCGCCATGGAGACGGTAGCGCGAGGGGTCGCGGATACGGCCCCTCGCTCACGTCACTTGCCGGTGTCTCCGAGCCTCCGCACCTCCATCACCGCCATGATGCCGACCTCGTTGAGCGGCAGCTCGTTCTCTCGCCGCTCGGCCGGGGGCTCCGGCATCACCGCTTCTCGCGCCGGCGCAGGGTTTTGCTTGTAGCCCTGGATCATCTCTTCCATGAGCTTGCGCCCGTGCTCGATTCCCTCCTCGACGAGCGCGAGATCGACGCTGATGCGGCCGTGCTCCCGGGCGAGATCTTCGATCCGCTGCTGCGTGCGGTTACGCATGAATCCGGCGGGCACGCGAAGAATGCGCGCGACCGCATCTGCCGTCCACTCGAGCTCCGA
>JBEVNX010000241.1:0-35588 GCA_040507895.1 Binatia bacterium | reverse complement strand
CACTGAACGAATCCGCTTGGATCGACCCCTGAGGGTCGGTGAATTGCACGTTGCCGTTGGCCACGCCGACCTGCGTATCGCGGTTGATACGCACCTCATCGGCCGTCAACAGCGAGCTCGCGCGCGCGATCGTCACGTGGCCCTGCGCGACAATCTCGTTCTTCTCTTCGTCGGCGGATAGGTGCTCGGCGTCGATGGTGAGCCCCTCCTCTTTGCGCAGCGGTTGCATCGTGACCTTGGGGACCAGCTCGGCGCCTTGCACGGCTCCGGCGACACCGGTGCCGGGACGCGGCGGGCGCTGCTTCCCGGTGAGGACGGGAGTACGCTCCACCGTGGGGCCCGTCGGTTCGGCAGCGAGCAGCGTGCCCGGCTCGACGAGGATGTTCAGCTTGTCGGCACCGCGCGAGACGACGTAGTAGATCGGACGGCGAGCGACCACCGTCATGCTGACGCCGCCCTCGTCGGGAAAGAGGCGGGCTTCCTGGACGATGCGGTCGTCGACCGTGATCATCCGCGCGCGCGGAATGGTGGCGCCGGGGAAGAAGAGGTGGATCTCCGTCGTGGTGAGCGCGCCGGACTGCGCGCGCAGGCGCGGAGTGGGTGTCGGCGTGGCGGCCGCTTGCGCCTCGCCCGGCGACCCCTCGGGTGTCGGCGAGGGCGTCTCCTCCGCTTGAGGTGTCTCGGCCGCCGCTCGCCGCGGCGCGCCGACCTTCGCCGCGGCGCCCGAGGCGGAAAGTCCCGGCCTGCGCTGCGTGCGATCCTCCGGGCTGACCGGCGAGCGAAGCTCGAGTGAGATCTCGGTTTCTTCAGGCGCCGAGCGAATTTGCAGGTCTCCGAACGGCGACGGCTCCGCGGCGTTCCCCGCGCGGGGCGCTCCAAGCAGAACGGTCGTTGCCAACGTGGCGGCGATCAGGAGCGAAGAACGCAAACGGGCATCCATGGTGGGCCGACGAGTCCGGCGCGTGTACCACGAAGCTCGTGCGCAAGGGAAGTTATCGCACCGCCCCGAGAAGGTGCGCGCGCACTTCGCCGACCAGAAACAGCGATCCGGCGATCAGTACGACGTCGCTCGCGTAGGCGGGATCGGCGAGCAGCGAGTCAACCGCCGCGGTCGCGCTCGCTTCGATGCGTGTTGGCACGAGCCTGCGAAACACTTCGGCGACACGAGCGGGCGCTACGGAGCGTCGCTCGCGAACCGGCACGAGGGCGACGTCGGTGACCACGCCGGCGAGACGCTCGGCCATCTCCGGCCAGCGCTTGTCGGCGAGCACCCCGAACACGAGATGCACCGGGCGGCCGGCCGAGAGAGGCGCGAGCTCGCTCACCAACGCCTCCACTCCGGCCGGATTGTGTGCCCCGTCGACGATCACACGAGGACGCTCGACAAGCACCTCGAGGCGGCCCGGCCAGCGCACGCCGCCGACGCCCGCACGTACGGCCTCGTCTCCAATCCCCGCGAGCCAGCCTCCCGCCTCGAGCGCCGCCAAAGCCACCGCCGCATTGTCGATCTGGAAGCGACCGGATAGCCCCGGACGAAGCCGGCGAACCGTCCGGCTTCCACGATAGTCGAATCCCGAATCGCCGACCTCGGCGTAAAAATCGCGCCCGAGCAGCCGCAGCGGGCTTCCTCGCTCGGCAGCGACCTGGACGAGCACGTCGAGCGCTTCGCCGGCGACGCGCCCGACCACCGCCGGCACCCCGGGCTTGAAGATCCCCGCCTTCTCGCCGGCGATCGCCGCGAGAGTCGAGCCGAGATACCGTTCGTGGTCGAATCCGATCGTCGTCACGACAGCGGCGTGGGGAACGACCACGTTGGTCGCATCGAGCCTGCCGCCGAGCCCGACTTCAACGACGCCGACGTCCACGCGCTCGCGCGCGAAGTGGAGGAAAGCCATGACGGTCGTGAACTCGAAGAACGTGAGCTCCAGATGCGATCCGGCGAGCCGGCCGTGGATTTCCTCCGCGAGATCGACCACCGTCTCGCGGCTGACCATTTCGTCGCCGACGCGGATCCGCTCACGGAAATCGCTCAAGTGCGGCGACGTGAACAGGCCCGCGCGAAGGCCGCCCTGGGTGAAAACGCTGTGGGCGAAGGCCGCGGTCGATCCCTTGCCGTTGGTTCCGGCGACGTGGAGCGCGGGGAACGCCTGCTCCGGCGAACCGAGCCGGACCAGGGCGTCGCGTACCGACTCGAGCTTCAGGTCCCAGCCGCGGCTCACCTCGAGATGGTAGAGCCAGGCGAGGGTCTCCTCGTAGGTCATCGAAGCGCGCCGTCGACGACCGCTTCAGGTCATCCAGGCTACGAGCTTCGCGAGCGTCGACTTGACCGCGCGACGTTCCACCACGAGATCGAGCATGCCGTGGGCGAGCAGGAATTCAGAGGTCTGGAACCCCTCGGGCAAGGTGTGGCCGATCGTCTGCTCGATGACCCGAGGGCCCGCGAAGCCGATGAGCGCTCCCGGCTCCGCCACGTTGAGGTCGCCGAGCATCGCCAGCGACGCCGCCACGCCGCCCGTCGTCGGATCGGTCAGCACGGAGATATAGGGAACCCCCTGCTCGCGCAGCCGCTCCAGTGCGGCGCTCACCTTCGCCATCTGCATGAGCGACAGGATGCCCTCCTGCATGCGCGCTCCACCCGACGCCGACACCACGATCAGAGGCAGGCGTTCCGCGAGCGCTCGCTCCGCCAAGCGCGTCAGCTTCTCGCCGACTGCCGAGCCCATGCTGCCGCCGAGGAAGCCGAAGTCGAATACGCCGAGGGCGACACGGCGGCCCTCGATCGTGCAACACCCGGTCACCAAGGCTTCGTTGCGCCCGCTCCGGGCGCGAGCCTCCACGATTCGCTGTCGGTACGGCAGCGAGTCGCGAAAGCCGAGCGGATCAGCCGCCGTGAGGTCCGCATCGGTCTCTTCGAAGGAGCCGCGATCGACGAGCAGCATGAGCCGTTGGTCGACCGTGAGCCGCAGATGGTAGCCGCACTTCGGGCATACGTTCAGGCGGCGCTCGATTTCCTTGCGGAACAGAATGTCCTGACAACCGGGGCACTTGACCCAGGGGTGGTCCGCGGGCCCAGCGCCCGCCGGTCGCGATTTGCGAGCCTGCGGACTCACCGCTGCTCCTCCGCGCCCGCGGCGCGCGCGCCGTGCACCGCCGCGGCCAGCGAAGCGGCGAACGCTTCGACGGCGGCGGTCACATCACGCTCGGTCGCACGCTCTTCGATGACGCTAGCGATGGCGCTGCCGACGATCACCGCGTCGGCGAACGTCGCCACGCGCGCTGCTTGCTCCGGCGTCGAGATACCGAAGCCGACGCCGACCGGCAAGGGCGTCAAGCGCTTCACCGAGCCGACGAGCCTCTCCAGGTTCTCGGGTAGCGCCGCCCGCACTCCGGTCACGCCGGTCACTGCGACGAAGTACACGAAGCCGCGAGCACGGGACAAGACGCGGCGCATGCGAGCGAGCGTGCTCGTCGGCGCCAGCAAGTAGATGAGGTCGAGCCCGTCGCGGCGGCTCGCTCGATCGAGTTCGCCGGATTCCTCGGGCGGCAAGTCGATGCACAGAATGCCGTCCACGCCCGCGGCTCGGGCGTCGCTAGCGAATCGCTCGGAGCCGTAGCGGAAGATGGGATTGTAGTAGCCGAACAGCACGATCGGCACGTCCGAGACCCGACGGAAATCGGCGACGGTGTCGAGACAGCCGCGCAGCGTCGCTCCGGCGGAGAGCGCACGCTCCGCGGCGCGTTGCAGAACGGGGCCGTCGGCCATCGGATCGCTGAACGGCACGCCGAGCTCGATGAGATCCGCTCCGGCGCGGGAGAGCGACTCGAGGAGCGCCAAGCTCAGGCCGGGCTCGGGATCGCCGAACGTGACGAAGGGCACGAACCCCGCCTCGCCGCGCCTCCGTAGGCCTGCGAACGCGCGAGCGACTCGCCCCGCCGACGGCCTGTTGCGTCTCACAGTGTCACTCCGAGGTGCGTCGCGACCGTCGCCATGTCCTTGTCGCCTCGACCGGAAAGATTGACGACCACCACCTTGTCCTTGTCGAGCGTCGGCGCCAGGCGCGCCACGAAGGCGACGGCGTGAGCGCTTTCTAGCGCGGCTATGATGCCCTCGGTCTCAATGAGGAGTCGCAGCCCGGCGATCGCCTCGTCGTCGTCCGCCGCGACGTACCGCACCCGCCCCGCCTCTTTGAGATAACTGTGCTCGGGTCCCACGCCGGGGTAGTCAAGACCGGCGGAGATCGAGTGAGTGCTGCGAATCTGCCCCAGCTCGTCCTGCAGCAGGTAGGTCTTGCTGCCGTGCAGCACGCCGACTTGGCCTCGCGCCAGCGTGGCGGCGTGCTCGCCGCTGTCGAGGCCTCGCCCTGCCGCCTCGACCCCGTACATCGCGACGGACGCGTCGTCCAGGAATGGATGGAACAGACCCATTGCATTGCTTCCGCCGCCGACGCATGCGACCAGTGCGTCCGGTAGGCGGCCTTCCGCGGCGAGCACCTGGCGGCGGGTCTCGATGCCGATCACCGACTGGAAGTCGCGGACGATCTGCGGATAGGGGTGCGGCCCAGCCACCGAGCCGATGCAGTAGAACGTATCCGCGACCGTGCCGATCCAGTCGCGCAGCGCCTCGTTCATCGCATCCTTCAGCGTCCGCGTGCCCGACTCCACGACTCTCACGTTGGCACCAAGGAGCTTCATCCGAAAGACGTTGAGCGACTGGCGGTGCACGTCTTCACGGCCCATGAAGATCTCGCACCGCAGGCCGAACAGCGCCGCCACCGTCGCCGTTGCCACGCCATGCTGACCCGCGCCCGTCTCGGCGATGATGCGGCGCTTACCCATGCGCTCGGCGAGCAACCCTTGGCCGATCGTGTTGTTAATCTTGTGCGCGCCGGTATGGCAGAGATCCTCGCGCTTGACGTAGACGCGCGCTCCACCGAGGCGCCGGGTCAGGTTCTCGGCGAAGTAGAGGGGCGTGGGGCGGCCGACGTACTGCTTCAAGCGGTGGCGTAGCTCGGCTTGGAACGTGCGTTCGCGCCGCCACTGGCGGTAGGCGGCTTCTAGCTCGAGAAGCGCTGGCATCAGGGTCTCGGAGACGTAGCGCCCGCCGAACTGACCGTAGTGCCCGCTTCGGTCAGGGATGCTTGGCATTGCGAATGAACTCCCTCACGAGCTCGGCGTCCTTGCGGCCAGGAGAGCTCTCGACGCCGCTGGCGGTATCGACGCCGTACGGGTCGGCCGCCCGTACGGCCTCGGCGACGTTGTCGGGTCGCAGCCCGCCCGCCAAGAACAGTCTGCCCGGCGCCACGCCGACGGCGCGGCGCCAGTCGAAGCTTCGCCCGCTGCCGCCATGCTGCGCGCCCGCGTCGGTATCGAGCAGGATGAAGTCGGCGCCATAGCGCTCGGCGATCGTCGCCGCCGGCTCGCTGCCGGGCCGCATCGAGATCGCCTTGATCACTTGCACGGCGAAGCCGCAACAATCCTCGGGGCTCTCGTCTCCGTGCAGCTGGATGGCGTCGAGGCCGACGGCGTCGATGATTCCTTCGATCTCGTCTCGCTTCGCATCGACGAACACCCCTACTTTGAGGACCCCCGGCAACGCCCGCGCGATCGCGGCCGCACGCGAGACCTCGACGTAGCGCTTCGAGCCGGCCCAGAAATTGAGCCCGATTGCATCTGCGCCGGCCTCCACGCACGCGCGAGCGTCCTCGACGGTCGTCACACCGCAGATCTTGACCTTCACGCTCACGTCGACCCGCCGAGCAGCTCGCGCAGGGCCGCACCCGGATCGGTCGCGGCCATCAGGCTTTCGCCGATCAGGAAGGCACGCACTCCGGCCGCTTCGAGGCGCTCTAGGTCAGCGATCGTCTTGAGGCCGCTCTCGGCGACCAACATGGCGTCCCGAGGAGCCAGCGGCGCGAGCGACTCCGAGACCTCGAGGCGCGTGACGAACGTCCGCAGATCGCGGTTGTTGATGCCGAGGAGCCGCGCTCCGCACCGTGTCGCTCGCTCCAGCTCGCCCTGCGAGTGCACCTCGACCAGGGCATCGAGGCCGAGCGCTTCGGCCTGAGCGGCCATGTCGCGCAGCGCGCCGTCCGAGAGAATCGCCGTGATCAGCAGCACCGCATCGGCGCCGAATGCGCGCGCCT
The DNA here is from genome assembly GCA_040507895.1 of Binatia bacterium. Lineage (GTDB taxonomy): Bacteria > Desulfobacterota > Binatia > JACPRU01 > JACPRU01 > JBEVNX01. The sequence continues at coordinate 29,445 of JBEVNX010000241.1, read as the reverse complement.
CGTGGAGCTGGTAGGGCTCGAGGAGAAAGTCCTTCCGCAAGAGCGGCCGATCGACGACGTGCCGAATCGCCTCGAGATAGGCAAGGCTCCCCTGGAAGAAAGGCGCGTCCGTGAGCACGGAGATCGCGCGCGCGCCGGCTTCGGCGTAGTCTCGTGCGATCTTCACCGCGTCGAACTCCGCACGGATGACGCCGCGCGACGGAGAGGCCTTCTTCACCTCGGCAATGATCGCTCGTCCGGGTACGGCCAGCGCGGCGGCGAAGCTGCGGCGCGGAGCGCGGTAGATCGCGGCGTCAGCAAGCGCTTCGAGCGGGCGCTTGCGTCGGTGCTCCGCGATCTCGTCCCGCTTGGCGCGGACGATGTCGTCGAGGATCATGCCCGGGTCTCCGCGCCCTGGGTGTCGCGGACCACACGCTCCAGCATGGCGCGCGCGCGGCCGTCGTCGACCGTTTGCCGTGCCGCTTCGATCCCGGCCTCGAGCGTCGGCGCGCGATCGGCGGCGTAGATCGCAGCGCCCGCATTGACGAGCACGATGTCGCGCGCCGGCCCCGGCCGGCCGTCGAGAACGCCGCGGATCACCTCCGCGCTCTGCTGCGCGCTCTCGACCTGCAGGTCGGCGAGCCTTGCGCGCTTCACCCCGAGCGCTTCGGGCTCGATGCGAAGCTGGCGCACCTCGCCTGCTCGGAGCTCGGCGACCTCCGTCGCGGCCGTGGTGGTGATCTCGTCGAGCCCGTCGTCGCCGTGGACGACGAGCGCATGCACGGAACCGAGCCGGCCGAGCACGCGCGCCAGCGGCTCGACCCAACTCGCTTCGAACACTCCCAGCAGGTGATGCCGCGCGCCGGCGGGATTGGTCAGCGGGCCGAGGAGGTTGAATATGGTGCGCACGCCGATCTCGCGCCGCGGACCCGCGGCGTGCCGCATCGCGCCGTGCAAGAGGGGCGCGAACAAGAAGGCGAAACCGGTTTCGCGCAGCAGCTCCTCGCTGCGGGCGGGCTCGAGATCGATGCGCACGCCGAGCCGCTCGAGCACGTCCGCGCCGCCGACCGATCCCGAGATCGCGCGATTGCCGTGCTTGGCGACCGTGCATCCGGCGGCGGCGGCCACGATCCCGGCTGCGGTCGACACGTTGAAGGTGCCCCGGCCGTCGCCGCCGGTCCCGCAGGTGTCGAGGACCGTCGCGCTTTCGCAGCGGATCCGCGTGACCTTGGCGCGCATCGCCCGCGCCGCGCCGGCAAGCTCCTCGACGGTCTCGCCCTTGCGCCTCAGCAACACCAAGAGCGCGCCGATCTGAGCCGGCGTCGCCTCGCCATCCATGACCAAGCCGATGACTTCGGCAGACTCCGCCTCGGATAGGCTCTGACCGTCGAGCAGTCGGCCGATGGCCTCGCGGATCGTCATCCGATGCGCCCGAGGAAGCTCTCGAGCAGACGCTTGCCTTCCAGGGTGAGGATCGACTCCGGGTGAAACTGCACCCCCTCGATGGGTAGCTCGCGGTGGCGCAGTCCCATGATCTCGCCCTCCCGAGTCCAAGCGCTCACTTCCAGGCTGCCCGGAAGCGTGTCGCGACGCACGAGCAGGGAGTGGTAGCGCGTAGCCTCGAACGGGTTCGACAATCCCGCGAAGATCGTCCGGCCGTCGTGTTCGATCGGCGACGTCTTGCCGTGCATGATGCGCTCGGCGCGGACGATCTCGGCGCCGAACGCCGCGCCGATCGACTGATGGCCGAGGCAGACCCCGAGCATCGGGAAGCGGCCGGCGAAGCGCGACAGTAGCGCTAGCGAGATCCCGGCTTCCTTGGGAGTGCACGGCCCGGGCGAGATCACCGCCGCCGCAGGGCTCATCTGCGAGACTTCCTCTAGCGTGATGGCGTCGTTGCGTCGCACCACGACTTCGGCCCCGAGCTCGCCCAAGTACTGCACGAGGTTGTAGGTGAACGAGTCGTAGTTGTCGATCATCAGGATCATCGACCCGCCAGCGCCTCGGCGGTGCGCAGCGCCTGAAACATCCCTCTCGCCTTGTTCAGGCACTCGAGGTGTTCACGCTCGGGCACGGAGTCCGCGACGATGCCCGCGCCGGTCTGCACGAAGACGTGCCCGTTCTTGAAGAGCACCGTTCGGATGGCGATCCCCGTGTCCATGTTTCCGGAGAAATCGAAGTAGCCGACGGCTCCGCCGTAGACTCCGCGCCGCACGGGTTCGAGCTCTTCGATGATCTCCATGGCGCGCACCTTGGGCGCGCCCGAGAGCGTGCCCGCGGGAAACGTCGAACGGAAGGCATCGAATGCGTCTCGGCCGGGGGCGAGCCGGCCGCGCACGTTCGAAACGATGTGCATGACGTGGGAGTAGCGTTCGACGACCAGCCGCTCGGTGACTTCCACCGAGCCGATCGCCGCAACGCGGCCCACGTCGTTGCGGCCGAGGTCGACGAGCATGATGTGCTCGGCGATCTCCTTCGGGTCGTTAAGCAGCTCCTGCTCGAGCGCCAGGTCGTCGCGCTCGACCGTGCCGCGCGGGCGGGTGCCGGCGATCGGCCGCACCGTGACCTCGCCCGCTTCGACGCGCACCATCACCTCCGGTGAGGCGCCGGCCAAGGAGAGGTCGCCGAGATCCAGAAAGAAGAGGTACGGCGACGGATTGATCGATCGCAGGCTGCGATAGACGTCGAACGGCGCGGCGCGGAGCTCGCCCTCGAACCGCTGCGCGAGCACGACCTGGATGACGTCGCCGGCATGAACGTATTCCTTCGCCCGCCTCACCATCGCCTCGTACTCCGCCTGCTCGAGGTTCGAGCGCAAGGCGCCGTCATCCTCCGCCGCCGCGGCGCGCCGGCTTGCGTCCCGTTCCGGTAGCGGGCCGCGCAAGCGCGCCAGCCACTGCTCGATGCCGGCGACCCCCGCGTCGTAAATCTCACGTAAGCTCATGCCCTCCTGGAGGAACAGATTGGCGATGATCTGGATCTTCTGCGTGACGTTGTCGAAGACGAGAAGCCGGTCCGCCAACAGCAGCACGACCTCCGGCAGCTGCAGATCGTCGCGGGCGCGCGCCGGCAGCCGCTCCAGGTCTCGCACGAGATCGTAGCCGAGGTAGCCGACCGCGCCTCCAGAGAACCGGGGCAGTCCCGGCGACGTCACCGGCCGGTACGAATGAAGCCAATCGCGGAGCGCTGCGAGGACATCCGGCACCTCGTGCCGCTCGACGGCGCCGTCGCGCGTTCGCACTTCCACGACGTGGCCGCACGCCGTCCAGGTGCGCTCGGGCTCGCTCCCGAGAAAGCTGTAGCGCCCCCACTTCTCGCCGCCTTGGACGCTCTCGAGCAGAAAGCCGTAGCGGCCGCGATGGATCTTCAGGAACGCCGAGACCGGCGTCTCGAGATCGCCGAGGATCTCGCAACTGATCGGCACGACGTTGCCCCGCCGCGCCAGCGCCACGAAGTCCTCGTAGGTCGGCCGGATCGCTCCGGCGGCAGCGTTCACCGCTCGCTGCCCTCCGACACCAGGAACGCGCTCGGGTATCCTTGGTCACGCAGTCTCGTGACCGCTTGCTTCGCCGCTTCCGCCGAGGCGAGGCCGCCGACTCGAACACGGTACAGCGTCTTGTCCCCGACACGGGCCGCGGAGATGAACGCGTCGTAGCCGAGGCCCTTGAGGTCGCGGACCAGCGCGTCGGCGCGGCTGCGATCGGCCATCGCGTTCACCTGGATCTGGAAAGCGCCACCCTCCGGCGGCGCGGGCGGCGCTGGCCGCGCCGGTGAGACAGTCGGCGGAGCCTCGACGGGCTTCTCAGTCGGGCGTTGAGCCGGTGGCTGCGTGGCCACGGCGGGCGCGACGCGTACCGGCGTCTCGACTGCCGTCGCCGTCGGCGAGGCAGCCGGAGGGGGCGTCCCCTGACCCTTGGCGAGCTTGTCCCAGAACGTCACGTCGACCTCGTCGCTCTTGCCCGTGGCGCCCGGAGTGGGCACGGGCAGTCGAACGACCCGTTTGTCCAGCGCCATGCGGTTCTCGACGATGCTCTTGCCGACGTAGATGCCGAGGAGGAACACCACACCGCTCGCCACCAATGTGGCGGCCGCGAGCAACAGCACGCCCAGAGCCGAGATCTCGAACTTGCCACCTTCCCTTTGCATCCCCGTCTCTCCTACATCCGATCCGGAGCGCTCACGCCCAGCAGATCGAGCCCACCGGCGATCACCTGCCGAACCCCGCCGACCAGCGCCAGCCGCGCACGCGTCAACTCGAGGTCCTCGCTCACGACTCGGTTCTCCTTGCGATTGTAGTAACCGTGGAACGCCGCGGCGAGGTCGAGCAGATAGAACGTGACCCGGTGTGGCTCGAGCTCCGCCGCGGCCTCGGAGACGAGGTCGGGGAACTCGGCGAGGCGCCGGATGATCGTAAGCTCGTCCTCCTGCGTCAGGCGGTGGAACGCGACGTCCGCGGGCGCGGCCCCGTCAACCCCTTCGCTTTGCGCCTTGCGCACGATGTTGGCGATGCGCGCATGCGCGTACTGTACGTAGTAGACGGGGTTCTCCATCGACTGCTTCTTGGCCAGCTCGAGGTCGAACTCCAGGTGAGTATCCGCCTTGCGCGCCAGAAACAGGAAGCGCACCACGTCGGCGCCGACTTCGGAGACCAATTCGTCGAGCGTCACGTATTCGGCCCGCCGCGTCGACATTTTCACCAGTTGTCCGGCGCGAAGCAGCGTGACGAATTGGTGAATGATGCCGCGGACTCGGGAATCGTCGAGCCCGAGCGCACGCAATCCCGCCTTCACCTCTTGATGCTCGGCGATGTGGTCGGCGCCGAGCACGTCGACGATCTCGTCGAAACCGCGCTCGAGCTTGTTGCGATGGTAGGCAATGTCGGGAAGCCGATAGGCCGGCTCGCCGCTGCTCTTGACGATGACTCTGTCCGCGGGCAGGCCGAGCGACGTGAGGCGCAGCCACTGTGCGCCGTCCTTGTCGTACACTGCCCCGGCGGCGCGGAGATCGGCGAGAACGCGGTCGATCGATCCGTCGCGATAGAGCGAATCTTCGTTGAAGTGCACGTCGAAGCGGATGCGCATGCGCTCGAGCGTGGCGGCGATGTCATCGAAGATCGCCCGCTCGGCATGTTGCTGGAACGGCATGTGGTCGGCGGCGCCCACCAACGTCGCGCCGTGCTTGGCCTCGAGGTCGGCCGCGATCTCCCGGATGTACTCCCCTTGGTAGCCGTCTTGCGGGAAGCTCGACGGTAAGCCGCAGCGCTCGAGATAGCGCGCGCGCACCGACTCGCCGAGCACCAGCATCTGCCGACCGGCGTTGTTGAAGTAGTACTCGCGCACCACCTCGTGACCGCAGGCCTCGAGCAATCTCGCAATCGAATCGCCGAGCACCGCGTTCCGCCCATGGCCGACGGTGAGCGGGCCGGTCGGATTGGCGCTGACGAACTCGACCTGCACCTTCAAGCGGCGCCGCGGCGTGCGGCGGCCGAAGCGGCTCCCCTCGGCGCAAACCTCCGCCAGCCGCCTCCACCAGAAGCGCGGCGCGAGCTTGAAGTTCAAGAAGCCAGGCCCCGCGACCGTGACGGCGGCGAGGTCTTCGCTCTGCGGCAAGCGGCGAGCGAGCATCTCGGCGATTTGCCGCGGAGGCCGACCCTCCGAGCGCGCGAGTACCAGCGCCAAGTTGGAAGCCAGGTCTCCGTGAGCGGGATCCTTCGGAACGTCGATAGCAAGAGGGGGGAGATCCGATGTCTTCAGCTCTCCCCCCTCTTTGGCCTTTCGAAAGGCTTCGCTCAGGAGCGAATGGATGAATTCCTTCATCTTCCTCCTGGGGGGCCAGTGCCACGCCACCACGACTTCGAGTCGATGATCGTCTTCATGGAAGGTCGATCGTATAACGACTGGTGGAAAACCAGTCAACGACGCGATCGGCCCCGGGGATCCGCGGCGTCTCGCTGCCCCGTACGCGGGCGAAGCACGCGGCGAGATGCGCTTTTATCGCGCGATCGCGAATCGGGCAGGCGCTCGCTCTTCCAGGCGCTCACGACCGAATGCTATAAGTTCAGTTTGACCTTTCTCGCCCGGAGGTAGATTGGCAGAGCGTTTGGAAGGGCCGCTGATCGTGCAGTCGGATCGGACGATCCTGCTCGAGACGGCGCACCCGCGATATGAAGAAGCTCGCGACTCCATCGCGCGCTTCGCGGAGCTCGAGAAGAGCCCGGAGCACATTCACACCTATCGGCTCTCGCCCCTCTCGCTGTGGAACGCCGCGGCTTCCGGGCTCGGCGCCGCGCAGATCGTCGCCGCGCTCGACGAGCTGTCGAAGTATCCGGTGCCGCAGAACGTTCGCTTCGACGTCGAAGACATCGTCGGCCGCTACGGGAAGCTGCGCCTCGTGCGCGGGGAAGCCGGTCAGCTGGTCTTGAAAGCCGACGAGGACTACCTCCTCGACGAGATCGCGCGGCTTGCAGCGGTGGCGCCTTGCATCGAGGCGCGCCTCGACGCTCGCTCGCTCGCCGTGAAGCCTGGCGTGCGCGGCGCACTCAAGCAGTCCCTCATCAAGGCGGGATTCCCGGTCGAGGACCTCGCCGGCTACGTCGACGGAGCCCCGTTGGCGCTCGCGCTGCGCGCCGCCAGCCGCGGCGGTCGTCCCTTCACGCTGCGCCACTATCAAGAGGAAGCGGTCAGGCTCTTCTACGCCGAGGGCTCCAATCGGGGCGGTTCGGGCGTCATCGTGCTTCCCTGCGGCGCCGGCAAGACGATCGTCGGCCTCGGCGTGATGGCGAAGCTCGGCACTCAGACGTTGATCCTCACCGCGAACGTGAGCGCCCTTCGACAATGGCGCGACGAGATCCTCGACAAGACGGATCTTTCGGCCGAGCAGGTCGGCGAGTACAGCGGCCACGAGAAAGAGATCCGTCCGGTGACGCTTTCGACCTACCAGCTGCTCACCTATCGCCGCGGCAAGAGCGAAGAGTTCCTGCATTTCAAGCTGTTCGCCGAGCGCGACTGGGGGCTCATCGTCTACGACGAGGTGCATCTGCTGCCGGCCGCGGTGTTCCGCGCCACCGCCGAGCTTCAAGCCCGTCGGCGTCTCGGCCTCACGGCTACGCTGGTGCGCGAGGACGGCGGGGAAGACGACGTCTTCACGCTGATCGGCCCCAAGCGCTACGACGTGCCCTGGAAGGATCTGGAGCGGCAGGGCTGGATCGCCACCGCACGCTGCACCGAGATCCGCATCCCGCTGACACCCGAATCCCGTCGTCAGTACGCGGTGGCCGACGCGCGCGCGAAGTTTCGCATTTCGTCGACCAATCCCTTGAAGCGCGAGCTCCTCGCCTCGTTGCTCGCCGAGCACCGCGGCGACAAGGTGCTGGTCATCGGACAATACATCGATCAGCTCGAGGCCATCGCCGCGGAAACGCAAGCGCCGCTGATCACGGGCAAGACGCCGCAAGCCGAGCGAGACGGGCTGTACGAGAAGTTCCGTGGGTCCGATCTGAACCTGCTCATCGTCTCTAAGGTGTCGAACTTCGCGATCGACCTGCCGGATGCCAACGTCGCGATCCAGGTGTCGGGGACCTTCGGGTCGCGGCAGGAGGAGGCGCAGCGGCTGGGACGCATCCTGCGGCCCAAAGCCGAGGCGAATCAGGCGCGCTTCTACGCGCTTGTGACCCGCGACACCCGCGACCAGGAGTTCGCACAGAACCGACAGAGGTTCCTCACCGAACAGGGATATCAGTACGAGATTCGCGCTTGGAATCCGCCGCCAACCGACGCCGCGGAGGTTACGGCGGATCGCACCGCGGGAACCGCCTGAAGCCGATGCGGCGCTCCGCCAAGAGCCCCCGCTCCCGGCCTCCCGCCAAGGCTGCCGTGGTCGCGGTCGCACCCGAGCGCCGTCAGCGCAGCGAGGCCTTCGAGACGCTCGCGCGCGATTTGTTGACGTTCGCCGGACACTTCGAGCGTAGCTCGACCAAGCGCGTCGCGACCGGCGGCGTCGGCAAGAAGACGACGCAGCGGATCGCGTCGTTTCTGCGGCGCAGCGACGAGGAGTACGCGAGCTTCCTCGGTGTTTTTCTCATCGACCGGCGGGTGCTGTTCGAGGGCGAGGATCGTTGGGAGATCAGCCGCCCGAATCTGATGCGGCTTTGGCAGCCGGAGCGGCTGCTACGATCGGTCTACCACTTCTGGTTGCGCACGCCGCTTTGGAACGAGTCCCTAGCCGACCCCGACGTGCTCTCGCTCGTGCGCCGAGAGTACCTTTCCGCCGACCCTTCGCTCGAGGCTCGCCGCCGTCGCCTCTGCGAGGAGCTGCTCGGTGCGCCCGTCGGCGAGCCGCTCGAGCTCGGCGTTCTGCTCGCTCGACTCGATCGCAGCCTCCAAGCCCGCGGTCGCGGCGCTGAGGACGCCGGCATGTCGCGTCATGGCGGCCGAGTCTCGGCGGCGACGCTGCTGCGCCGTATGCTGAGCGGCCCGCTCGCCTGGTTCGGCCTCGTCGAGCCCGTGCTGCGCCGACCTCCCGCCGCCTCGGACCACGAGGCGTTCCGCGTCACGCCGCTCGGCCGCCTCGTTTTGACGGAGAATTGGCCGGCGATCATCGACGCGTTCGGCACCTCGCTCGCAGAAGCCACGGCGCGCGTCACGGTGCAACCGAACCTCGAGATCCTGGCTCCCCCCGATCTCGAGCCGACGATCTACCTGAACATCGCTCGGCTTAGCGATCTGCGGTCGGTCGACATCTATACGGCCTTCGCGATCACCTGGGACTCGTTGATGAACGCGCTCGATCGCGGATTCTCGGCCGAGCAGCTCCTTGCGTTCCTCGAGTCGGTGAGCGCGACCGGGGTCCCGGCGACAGTGCGCCAGCTCGTCGAGGATTGCGAGGGCCGCCACGGGGAGGTGCGCATCGGCATCGCTGGACCCTACGTCGAGGCCCGCGAGGGCAGCCTGCTCGGCGAGCTCGAAGCGCATCCGCGGTTCGCCCCGTACATCCAACGGCGTATCGGCGACCAGCTCGCGCTGCTCACTTCCAACGTCGACCTCGGGCAACTCGCCAAGGAGCTTCGCAAAGCAGGCTACAGCGTGTCGTCTGGAGGCACGGACAAGGTGCAGGTGACTGCCCACGGCGCTCAGCTCACGCTCACCCGCGCCGAGCTCGAAGAGCTCTATGCCGCGGTGCGCGCGGCGACGAAGTTGGCGCGCGAAGTCGATCCGGATTTCGATCTTTCGGCGCTCGCGGCGCTCGACGAGACGCTCGCGCTCGAGCTCACGCGCCGCGAAGATGCCGGAGCTCCCGAGCGCGCCCGGGAGCTCGAGTCGCTCGTCGAAAAGCTGCTGCGCGCGCGCGGCAGTGCGGCCAAGGGAGCCAGCGACTCGCCCGCCGAAGCCCGCGACAGCGCCGAGATCCGCGCCCTGCTGCTCACCGCGGTCGAAGCACACATTCCGATGGAGATCGAATACGACGGCTTCCAGGGTGTGACCCGCCGAGTGGTCGAGCCGTCGAGCTTCGATGGACGCTACCTGACCGGATTCTGCCGGCTGCGCCAGGATCAGCGCGTGTTCAACACCGCGCGGATACTCTCCGCGAAGCTCGTTCCCTAGCCTCGATCCGAGATTCGTGCGGGGCGGCGTCGGCGGCCGAAACAGTTTACGCGACGATTCGGCCCCGCGCCGCGAATGCGGGACGAAGTCCCGCGGCTATTTCACGTAGGCTTTGGATGGGGACCAACGGGAGCGACGGACGCCCCATGGAGTGCGGGGAGGCGCGCCCAGCGAGCACGGTGCGGGCTGCGCCGACGACAAGACCAGCGCGAATTTCGGATCGAGCGACCTCACGGAGATTTTTCGCTTGGGCTAAGCGTCGCCTCGCGCGGCGCGCTCCGCGGCGCGCCGCGCCAGCAGGTCGCAGCGCTCGTTCATCTCGTCCCCTGAGTGCCCGGCCACCTTGATCCACTCGATGTCATGGACGCCGTTCAGCCGGATGAGCTCCTCCCACAGGTCGCGATTGCCGACTGGCGACTTGGCGCGGCTGACCCAGCCGTTGTGCATCCACTTGTCGTACCAGCGTTGGCGGAAGCAGTTCACGAGATACGCGCTGTCGCTGTGAAGCCGCACGTGACACGGGCGTCCGAGAGCGCGCAGCGCCTCGGCCGCTGCACGAAGCTCCATGCGCTGATTCGTCGTGCGAGCCTCGCCGCCCGAGATCTCGCGCTCGTGGTCACCGTATCGTAGCACCGCGGCCCATCCGCCGGGACCGGGATTTCCGGAGCATGCCCCGTCGGTGTAGATGGTCACGTGAGGCTTCGCGCTCACCCGGGAGGCCATCGCATCGCACGGGCGTCGGTCATCACGAGGTGCAAGGTTCAGGCGGCCGAAGCGAAAGTCAACACGCGCATGCTGCGAGCCATTCTCTTCGACTTCGACGGAACGATCGCGCAGAGCGAGCCCCTCCACTTCGCTGCGTTCGCCGAGACGCTCGCCGAGCGCCACGTCTCGCTGCCGCAGGCCCTCTACTATGCGCGGTACCTCGGGCTCACCGATGCCGAATGCGTGGAGCGGATGCTCGACGATTTCGGTCGTCGGGATCTCCGTGCGGACGTCGCGGCACTCCTCCGCCGCAAGGCGGAGATCATGGCGCGAAGGATGGCGGACGGCGTGCCGCTGTGCCCGGGCGTCGCTCCGTTCATTGCCCGCGCCGCGGGGCATGCGGCGGTCGCCATCGTCAGCGGTGCGTTGCGCGTGGAGATCGACCGCGTGCTCGAGGACACCGGGCTGCGCCCCTATTTTCGACTCGTCTTGAGTGCCGAAAACGTGGGCCGCGGCAAGCCCGATCCCGAAGGATATCGCCTCGCCTGTGCGCGGCTTCGCGAGCTGGGAGTCGCCGACCTCGATCCGCGGCAGTGTCTCGTCGTCGAGGACGCTCCGAAGGGCATCGAAGCGGCGCGCGCGGCCGGTATGCGCGTCGTCGCGCTTCCGCACACCTGCCGGGCCGAGGCGCTCGCCGCCGCCGATCGCGTCTATAACTCGTACGCCGAGATCGACTGGAAGGACCTCGAGTCCCTCTACCTTTGATTCAGCGCGCGGAGAATCTCTGCATGAAGATCGGCAGCAGCTCGGCGACCGCCTCGCGAAATACCTGCCGCAGCGGCTTCTCGATCTCTTCGAGCTTGGCGACCAGCGGCGCGAGCACCGCGAAATAGCGCTCGCGTTCCTCGAGCGGCATGGCGGGAAGTCGAGCCGCGATGGTCTTCGTCAACCGCTCGTGCGTGGTCAGGATCTCTTCACCGAGCTGGTCATGGATGGCATCCGGGTCGCTCATCGGCTCCTCCTCGCTTGCAGCTCCTCCGGCGACGGCAGGGGAATCGTGCAGAACTGGTTCGCCTCGATGCGCAAGGGGCGGTTGAACTTCGAGTTGTAGTTCTCGTGCGCGATGGTCGCCGTCAGCTCGACGATCTCGCGCTCGGAAAACTCCGCGGCCAGGCGCGCGAAGAAGTCGTCCGGAACGTCCACCGGCGTAGCGCTCACCCGGTCGGCGTGCTCCAGGGCCAGGCGCTCGCGAGTCGAAAGCGCGGCTTCATCCGCCGAGCGGATTCCGAGAGCCGCATCGATCTTCTCGCGCGACAGACCTCGTTCGCCGCCGACCGCGGCGTTGATGTCCATTCAAAAGGGGCAACCGTTGAGAGCCGCAACGCGCACGCGCACCAACTGACGGAAGTCAGCTCCGAGCGCCCAGCGTCCGGTCGACATCAGCGTATTCGACAGGAACGACGAGAGCACGGTGCGCGGCGCGTGCGCCTCGACCTTGTAGGGGTTGAGCTCGCGGCCGAGAGCCAAACGAAACACCGACTGGACGAGCCTCGTCGTCAGGCCCGCCTCGCGGCCCTCGAGCGCGCGAACCCGCGGCATCTACTTCTTCTGCTCCATGGGCTGGCCGCAGCACTCGAGCGAACCGGTGCCGGCCTTGGTGACGATCACCTGAGCGCCGCACTTGGCGCATACGTACATCTTTCCCAGTTGGTTCGGCATGCCGGTCTCCTATTCTCCGCGAAAGGTAGGACTGCGCTTGGCGAGAAACGCACGCACTCCCTCGGCGCGATCGCGCGTCGTTTCCAGCAGCACGTAGAGGTCGTGCTCGAAACGCGCACCGTCGTCAAGGGTGAGATCCAGCGAGCGCCGCACGGCTTCCTTGGCGAAACGGAGCGCGACCGGGCCGCGCTCGAGGAGCTCCGTCGCCAGGCGTCTGGCCCCCTCGTCCGCGCGCGCCGCGAGCCTGGCAGCGAGGCCCCACTCCACGGCCTGACGCCCCGAAACGACCTCGCCGAGCAGCAGCGCTCGCAGCGCCCGCTCTGTGCCGATCACGCGCGGCAACCGCTGCGTGCCGCCGAACGCGGGCAGCGCTCCGCGCGCCACCTGCGGCATCGCGAACCGAGAGCCGCGCTCGACGACACGCAAGTCGGCCGCGAGCGCGAGCTCGAACCCCTCGGCCTCGGCCCGTCCACGGACGGAGGCCACCACGGGCTGGCGCACCGCGGCGAGCGCGGAGACGAAGTCCGCCGCGGGCAACGGCGGCCATTGCGCCCGAGCACCGTCGATCCCGAGGCAGAAGTCGGGTCCGGTCGAGCGCAGCGACACCACCCAGACGCCCGCGTCGTCGCAGCGCGCGCACGCTTGCGTGAAGTCGACGGCCGAGTCGGCGGTGAAGCGGGCGCCGTTTGCGCGCAGGTCGAGAACGATCTCGGCGAGATGACCGCGCCGGGCGAAGCCGACCACAGCGCGGGTTGGACGCATCACGCCTCGAGCTGCTGCTTCAAGTCCTTCTTCAGCACCTTGCCGAGCGGATTGCGCGGCAGCTCCGGGAGAAATACGATCTTCTCGGGCTTCTTGAAGCTGGCCAGCCGCTGCTTGCAGAAGCTCACCAAATCCTCTGCCGACAAGGTACCGGTGCGCTTCGGCACCACGGCGGCAGCGACGATCTGGCCCCACTCCTCGCTCGGCAAGCCGAAGACGGCGACCTCTTCCACCTCGGGATGGCTCTGCAGCACGGCCTCGATCTCCGCCGGCGCGATGTTCTCTCCTCCACGGATGATCATGTCGTCTTTGCGCCCGGCGAGGTAGATGTAGCCGTCCTCGTCGACCCAGCCCATATCGCGGGTGCGGAGCCACCCTCCTTCGAGCTGACTCATCGCCGCGCCGCTTTCGGTCGCGTAACCCTTCATGATCCGCGCGGTGCGGATGACGATCTCTCCGACCTCGCCCGCGGGCAGCGGGTTCCCGTCGTCGTCGACAACGCGGAACTCCACGTCGGGAAGCGGCTTGCCGATCGAGGCCAGCCGGCGCACCTTCTTCTCGACCTCTTCGCGCGCGCCTTCGAGCCGGTGATCCTCCGGTCCGAGGATCGTCAAGGTCGAGGTGGTTTCCGTCTGACCATAGGCATTGACGAAGCCGATCGTCTTCGGCAAGCGGTCGATCGCCCGGCGGATCACGGGCAGCGGCATTTGCGCCCCGCCGTAGGAGAGATTCGTCAGCGTCGAAAGGTTCGACGCGTCCAGATCCGGGTGATCGACGATCTGCTTGAGCATCGTCGGCACCACCATCGCGTGCGTGACGTGCTCCCGCGTCACCGTGTCGAGCCATTCCTTCGGCTGGAACTGCGGGAGGATCACCAGCCGCCGACCGGACCACATGGTCGTCATCATCTGCGCCGTGCCTGCGATGTGATAGAAAGGCACCGCGACCAGGGCCGTTCCCCGATCACCGCCGTCGGCCAGCTCCGTCGTATTCGTCACGTAGGCCGTGAAGTCGCCGTGCGTGAGCAGCACCCCTTTCGGCAGGCTCGTGGTCCCGCTGGTGTACATGAGGATCGAAACGTCGGTCTCCTCGACCTCGGTGTCCTCGATCTCCTCGCTGTTCTCGAGCAGCTCGTCGTAGCGCAGCCAGCCCGGGCGCCCCGCCTCGTAAGCCACGACCTCGGCGATCGATGGGAGTCTGGGCGCGAGCTCGGAGAACACGTCCACGTAACGGTCGCCGACGAAGATCATCTTCGTCTTCGCGGTCGCGATCGTGTACTCGAGCTCCGGCGGCTTGGCTCGATAGTTGAGCGGCACGAACACCGCACCGGCGGTCGCCGCGGCGTAGTAGGTCTCCACATAGGCGTCGGAGTTGGTCTGCAGCGCGGCCACCACGTCGCCGCGTCCGACGCCCGCTTGCCGCATCGAGGCCGCCAATCGCCGAACGCGCGACAGCAGCTCCCCGTAGGAGCGGCGGTGGTTGCCGAACACGAGGATCTCCTGGTCGGCGAACATCATGGCCGGGATGCTGAGGAAGTTTGCGGTATTCATCGCTTCGGTCTCTCCTCGAGGACCCGCTCCCAGTCGAGCGCCGCCGCAAGCGGCAGATCGAGCCCGCGCACAACGAGCGTCTTCACTCGGAACACCAGCTCCCCGTCGATCTCCGCCAGCCGCCGGGCCAGGCGAGCCGCTTCGGCTCGAAGCTTCCCGGGCTCGACGACCGAGCCAACCATCCCTATCTGGAGCGCGAGCCGAGCGTCAATCGCCCGACCGGTGAGCACGAGATCGAGAGCCCGCCCCACGCCCACCGCGCGTGGCACGGTCTGGGTGCCGACGACGCCGGGGATCATGCCGAGGCCGGTCTCGGGTAGCGAGAGTACCGCGCCGCTCGCGGCGATGCGGAAGTCGCAGAGCAATGCCATCTCGAGGCCGCTGCCGGCCGCGTGCCCATGGATCGCCGCGATCGTCGGTTGGCGAAGCGAGCGCAGCAGGCCCCAGACGTCACGCTGCCAACGAACCTCGCGAGCCACGACCGGCGACGGCGCCGAACCGAACTCTCGGATGTCTCCGCCCGCGCAGAACGCGCGACCGTTGCCACGCAGCACGACCGCCCGCACCGAGCGATCGACGCGGATCGCCGAGAGCGCGGTGAACAGATCGTCCCGCATCTCGGTGTTGTAGGCATTCAGCACCCGCGGCCGGTCGAGCGTGATCCAAGCCACCGACCCCTCGCGCTCAAACACGATGGTCCGGAAATCTCTCACGCGGGCCACGCGACCTCGCCGCCCACGATCGTGGCCCGCACACCGATGGAAGCAACCTCGTCCACAGGAACCGTGACCGGGTCGGCGTCGAGCAGCACGAGGTCGGCGAGCTTTCCGGGCTCGATCGAGCCGAGCACCCTTTCGAGCCCGGCGGCCGCCGCCCCGCCGTAGGTATGGAGCTCGAGCGCTTGCGCGAGGTCGACCGCCTGCGAGCCGCCGAGGATTCGACCTCCCGCGGTCGCACGCCGAGCGGCGGCCTGCATGCCCGCCAGGGGCCGGGAAGCCCCGACCGGCGCGTCGGAACCGAGCGCCACAGGCACGCCTACGTCGAGAAAGCTTTTCAGAGGATAGAGGCAGTCGTGCTCCTCGGGCTCGAGCTCGCTCGCGTATCTCTCGCTGAAGAGACGGAGAAAGTCCGGGTGCGTGACCACCGTGGCGCCGGCGCGCGCGATCTCTTCGCACAAGGCCGCCGGGCAGAGAGCCGCGTGCTCGATGCGATGCCTCCGCCGGCGGACTCGCTCGGCGCCGAGGCGGCGCAGGGCCTCAAGTGCGATCACCAGCGGCCCGCCTTCGACGGCATGCAGGGCGATCTGTGCGCCGGCGCGGTCGGCGGTCTCCACGGCTTCGGCTATCTCCCCCGGAGCGCTTCCCTCCTCGATGACGATCTTTACGCCGGCATGGATGAACCGCGCGCCGGCATCCTCCCGGCGGCCGCAGAAGGCCGCGGGGGAGCCGTAGGCGACTAGGCGCTGGCGAATGGTTCGGTCGTTCGCCCAGCCGCGGAGCGCGGCGACGTCCGCGTCCAGCTGACCCGGGGTGGGATCGTGTGCCATAGTGACGCCGGCGGCCAGCAGGCGGAGCGAGGCTTCGCGGATGAGCCGCGACGTCTCGCCCGGATCAGCCGCAGGGATCTTGCCCTTCAGCAAACCGCCGGGTTCGTAGATCACCTCTCGCCGCGGCAAGCCGAGAAGCCGCAACGCCAAGCCGTTCAGAATGACCGCGTGCCCGGTCCGGTGAAGGAGCCGCACGGGGTGCTCCGGAGCCGCCGTATCGAGGTCTGCGACGCTCGGCGGGCGCTTCTCCGTTAGAAACGCCTCGTCGTAGCCGAACGCGCGGATCCACGAGCCCGGCGGCCGCGCGAGGGCCGCTTGACGGAGGACCGCTTGGAGCTGCGCGATCGTCCGCGCCCGCTCCTTCGAGCAGTCGATCTCGGTGGCGCGCCGCGCGAGCGCGACGAGATGAACGTGAGCATCCACGAAACCGGGTACGATAGCCCCGTTCGATGCCTCGAGGATGCGCGTGTGCGGGCCGCGCATCGCCAAGACGTCACCCCGGTCTCCGACCTTCGCGATGCGGTCACCGACGACGGCCACCGCATTCGCACGCTCGAGCGCCGCGCCGACGGTTCGCACACGGCCGAGCAGGATCGAATCGGCCTTCAACGAGGCGCTGGAAGTCGCGGTCGCAGGCGGCGAGCGACCGGCGCGTCGCACGGAACGCCCCGGAACAGGACCTCAGCGGGCGCGCATCCCTCGCCGGCGTTGATTGGGAGACGTGTCGAGCGTGCGTCAGCTACGGCCGGGCGCAACGCGACCCGACGCAGGCGTACTCCAGAGTACGTCGAGAAGGGTTGCGCGAGCACGGCCGCAGATGACAGGCGATCGGCGCGTTTCACAGGGCGTCTGGTGAGGGGGCTAGTCGGAGGAAGGCAGTGGCTTCGCTTCCTTGAGCTTCATGTCCTTGCCGCAGCATGCCGCGTTGCCCGCGCCAGGCTTGTTGCACAGGATCTCCGTTCCGCAGGTGTCGCAGATGTAGCGCTTTCCGAGTTGAGGCATGGATACCCTCCTGTTTCCTTCTCTCCCATATGTTCACGATCGGCGATAGAACGGCAATGCGGCCACCACCGCAGGCGCGGTGGCGCTCGGCAGCTCGACCGAGAGCCGGGATCCGGGCGCGACGAAAGCTCGCTTGACGTAGCCGAGCGCGATCGTCGAGCCCAGAAGGGGGGAATGCGCGGCGCTGGTGATGCGGCCGGCGTCCGAGCCCTCGGCGGCGATGCGGGCGCCGGGCAAAGGGACGACATCCCCTTCGACGCGTAGCCCGACCAACCGCTTGTTCACATGCCCGCGGGCCGAAGCCCGCTCGACGATCTCCTGACCGAGGTAACAGCCCTTGGAGAAGTGGATGCCGCGCTCGAGGGCCGCTTCGAGGACGAGGCACGTCTCGTCGAAGTCGACGCCGATCCGAGGTCGGCCCGCCTCGAGCCGCAGAACGTCGGCGGCAGCCATGCCCGCCGGCCGCAATCCGCGAGCAGCGCCAGCCGCAAGCATCGCGTCCCAGACTCGCAGCGCGTCTCCACGCGCAACGACGACGTCGAAGCCGGGATCGCCTGTCCAATCGTCGCGCACGACTAGAAGCGGGGCTCCCGCGATCGCGGCTGGCGCGTGCTCGAGCTCGGCCCGAGGGAGGTCGTAGTCCGGCAGGGCGGCTGCGAGGATCTCCAGAGCTCGCGGGCCGTGAATGCCGAGCGACGCCTCCTGCTCGGAACGGTCCTCGATCTCGACGTCGTCGGCGATGAGAAACCTCTCGAGATGCGCCCGCGCTCGGTCCTTCACGCGTCGATCGAGCTCGAGCCGGATCGCATCCTTCGTACAGAGCACGTTGGCGTCTGCCACAATCTTGCTTTCCCGCGTCAGCAACATCGCGTAGCAACCCGTTCCCGGACGAAGGGCGGCGATGTCGTTCGACAGCAGGTTGTGGAGAAAGGTCGCGCGGTCGGGCCCGGTGAATTGCAGGCCGGCGCGAAACGACAGATCGAACAGTCCCGCCGCGGCTCGCGTCTCGGTCGCCTCCTGGCTCGGATCGGTGAATGTCTCGACGAGCTCGATGCCTCCGTAGGAACGGCAGGCCGCGCCCCGGGCTCGCGCTACGTCGACGAAGGGGCTCGGAGGAAGCATTCCGGTTCCATCGCGTCTCATTGCGAGGCGGGCGCGCGACCGACGATGCGCTCTCGAGCGAGCCGCAGCGCGACGCGGCTCGGCGCGGATCCGCTGCGAGCGGATTCGGCGAAGATCCGCCGCAGCGTCGCCTCGATGCGCTCGGTGAGAGCTCGCGCCCGCGCGCGGTCATACCCACCGGGACCGAGCTCGTCCGCGACGTTGATCAAGCCACCGGCGTTGATCGCGAAATCGGGCGCGTAAACGATGCCACGCGCTTGCAGGCGCTCCCCGTCTTCCTCGTGAGCGAGCTGATTGTTTGCTCCGCCCGCGATGATTCGGCAGCGGAGCTCGGGGATCGTCCGCTCGTTCAACAGAGCGCCGGTGGCACACGGACTGAGGATGTCGCACGGTTGTCCGTGGACCTCGGCATTGGCCACGCGGGCGGCGCCGAGAGCGCTCGCTTCCTGCAATCGGCCTTCGTCCACGTCTGAGACCACGACCTCCGCGCCGGCGTCGATCAGCAGCCGAACCAGAGCCATGCCCACCTTGCCGACGCCTTGCACGACCACCCGCTTTCCACGCAGCCCCGGCTCGAGACGAGCCTCGTCGATCGCCGCCCGCAGGCCGCAGAAGACCCCCCAAGCGGTCATGGGCGAGGGATCGCCTCCGCCGCCGCGCGTCTCGGCCACGCCAACGCCGTAGCGGCTGGTCTCGCGAAGCTGTTCGATGTCGGCGGTGTATGTCCCCATGTCCTCCGTCGGGACGTAGCGGCCACCGAGCGAGTCTACGAATCGGCCCATGGCGCGGAAAACGGCTTGGCGGCGAGCGGACGGCGGAAACCCCAGGATCACCGCCTTGCCACCGCCGAACTCGAGACCGGCGAGTGAGGCCTTGAGAGTCATGGCCTGCGAGAGGCGCAGGACGTCGGTGAGCGCTTCCGCCTCCGAAGCGTAGTCTCGCATGCGGACACCGCCCAAGCCGGGGCCGAGCGTCGTGTCATGGACCGCGACGATCGCCCGCAAGCCGCTCGGCGCGTCACGGCAGAAGACCACCTGCTCGTGACCGTCGCGGTCGATGGAAGAGAACAGTTCCGTCAAACTTCGACGAGGATCTCGTCGCCCTCGACCTTGACCGCGAATCGGTCGACTCCACAAGCGGGATCGTCGAAACATTCGCCAGTCGTCACGTCGTACGTCCAGGCGTGCAGCGGGCAGGTGACGACGGTACCATCGAGCTCCCCCTCGCCGAGAGATCCACCCCGGTGCTTGCAGGTGTTGTCGATCGCGTGAAACGTGCCACCGACGTTGAACAGCGCGATCTCTCGACCGTTGACCTCGACCGTCTTCCCCTGGCCGGGAACGATCTCGCCCGCCGCTGCTACCCTCACGAAGGTTCCCATCCCGTCGCGCTCCTCGAGGACCGTCCGGCTACAACAACCAGAATCGTTCCAGGGTCGCAAGCTCCTGTTCTACCCGAAGTGCCGTCCGCCTCGCGGTCGGGACCTTGGGCACTGGCCGCAGATACCGCGAGATTTGCGCCGGCGCTGGCGCGTATGTCATCATATTCCCACATACCGAAACTCCACATACCGACGGGGGAGACATGAAGCAAAGAGGCTTCACGTTGCTCGAGCTGGTCGTCGTGACGGCGATCATCGGGATTCTGGCGTCGCTCGCCATCGCCAACTACGCGGTGTTCAAGATCAACGCCTACAACACGACGGCAGCGGCGGACTGTCGCAACATTTGGCCGGCAGCAGACTTTGCCTCCTCCAAGGGTACGACGGTGAACGTCACGCTCGATGGGAGCACGTCGGGGCAAATCGATCGGGTCAACCTGCCCGGGGCGAGCTCATCGCCGCTTACGTACGGAACCATCACGGTGACACCGACATCCTATCAAGTCGTGACGGCGAGTTTGCGGGGTGACCTCTGCTACACCGTGACGAATTCCGCCGCGATGCAGGTCACGCCCGTGGTGAACGGCACTTGCATCTGAGGGGCCTGCCGAGGCAGATGCCAGAAGCAGACGCGAACAGCCCCGCGGCACCCCCCGGTGGACCTCTTCCGGACGACCTCCGCGATGCGATTCACGGTCTAACCCGGCACGCGCGAGAAGAGGATCGGCGGGCCGAGGAGGCGCGCAAGCGCGGTGCGAAGCGGCCGTTCTCTCGGTTCGTCAAGATCGGTCTCGCGCTAATCGTCGCTCAGTCGGCACTGCTGACGGTGCTCTACGTCAACCAAGAGAAGACGGCGGTCAGTCGCCAGGAGATCAAGAGCATCGTGCCCCCAAACAGCTGCAGTGCGCTCGTGAACACGGCCTATTGGAAGGTCGTCGCGTACTTGCGCGAGGAGGGGCATCCCCCGCCGCGGCTCGACGATCTGGTGCCGAAGTATCTCGAGCGCGTGCCCTTGGATCCCGTCACGGGCAAGGCGCTCTCCTATTCGACGGACGGCAGCCGCTTTCAGGTGAGCTGTCCGGAGATCGACGCGCCCCGCTGAGCGGCTACTTCAAGGGTAGCCCTTTTCGTCGCTTTTCCTCTGCCAGCGCGCGTCCGCCTTCGGCGAACCACTGGATCTGGCGAGAGATGCCGAGCCAAATCGAAGCCTCGCGCACGTCGAGTCGCGCGCGTCCGAAGACCCGGCGGAGCGTGAACATGATGTGATCGGGATTGGTGCCATGGAGAAAGCCGATCCGTAACAAGGCGCGGCCGAGGTGGTCGTACATGCGCTCGAGCCGTTCCGAGGTGGCGAGCACGGGACCCGCGGCACGGGACGGGTGGCGTAGCAGGAAGAGCTCGTACGAGCATACGAGCACGGCTTGCGCCAGGTTCAGCGAGGGATAGCGGGAATCTGCGGGGATCGTCACCAGCTCATGACAGAGCTTCAGCTCCTCGTTGGACAGGCCGTGGTCCTCGGGCCCGAACACGAGCCCCACGGGGCGAGCCGCGCCGACGGCGAGAAGCTCTACGGCCGCCTCGCGAGGCGTGAGCGAGCGGCTGCGGTAGGGACCGGGCCGACACGTCGTCCCCACGACCCAGCCGCAATCGGCGATCGCTTCGCGGAGCGAATCGTGTCGGCGGGCGCGCTCGAGCACGTCGGCGGCATGGACCGCCATGGCGGCGGCCGCGACCGGTCGATAGCGCCGCGGCGCGACCAGCCGGAGATCCCCGAGGCCCATGTTCTTCATCGCGCGCGCGACCGAGCCGACGTTGCCGGAGTTCTTCGAGCGGACGAGGACGATGCGGATGCTCTCGAGGCCCATGGATCGCCGGATACGGCCGTCGACCGCGGGCGGAAGTCAAGTCGCCAACACGATTTGACTCGGTCCGTCGGCTCTCTTAGCTTCCGCCGATGGCCCCGCCCCGGCTTCGCGTCGATCACGTTTCGATCGCCGTACGCTCGATCGATCAGGCGCTTGCGTTCTTCCTCGAGCATTTTCCCGCCCGGCAAAACCGCCCGCGAGAAGACGGCTACGGCGATCCGCCGGAGTTTCGCTGGACCGACTTCACGATCGGCGACTTCAAAATCGAGCTCATCGAAAGCGCCCGAGCGGGAAGCTTCGTCGAACGCTTCCTCGCCAAGCGCGGCGAGGGACTTCACCATCTATCGCTCAAGATCGATCGCCTGGCGCCGCACCTCGCTCGGCTCGAGGGCGATGGCATCCGCATCGTCGATCGCTTCGTCGAAGCGGACGGCCACGAAACCGCCTTCATCCATCCCCATTCGGCCTTCGGCGCGCTCGTGCAGTTTTGGGAAGAGCCCGACCTTGCAGCGCTCGCTGCCCCGAGCTGGGGTGGCACGGTCACCCAGCAAGGGGTGCGCTGGAAGATGGATCACGTCTCGCTTGCCGTCGAGCACATCGATCCCGCGGTGCGCTTCTTCGAGCAGCACTTTGCCGCGGTCGTCGAGGTCGAGCCGCACTTGGGCTACGACCGTAGCTTTCGTCTGATGACCCTGCGCCTCGGCGACTATCGGCTGGAATTGATGGAGCCCGCGTCGGCGGAAGGCTTTCTCTCGCGCTTCCTCGAGCGCCGCGGTCCGGGCATGCACCATTTGTCGATCGACGTCGAAGATCTCGACGTCGCGCTGGCGCCGTTCGAACACGCCGGCGTGCGGATCGTCGATCGCTTCGAATTCGCGCCGGACCGCAAGACCGCGTTCCTCCATCCGAGGTCGCTCTTCGGGGTGCTCATCCAGTTCTGGCAAGTGCCGGTCGACGAATGGTCTCGACCTCCCGCTTCAATCGCCGGCGCGACCGGCTGATTCGCGCGGTGTTCTTCGACGCCGCCGGCACGCTACTCGCCCTGCGCGAGCCCGTCGGCGAGACCTACGCTCGCTTCGCGCTGCAAGAAGGGATCGGCGCGCGAGCCGAGGCCCTCGAGAAGGGATTCCGTTTCGCCTTCGCGCGAGCCGAGCCGCTCGCATTCCCCCACGTCTCGCCGAAGAAGGTCCGCGCGCTGGAGCGCGGGTGGTGGCGTCGCCTGGTGAACGAAGCGTTTCACCGCGCGGGAGTGGAGGCGTCGCCGCGGGCGATCGAAAGGGCATTCGCCGCGGTGTTCGAGCACTTCGCGACTCGCGCGGCCTGGCGTCTGTTTGCCGACGTCCGGCCGGTGCTTCGAAGCCTTCGGGCACGTGGACTCCGACTGGCCGTCGTATCGAACTTCGATACGCGGCTCGTGGCGCTGCTCGAAGCCTTCGAGGTAGCGCCCGCGCTCGATGCGGTCGTGCGATCGAGCACGTCGGGCTTCGCGACGCCCGATCCGCGGCTCTTCGCCGCCGCGTTGCGCGAGACCAGCAGCACCGCCGCCACCACGCTGCACGTCGGCGATTCGGAGCGCCTCGACCGGCGTGCCGCGCGAGCTGCGGGGCTCTGCGCGCTTCGCCTCGACCGCGGCGGCGTGCCGGATCGCCACGTGATCGCGAGCCTCGAGGAGCTCCCCGACCGCATTTCGCACCCGCACGACTCGCTGCCTTGACGCCGCCATCCGCGGCGCGGCCTACGGGATAAGGCCCAGTCCGTGGGCGAGCTCAGCGCTCGGAGATGGGCGGCGGCCCGGCCGGGCCCTGTATGGAGGGTGCGCGCTCTGCGGGCGGAAAGCGATCCTGCACGCGCTTCTTACGATCGTCCGGGCGATGCGGCACGCGAGGTTGGAACTCCCCGACGATCACGGGAACGGGCACCAACTGGTCGGCCACCACCGCCGTCTGCGGCTGCACCTCGACGTTCTGCACCACGGTGCCTGTGCTGTTCGTCACGTTGCTCGGCGGGTCGGCCTGCTGGGCCGCACGCAATCCCGCTCGGTACGCGCCCTCGTAGGCGTCGCGCGTGGGCGGTGTGGCGGCTGCGTCCGCCGAAACCGCGGTGGGCGCGACGGCGAAGACTGGCTCCGCCGCGGGAAGCGCGCGCGTCCACTCCTTCGCCACCGTCATCGCTTCGCCTTGATACTCGGGAGGGACGTTGGAGACGTCGTTCGTGTAGTGGCTGACCCCCGAGGCGTCCCGCCAAACGATGATGTCCGCAGCCGCGGATCCGGACATGCCCGCGAGCAGGAAGATCACGCCGAGCAGTGGCGGTAGACGCATGGAGCAACCTGCAGCTTCAGAATAGGCGGGTCTGCCGCGGGCGGTCAATGATCTCCGACTAGCGGGTTCCGCTGCAACCGCACGCCATCCAGGAACACGGCGCGAAGGTGGTCGAGCGCCGTGATGTCCGCCACCGGATCGCCATCCACCAGCAGCAGATCGGCTCGGCTGCCGAGGGAGATCTGCCCGAAGTCCGCCTCGGCTCCCGAAAGAAAGCGCGCGCTCTCGTAGGTAGCGGCGCGCAGCGCCTCCCCTGGCGTCATGCCGGCCTCGACGAGATCGCGCAATTCGAGGTGAAGGCTCGCTCCCGGAAAATGTGCGAAGTTCGGCGAGTCGCTGCCGGCGAGCACGGTGACACCCGCGCGGCGCAGCTTCGCTACGTTGCGCCGGCGTGCCTCGTGGCCGTCGATCAATGAGCGCAGGATGGGTTCGAGCACCTTCCGATCGAAAGATGGCGGCACGCTCCGCACGGCTTCCAGCACCTCCGGAGGGGTTACCTCGCGCTCGATGGCGAGAAAAGGCGGCGGTCGTTCGAGGAGGAACCTTTCCTGGGAATCGAAAACCGAGATGGTGGCGATGACGGGGACGTGCTTCGCGGCCACCGCGGCCACTGCGGCGTCGGACATCTCCTCGGAGTAGACCCCGTGAGCGAGTGCGTCGACGCCGCCCGTCACGGCGTCGACGACGTCGACGGAGCGACCGATATGCGCCAGGGAGCGAACACCATGCTCGTGACCGGCGGTGGTGATCGCCGCGATCACGTCCGGGGTGAGGCGGGGAGCGTCGAGCGGTAGGCGGTCGACCACGAGCTTGAGGACGTCGGGACGCTCGACGAGCAGCTCCTCAACCCGCCTACGTCCGTCCTCGGGGGTAGCAACCTCGCGCGCGAAGCCGGGGATGATGTACCAGCGCAGCCACCACGGCAGCGTCAGCCGTAGCAGCGCGACCGGGTGGCCGCCGGGCGTGGTGAACATCGGACCGGCGGCGTACAGCCGCGGACCGAGGACTTCCCCGCGGCGGATCGCCTCCCGCAGGCGGAAGATGTCCGGCGTGAGGCCGCCGAGATCGAGCACGGTCGTCACACCGGCATAGAGGAAGGCCTCGAGGTTGCGCTGCGGGCGTGGAATCTTGAGGTGCCACGGTGGACTCGAGCCCCCGCCCGAATGCACGTGAAGGTCCACGAGCCCCGGCAGGAGCACAGCGCCCGCACCGTCGATCTCGGGCGCGCCCGACGCTTGCATTCCCGCCGGGGCGATCGCTGCGATTCTTCCTTCGCGCACCAACACATCGCGAAGCCCCGCGAGTAGCGTGGCGCGGGAAGCGTCGAAGACTCGCACGCTCCGGAGGCAAAAGGTGCGGCTCGTGGCCCGATCGCGCATGACCAACGGACGCTCCGGCGCGCAAGACGCCAGGAGCGTGCAAGCGACGGCCAGCTGGACCCCGAGGGGTATTCTTCGCATGCGGTGCTTTTTGGAAGATCGCCGGGCTCGGAGCAAACGGTCCGGGGCACCCGCCACGGCGTGCCCGCTGCCCGGACCTTCGCTCCGCATTCGGCTCTGCGCAATGCGCGCGGGCGACGCCAACCAGGCGAATTCCGAATCGAAGTTCGGGCAGACCCCCGTACTATCGACGAGAGGCCTTTCTCGGTAAGTTCTGCGGCGTGAACCGCGAGCGACGGATGGGCAGCGTGCGTGCCGGCGCTTGGCCTCTTCTCGTTCCAGCGCGACGGAGCGGGCCCCCACGAAGACGGCGGCGGCTCCGCGGGTGGAGCGCCGCGGCAATTGTTCTACTTTCCGGGATGGCGCCGACGGCAGGGGTCGCAGACCTCCTTCCCTCTGCACCACTGCCGCCGGAGCGCTCCCTGTGGGTGAACTTCGAGATTCTACCCGCGGAGCCGGGAAAGCCCCTCCCGGAAGCCCTGCGACAGATCGAGAGCGGCCGGCTGCAGGCGGAGGACGCGGTGGTCGACGGCCGCAGCTACCGCAAGACGAGCGTGATCCTTCCGCTCGCCAACGGCGACCGCCGAGAAGTGATCTTGCTGCTCGCCGAGGAAGGCGGACGAATGCGCATGCTCGGCTTCCACCGCATTCAGCGCCACCAGGAGGCACCCGTCGGGACCACCGTCGTGTTCCAGTCCGGGGTTCCGAATCCACTGACCGGCGTGCCGGCACAGGTCCCCGCGGATACCTACACGTACCTCGCCCTGTGCACCGCGCTCGCGAGCTTCGGCCCCGACCGGCCACCCTTGCCGGCACACCTCTGGCTCGGCGATTCCGCGGTGCCAATCGAGGTAACGTTTGACGGCAAGGAAGTGCTCGAAGTTCTCGGCACGAAGGTGTCGGCTTTACGAGTCGGCGTCCGCCCCCGCGACGGCGCGGGACAAGCGACCTATTGGTTCACGGAGACCGCTCCCCATACCTTCGTACAGTATCGCGGTCCCGGGGACTTCCTGGCGGGCAAGGACGATGCCGCTGCCAACGTCGTGCTGCGGGCCACGGCTTCTTCCGAACAGATCCGCACGCTGTTTCGCAACTAGTCGGCCGCAACGCCCATTGACACAGCGCGGCGACGTTACATACTAAACGTTTAGTATGAATGCAGCGGCGCGGCCGGCTCGCGGAGAGCGCTCACGACGCGAGCTCGTGTCGGTGGCGATCGAGTGCTTCTCGCGCTTCGGATACCAGGGCACGTCCATCGACCGCATCGCGCGCGCCGCCGGGGTGACAAAGGGCGCCCTCTACTACCACTTCAAGGACAAAGAGGCGCTGCTGTTCGGCGCGCTCGACGATCGCATCGGCGGCTTCGAGCGAGTCGTGGTGGATCGGGTGATTAGTCTTCGCGATCCGGTCGCCGCCCTGCATGCGGTCGCCGACATCTGCGTCGAGCAGGCCACGCGCAGCAACCATCGCCGCTTCATGCTCACGTTGATGGTCGAAGCCCTGGACACGTACCCCGCCCTCTCGCGGCGCTTTCGCAACACCATGCGGCGCTTTCGGGGGTTTCTCGCGAACACCGTGCGAATCGGTCAGAAGAGAGGTGCGTTTCGCAAGAATGCGGACCCCGATCTGTCCGCTCGGCTGTTCGTCGCCAGCCTGGTGGGATTGGAGATCCAGTACTACCAGGACCCGGAAGCCGTCGACCTCCGTCGCTCGATCGATGCCGCGACCGATGAGTTTTGCACGTGGCTCGAGGCCCCACGCACTCGAAAGCCTAGGCGGACCCGCACGCCCCGCAGAGGAGTGAAGTCATGGTCAGCTTCGAACTGAGCCCAGAGCAAGCCCTCTTGCGCGAGACTGTCGCCGCCTTCGCGACCGAGCAGATGCGGCCGGCGGCCCGCGACGCGGACGAGCGGGGCGAGATGCCGCAAGGCGTCGTCGACAAGGCGTGGGAGCTCGGGCTGGTGGCGAGCGCGATCCCCGAGAGCTACGGCGGCTTCGGCGACGCGCGGTCGGCACTGACCGGAGCCATCGTCCTCGAGGAGCTCGGTTACGGCGATCTGTCGATCGCCATGCACATCCTGACGCCCCGCTTGCTGCTCTACCCCTTGATCGACCACGGCACCGAAGACCAGAAGAAGCGGCTGCTCCCCGCCTTCACGGCGGGCGCGTTCCGCGCCGCGACCGCAGCCGTCGTGGAGCCGTCCATGACATTCGATCTATCCGCGCTCGCGACGACCGCGAGCCCCGAGGACGCGGGATGGGTGCTGCGCGGCCGCAAGGTCTTCGTGCCGCTCGCCGAGGCCTCCGAAACGCTGCTTCTGTATGCGCGGCGCACCGACCGACCGATGGCGACGAGCCCACTCGAAGGCTACCGCAGCGTCGAAGCGTTTCTCGTCGAGCGCGGCGCAGCGGGCCTGGAAATCGGTCCGGCCGAGAAGAACATGGGCCTCAAGGCGCTGCGCACTCACGAGCTGACCCTCGACGACTTGCGCGTCGACCGATCGGCGCGGCTCGGCGCCGAAGCTGGAATCGATTTCGCGCGGCTCATGAATCGCTCCCGCGTTGCGCTCGCGGCGCTGGCGGTCGGCGTGGCGCGCGCGGCCTATGACTATGCCCGCGAGTACGCCAAGGAGCGCAAGGCCTTCGGGGTGGCGATCGCGCAGAAGCAGGCCATCGCCTTCATGCTAGCCGAGATGGCGATCGAGATCGACGCCACTCGGCTGCTCGTCTGGGAAGCCGCTTGGAAGCTCGATCGCGGCGAGGACGCTCTACGCGAGGCCTATCTCGCCAAGCACTATGCCGCAAGCATGGCGCTCAAGGTCTGCGACAACGCGGTGCAGGTGCTCGGGGGCCATGGCTACATCCGAGATCACCCCGTCGAGCTATGGCTGCGTAACGCGCGCGGTTTCGCGGCCTTCGAAGGCATGGCCATCGCGTGAAGGAGACCCTCCGATGATCGACTTCGAGCCCTCTCCAGCGAGCGAGAATTTGAAGGCCATGGTGCACGCCGCAGCCGCGGCGTTGATGCGGCCCGCGTCTCGCGACTACGACGAGAACGAGCACGCCATTCCCTGGGATTTCGTCAACCACATGTGGCAGTCGACGCAAGGCTCGGATGCCAACGTTGGGGGCAAGAGACCCGCCAAGGGTGAGGCGCCCGTCTCGGAGCGCAACGTCCAGCTCGCGCTGTCGATCGAAGAGCTCTCGTGGGGAGATGCGGGAATCTATTTGGCGATGGCGGGCCCCGGCCTCGGCGGGGCCGCCGTCGCCGCGGCTGGAACCGCCGAGCAGAAGGCGCGCTTCTTGTCTCGCTTTCGCTCCGGCAAGCCCAAGTGGGCCGCGATGGCGATCACCGAGCCCTCTTGCGGGTCCGATTCGTCGGCGATCCAGACAACGGCCGTCCGCGACGGCGACCAGTGGGTCCTGAATGGGACGAAAATCTTCTGCACGGGTGGCCACAAGGCGTTGATGGAATCGGAAGGGTTCGTCGTCGTTTGGGCCACGGTCGACAAGTCCGCGGGACGCGCCGGGATCAAGGCCTTCGTCGTCGAGCACGATACTCCGGGTATCACGGTCGCGAAGCTGGAGCACAAGCTCGGCATTCGCGCCTCGGATACGGCGATGTTGATCCTCGAAGATTGTCGCGTGCCCCTCGACAACATTCTCGGCAACGCCGAGATCCCGAAAACGTCCGAGGGGTTCAAGGGTGTGATGGCGACGTTCGACGCCACCCGGCCGGCCGTCGCCGCTAGCGCAATCGGCATCGGCCGCGCGGCCGTGGAGTTCGTGCGCGAGACACTCGAGGATGTGGGGAGACCGATTCGCTACGGTGTGGCGGCGTCGAATCTCACGGCCGTGGAGCGCGACTTCATGGAGATGGAGAGCCTGCTCCAAGCCGCGCGCCTCCTCACATGGCGGGCGGCGTGGATGATGGATCGCGGCCTGCGCAACAACCTCGAGGCTTCGATGGCGAAGGCCAAGGCCGGGCTCGCAGTCACGCACATCACTCAGAAGGCCGTCGAGATCCTCGGCCCCCTCGGCTACTCCCGCGCGCTCCTCGTCGAAAAATGGATGCGCGACGCGAAGATCAACGACATCTTCGAAGGAACTCAGCAGATCAACATGCTGATCGTCTCCAGGCGGATCCTCGGCTACTCGAGCCGCGAGCTGTCGTGATCCACCGCCAAAGAATGCCGCCCCGTACGCGGGCCCCCTTCCCCGCCAGAAGCTTGGTCGGCAACTTCGCTTCGCTCGTAGATTTTGGGGATTCTTAACCCTCCTTCTCTCCGCTTCCTGGCGGTGTCGTAGGTGTCGCGATCTACGGATGGCGCCTCGCATCTCGGGGCTGAGTCGGACTGAGATAATCCTCTTGCGACGAGCGCAGAGCGAGTTGCCTCCCTACGAGCTCGGAACGCACGCAAGAATCGGGCACCGTCCGGCGTAGTGGGGTGGGAG
>JBEVNX010000239.1:0-10138 GCA_040507895.1 Binatia bacterium | reverse complement strand
GAAACCGTCCGCCCCGCCTACGTTGCCGACGCGGTACACCATGCTGACGTTGCCGAACAATGCTCCCCAAAGGATCCGATACTCGGAGATCCAATCGCTCGTCGACATCGGCCACTGCGCTTGCCGAAAGCGTGCCCGATCGGCGGCGTCGCCCATCACATCCGAATAGTGGAAGACGCTCTGGCCTCGCTCGCGAAGGTCCTCGACGTCCACCAGCGGTCTCATCGTTTCGATAGGCCGCCAAGGAGTGGTGACGAGAGATCGCCAGCGAATGGTGAGGAGATCGACGGACTGTAGGAGGACAAGCAGGAGAGCCGCCGCAATCGGCCCCACCAGCGCTCGACGCGCGAGGATGAGAACTCCAAGGACGCAGGCGGCGATTGCCACAAGCCGTCCGATCGGCAGCTTCAGCGCCTCCGCCACGGGAACGATCGCGGTGGGGCTCCGCCCCGCAATCCCGGAAAGCGCGTTCAGATACGCCCACGGAGCATGCTGCACGACCCACCAGAGCGCGACACCGGTCACGAAGAGAAAGCCGGCGACGATGATTGCGGCGAGCGATGCGGTCGAGCGCCCGGTCTCGAGCTTCGCCAGCCCCCCGGCGGCAAGCATCGCGACGCTCACGTGAAAGAGCAGGAGGAACTTCTCGGGGTAACGGATCTTCCCAAAGAGCGGCGGCGCCGCTCGATAGAGAAGCGGCAAGAGCGGCGTCGACGAGCCGAGTGCGGTCACGAGAGCGAGCACGAGCACGAGCCCCCAGAAGCGCGCCTCTCGGCCACCTGTCGCACCGGCAAATGCGAGGCACAGCGCGGGAATCCCGAGATACAGGCTTTCCAGCATCGGGAGGACGCGTTCGAGGCCGATTCCCAAGGCGGGCACTCCTGCGCCGGCCGGGGTCGAGATCGGTAGAGCGAGCTGCGCGAGCGACACCGGCTGGAGCGACCAGTGGAACACTTGATCCGCGGAGAGGGCAGAGGCGCGCCCCGACTGGAGCCCGTACTCGAGCGTGGGCAGCAACTGAAAGGCCGTCAACGCGACCGCCACCGCGACGACACCGACCAAGCCGGATGCCCCACGGACCCAGGCGACGCCGTCGGGTGCTCCCGCCTGCAGCGCGGTAAGGCCGGCCAGCAGAGCCACCGTCATGAGCATGCTCTCGACGGCTCCGCCCAGAATCTGCAGCGCGAGCGCAACCGCAGTCAGCGCGAAATCTCTCCCGGCGCCTCGCCGCAACCACTGCATCCAAAACAGTATCGCCCAAGGCAGCCAGGTCGCCCCATGCAGCTCCTTCGGAATGTTGAGGAGTGACACCATGTAGCCGCCGATCGCGAACGTCAGGCTTCCGAGGGCTGCGCTCGCCCAGCCGAGCCCGCGACCGCTGGTCAGAAGCCGCCACATCCCGACCAGGGCAATGAGATAGTGGGAGAGGAGGAATAGGTTGAAGCCGAGCGGCAGCCGCAGAAGGAGAAGCACGCTCGGAGGGTAGAAGGCTCCCGTGTGCATCGCCCCGATGAACGGCGAGCCCAGACAGATCCAGGGATTCCAGAACGGGATCTCGCCGCGACGCCAGTGCTCGGCGAGAAATTGCTTGATCGGCACGATGAACAGCAGAAGGTCGCGGAAGACGGGCACTTCATCGGGTGAAAGTAGACACCGGAAGACGACACAGACGGCCCCGGCCATCGAAACGAGCACCGCCATCGGCGGGATCGGCGAGGGATGGCTGGGTAGTGCTGCAGACTTCAAGTTGGGCCGTCTCGGAAGACTCGCCTCATCCGTCCTTGCTGGATCGGCCGAAGAGATCGTGGCCGATCGACACTTCGTCGGTCGGGGCGCGGAAGATCGAGACACCCGGCATGTCCGGAAGAGGCGCGAGGCCCATCAGCTCGAGCACGCTCGGCGCCACGTCATAGTAGGAAAGGTGAATCGCATCCTTCTGATGCGGGATGCCCGGGCCCGCGGCGACGAAGATTCCGTCTCTCGGTGAATGCGCGCCGCTATAGCTGCGGTTCCCGTGCAGGGCCTCGGCTCCGTGATCGGCTACGATGAGCACGTTCGGCGGTTGCGGATAGGCACGAGACGAGACCTGAAGTACGGAGCCAACCCCCCTCACTTCGTGGCAGTGTCCTTCGAGGCTCATATGCAAAACTCTAGCTGCTCCACATGAGAGTTCAAAATACGCGGACTCACGGGCCTTTGCGGAAATCAGCCCTCTCCTCGAGCCCGTTCGGGGGCGGTTGCTCATGACAGCCGATCGCGCTCGAAGCTCTCTCGCTTACCTCTTGCTCGCCGAGGCGGTCGTAATCCTGACGTTCATCGATCTCCTCGAGCCCGATCGCATCCCCCTCGTGCGCGACACGCTGTTCTTCTTCGTGCCGTACAAGCAGCTCTTGGCCGAGCGAGTCGCTCGCGGGGAGCTGCCGCTGTGGAATCCGTACATTTACATGGGCACGCCGCTGCTCGCGAGTCTCGCGAACAGCGCTCTCTATCCCCTCAATCTTCTGCTCGCGTTGTGGCCGTTCCCGCGCGCTTTCGATCTCTTTCTTCTTGCGCACTATCTGCTCGGCACGGCCGGGATGTGGGGATTCTTGCGACAGATCGGCCTCGGACCGGCCGCGGCAGGACTCGGCTCCCTCGTCTTCGGCATCGGCGGCTTCATGGTCTCGCTGATGAGCTTGACCAATCACCTTCAAGGATCGTCATGGGCTCCTTGGGCTCTCTTCTTCTGGCATCGATACTGCGCGGCTCCGTCGCTCGGTCCATGGGTCGGATTGACGGTGGTCGGGGCGATTCAGCTTCTGGCTGGCTCTCCGGAGATCCTTCTTCTGACCGCTCTCATGGTCCTCGCCTCGACGTTCGGCCGCGTCGAAAACACCGCCTCGCGTTGGCTCGGCTTGGCCGTCAGCGGTCTGTTCATCGTCGGTCTCACCGCTCTGCAGACACTGCCGACGCTCGAATACATTGCCAGCTCGGGGCGCAAGTCGGCGCTTCCACTGGCCGAGGTCACCACCTGGTCTCTCGATCCGATCTCACTGTTTCAGCTGCTGCTTCCTCACTCGGCGTCGCTCGACCCAGAAGCGGCGCGCACCGGCCTCGGACCGATGCTGGAGAGAGAGCCGCCATGGCTCGCAAGCCTGTACGTCGGCCTCGTCCCGCTCGCTCTGGCGATCGCCGCAATGAGCGTCATGCCGCAGCGGTGGCGCTGGAGCGCGCTCATCGTGGCGGGCCTCGTACTCGCTCTCGGCCGCCATGCTCCAGTCCTTCCCGCTCTCTACCGGGAGCTCCCCGCGTTGTTCGGCAAGTTCCGCTATCCGGAGAAGTTCGTCTTTCTCGTGCACTTGGCGGCCGCTGTGCTGGCGGCACGAGCAGCCGACGCACTCTTCCGGGAGGAGTGCTCCGTGCGGCGCGTGGCGCGCTCGGCCGCGGCAGCCCTGTTTGCTGTCGCTGCGGGCCTGTCTGCCTTGCGCTGGCTGCGACCGGATCTCTATCTGCTGACGATCGCGACGTTGAGCGGTGGCTCATCACCGATCCCCGCCTTGGTTCCACTTGCAACGGATCTCGCGTCCAAGGCGCACCGCGCCATGACCATTCTGGGAACTTTCCTTCTCCTTCTGTTCCTGCGCCGTCGGGATCTTCTCCGGCCCTTCCCCTTCGCGGTCCTGGTGGTCCTGCTCGTCGCCGCCGACCTCTTCTCGGCGCATCGCCACCTCAACGTCAGCACCTCATGGCAGCGGTTGCGCGAGCAACCGAAGATCGTCGACGTCGCCGGGCTACGGGATTCGCACCGCCGGGTGTTCCTCTACTCGACGGTCGCGAATTCGCTGCACGGGATCGCACCGAGCCCTCTGCGCGGTCTCGAGCCGCTGGCTCGCGGCTCATTGGCCGCCTCCGGCCTCGAGGAGATGTATCGCCATCTCTGGCGGGCGCTCTTCCTCGATGCGCCGATGATCGAGCATGTGGAGACGCTGAGCGGCAGCGACGGCATCACGCGCGAATCGGACAACCAGCTCCGCGAGGTACTGCGCGGCGCTTCGAGACGACAGGCGATCCAGCTGCTGCGGACGTTTTCGGCGGAGTTCCTGATCGGCCTGGAGCCGCTCGAGGATCCGGAAGGTCTCGAGCGAGTCGAGGTTCGCCCTCCGTCCCCCTTCTTCGTCTATCGGCTGCAGGAGCCGGTCCCGAAGGCCTACCTAGCGAGCCGGTTGCGTTCTGCCCCGACGGATGGCGATGGGTTCAACCAGATCGCGTCGGCCGACTTCCGGCCCGGCCAAGAGGCCGTCGTCGCCGCGCTGCCCGCCGATTGGCAGAACGCGCCGCTGGACACGACCGATGCGGGTCGCGTGACGGTGCTTTCGAATCGCCCGGAGCGATTGGATCTAGAGGTCGAAGCGCCCCGCCGGGTCCTGCTGGTACTGAACGATTCCTATTTCCCCGGCTGGCGCGCACGACTCGACGGCGTCGACGTGGACATTTTGCGCGCCAACGTGCTCGTGCGAGCCGTCGTCGTCCCGCCGGGGCGCCACCAGATCGGCTTCTTCTACCGCCCCGATTCGTTTCGGATCGGAGCCCTCGCTTCCATCGTCACGCTCGGGCTCCTGGTCATCACCATCGCTGTCATTCGCAAGCGTGGGCTCGGGTGACGAAAAACCTCAGCGTCCCGAGCCTTCGCCGCCGCATTCGATTCGCGCTTCTCCGAGCCGCGTGCGCAGCGCACGGCACGCCTCCCGAGCCGCGAGCGCCTGGGCTCGCGCGTTCCAGTGGCCATCGTGAGGGAACTCGAATCGGAGATGATGGCCACGGTAGTCGCGCTCGAATTCACTCGTCAGGTCGACGAAGGTCAAACCCGCGCCGGCGCTTGCCTCGGCCGCTATCCGGTTCATGACGTACGCCCTCGTCTCGCGCGGATCTCGTCCCCCGTAGATTGCGTCGCGAGAAGCATCCATGAGTAGAACGAACCGGGTTCCCGAGGAGCGCTCCAGCCGAGCGAGCTGACCGAAGACGTAGCCCGCGACCCTGCGCATCTTTTCCTCTTCTCCGGCCAAGCCGCGCACATCGACGTTGGCTTCGAACTGTTGCGGGCGTCCCGGCGCTGCGCCGTAAAGGCTGCGTAGCTGCTGACTTCCCAATCCCAGACGGTAGAACAGAAATCGAAACGTTCTCGAACGGGTTCGCACCCAAGTCTCCAGCGCCGGTTCGTGGTAAGGGCGCGGCGGAATCTCTTCCACGTTCTCGCCGTCGACGGCGAGGTGCAGAAAGGCGGGCGTGTAGCGCCCCGGTGCGAGGCGATAGGACTCGTCGAAGTCGTTGTGCACGATGACGATCACCACTGCGTCGGGCCTGTATTTCTCGACGACGTAGCGGGCGATCTGCAGGTATTCGGAAAGCGGCGCTCCGCGAATGCCGAGCGCGAAGACCTCGGCATGGTCTTGCCCGAGTAGCGCCTCCAGTTGCCCGGCGAGCGACGCGCGTGGAGCGACTTCGAACGCGGCGACGTACGAATCGCCCACGACGGCGACGCGAAGCTTACCACTGGGCCCGGGGTCGTAGTGTGGGTGAATGGAGTTCCAGCCGTCGGCATTGACGGTGAACGGGACGGGGTTGCGAATGTCGCGGTCGGGATACGTCACGCCTTGTTGGTTCGGTCGATAGCGGAGAATCCCGGTCGGCTGATCGTATCGTTCGACCGGGACGTCGTCGACCGGCACCCAGAGTCGAAGGACCACGAGCTCGAGGAATGCGAACGTCAGGAGCAGGGCCGGGAGAGATACCAGCGAGAGATTCCGCAGTGCTCGCACCCGGAGCTCAGGCTATCGGAGCGCTCGCGCGCCGGCCAGTCGGCGGCCAACAGCTTGTGAGTCCCACGGCGAGCCCGCTACCTTCTGTGGATGACACGGTCTGACCCCGGCCTGCGGGTCGCCGTCGGCAAGCCCAACGCATGCTGAACTTCTTGGCGCGCGCCGTGCTCGCGCAGCTCTTGGTCGGCGAGGCGTTCGTCATCTGCTACGTGATCTCCTCTCGACTGCTCGGGCACGTCCCGACGATGCTTCGCTGGGTCGGCCTCGTCGCGAGCGCCGGCTGGTTGGCCTCGCTGACGTTTCACCTCTTGGCCGCGCTCGGCGCCTTCCATCTACTCGGGGCGACCCTGCTGCTCGGTGTGCTGACGGCGGCCGTGCTCGGCGGGTGCGCCGCCGACGGCTCATGGCGGCGATCGCTCGCCCGCGACGCGAGGTTCCTTCGCTGGGTCCGACGACGCTTGCGGAGGAGCCCTCAACGTTGGTTCGTGCTCGCATTCTTCGCGGCGAGCCTACCGATCGTCGTCCGCCCGCTGATTCTCCCGCCGCTCGCCTGGGATTCGCTTACGTATCACGCAGTGAAGGCGGCCATGTGGGTTCAAAACAGCGGACGGCTCGAGATGCACGGCCCCGGAACTTGGTCGTACTACCCGAACATGTGGGCGGGCGGCGAGGTCTTCACCAGTTGGGCGATGCTCCTCTTCCACAGCGATCTTCTCGCCATGGAAGTGGATGCCGTGGAGTGGATCGCGCTCGGTTTCGCGCTCGTCGCTCTCGCGAGGGAGCTCGGCATTCGCGAGCCGTATGCATCGGCCGCCGCCGGCTTTGCACTAGTGGTTCCCACCTTGCGAATCTCGATTGGCGCCGGATACGTCGAGGCGGCGCTTCTCGTGATGGCCGTGTCCGCGCTGGCGCTCGCAGTCAGGTTCCTCGAGCGCGGCTCGCTCGGAGCCTTCTATCTGTCAGCTTGCGCGTCGGGCGTAGCCGCGAGCGTCAAGTTTCCCTTCTTCCCCATCAGCTCATTGGCGCTCGCCGTCTGCGTCGCGCGCGTGATCACCTTGCAGGCGTCGCTCCCCACTCGTATCGCACGCGCCGCCGCGGCGGTTTCGTTGTTCGCGTTGGTTCTGGCCCCCTGGCCCTGGAACGCCTACCGGGAGACTGGGTTTCCCTTCTCGCCGCTTCCCATCGAGCTCCTCGGCAAGCGACTCGGTGAAGCCACGCCGGAGATGGAATGGTACATGGAACAGCCAGGCTCCGCGGCCCCCGGCGAGTCGGAATGGGGCCAGCTTCGGCAGGCGCTTGTGGATGAGCGTATGGGCCCGGGCCTGACGACGATGCTCGCAGTCGCCGTCTCCTTCGCGGCTTGGCCGTTCCTTTGGCGACGCCATCGACTCGGCCTGCTGCTCGTCGGTTCGACGGTCATCGCAACCTGGGCCACGTACCATGCGCCGGGCCTTGAGTTGGTGCGGCGTTCGTTCGCTTCGAGCGGTGTGCGCTTTCTGCTGCCAGCCTTGCTCCCGTCCGTCATCGTGAGCGCCGCCTTCTGCCGCTTCCTTCCCCGTTTCGGACGGGCCTATTTTCTGTTTCTCCTGGCAGGCACCCTCTTTCAGCTGCTCCTGTATCTTCCGTACGGCCTCTCGGCGCCCGGCGCACGCGCGCTCGTCGTGCTGCTGCTTTGTCTCGCGGTCGGCGTCGCCGCAGCTCGATGGATCGTGCTGTGGCCGGTCCGGACGGGATATCGCGCGGCCGCGCTCATTGCGCTCTTCACCTTCGCGTTGCTCGCGTTGAAGATCCTTCGTGATGACTTGCGCTTCGAGCTCTTCCGTAGGGAATTTCTCATTCACCCGATCCATCCGTACTGGCTGGAAGCGGCGGCGATCGTCGATCCGCCGCAAAGGGCGCATCGCATCGCGGTAACCTCCGGGCCCTGGCAGGATCTCGACAACTGGGTCGTCTATCCGTTCCTCGGCCGCGCCTTTCAGAATCAAGTGCTCTACGTACCCGTCAGCGGAGACGGAGCCGTCCACCATTTCGGTCTCGCCCCTCTCAACGACGAATACGCCCGCACTGCGGACCTCGTCCGTTGGGAAGCTCAGCTCCGTGAGCAGGCTTTTACGGAGGTCATGAGCTTCCGCCCCCCGTCTATCGAGCTCCCCTGGATGGAGAGCCATCCGGCTCGGTTTCGCCGACTCGCGGGCGAGACCGGCGACTGGGGCCTCTTCGCCGTTCTCAAACCGTAGACCGCCCCGACAGAAGATAGCGCCGTGTGAATGCAGCCACGAGCGCGCCGCCGCTCAGCATCGAGACGATCACACCGACGCGAAACGACCTCGGCCGATACGAGAGAGCGACGACGTGATCGCCCGCCGGCACCACCACCCCTCGGACGAGCACATTCGCGCGAAAGATCCGGCTCGGCGCGTCGTCGACTCGCGCTTCCCAGCCGGGGAAATACGAATCATTGACCACCAAGAATGCCCTGTCATCCGTTCTGACCCGCAGCCGGATTCGCTCTTCGCTCCAGTCGGCCACGCGCACGTCTCCCGCGGCACGAACTTCCTCGCCATCGTTCCATCCTCCCGGGAGCTCGCCGACCGTCACATCGGCACCGGGGCGAAACCCCGGGGAGATCATGCGATTGAACGCCTCGACATCGGAGGGGGCTAGAATCAAGCGAGAGGCGAGATACACAGCCGGCGCGGGATCCCGCACTCGATACCCGTAGATCGGCATCGCTCGTGTGGAAGCAAGCGGCTCGAGATCCGGCAGATCGAGCGCGGCCGGGCCGATCAGAAACGCGGTGCCGAAGGTGCGCAAGAGCTGTAGGCCGCGCTCTCGCGGCACGACGTTCAGCACGCTCCGCAGCGTATTGTCCGAGCTCCGACTGATGCCGTCGACGCCGCCGAGCGTGCCCACCCGCGTGACCATCGGCAGGTCGAGGAGCTGGATGCGCCAAAGGAGCTCCG
Organism: Binatia bacterium; assembly: GCA_040507895.1. Taxonomy (GTDB): domain Bacteria; phylum Desulfobacterota; class Binatia; order JACPRU01; family JACPRU01; genus JBEVNX01. Next base: position 1,380 of record JBEVNX010000239.1, on the reverse strand, counting down.
GCCCGGTCGCGTTGGGATCGCGGTAGTCTCGGACAAATGCCCAGTGCTCGAAGCCAGCGATCGGCTTCGGCGCCTCCCCGGGCAGCGCGTCGCTGAACGTCTGGTACGGGAAGATCCGCTGGTGCGTCCGGCGCAACTCCTCGACATCGACCAAGGGCGGTCGCGCACGCAAGCGGCTCCACGAAAACGACGAATGCAGGTGATGGTGAGCCGTTGCCACATCTGCGGCGACGAGAGCGCTCAGTAACCCCGCGGACGTCGCGGGGGCGATGATCTCCATACGGCGAAGCACCAGGATCGCCGAGAAGACGGCCAAGAGCGACATCGCTCGCTGCGCATTGACGGCCGCGCTCGTCGCCAGGGGCACGAAGGTCGTCATGGGCTCGGACCGCCCGCTCAGGGCGGCGATGCTCTGGAGGTAGAGCGCCGGATGGCGCCAGCGCAGGTACGAGACGAATGCGGCTAGCGCGATGAGAGTCGCCGACGCGGCGACCGCCGTCCGAAGCGCGCGTCGGTCGGCGCGGAAGCATGCCTCCGCGCCTTCGGCCGCGAGAAGCGCCGCCGAGAAATGCACCACGAAGAAGAACTTCGCCGGGAAGCGAAACTTTCCGAGCCCCCACGAGAAGAGCTCATACGCCGCTCGAAAGACGGGCGTGTGCGCGCCGAGCGCGAGCACCATGAAGAGTACGATCATGGCGCTCCAGAACCCGCGCTCCCTTCCGGAAGCGACCGCCGCGGCGATCAGGCACAGTGCCGCAACTCCAAGGTAGATGCTGCGGATCCAGGGCTCGGTCGTCTCGAGACTCGTCCAGTCGTGGAATGGCACAGAGGTGCCTTCGGCCGCGGCGGTGGGGGGGAGCACGAGCTGAAGAAGCGACACGGGCTCGAGCGACCAGCTGCTCACCACGCCGTAGGGAAGCGCTCCGCGTCGCGCGGATTGGGAGACGTATTCGATCGTCGGTGCGATCTGGAACGCGGTCAGCGACACCGCCAGCAAGACAGTCCCCAACAGCGCGAGAGTGAGCTTCGAGAGCCTACGGGGCTGCGCCGCGACTTGGTAGACGGTCCAGGCGCCCATCAGGAACAGCGTCAAGAACAGAACCTCTGGCGCACCGCCGAGGATCTGGAGCGCGAGAACCAGCGCGAGCTGGGCGTCGAACACGTGGCGCCGCGCAGCGGGACCTTCGACCCGGCGCATCCACTGCGCCACCGCCCACGGAGCCCAAGCGCACGTCTGCAGATTGTTGGTGGTGCTCAACGTCGACACGAGGAAGCCGCCCAGCGCGAACGTGAGAGCGCCGATCACTGCGGCCGTTTGCGAAAGGCCTCGGACGCGCGACAGCAGCCAAAAGCCGATGATCGCGATGACGTAGTGCGCCA
>JBEVNX010000204.1:0-16108 GCA_040507895.1 Binatia bacterium | reverse complement strand
CGAGGCGTGCCCGCCGACCGTTTCGATGATGCAGTCGAACGACGAGTCGCCGAGCTCACGGACGATGGCGTCGGCATCCTCGAAGACGCCGTCGGCTCCGAGCGCGGCGGCCGCCTCCCGCTGGTGAGGATGTCGCGCAACGATGCTCACGTGGCTCGCCCCGGCGGCGCACGCGGCGAGAATGCTCATCAAGCCGATCGTTCCGGCGCCTAGAATCGCCACGCGATCGCCGCTCGTCACGCGCCCCCGGCGTATGCCGCGCACGCAGACGGCGAGGGGCTCGACGAGGGCGCCGGACGCGGCGGCTACACCCTGAGGGAGCGGATAGGCCGCGTAACTCGGCACGGTGGCGAGCTCCGCACAGCCGCCGCGGCCATTGACGCCGAGCAGAACTCGCTTCGCGCACCGGTTGGGGTTTCCCGAGCGGCACGACCAGCACTCGCCGCAGACTACCAGTGGATCGACCGCGACCGCCGTTCCGGCCGAGAGCGCGATTTCGCCGCCGACCGCATCGACGACCCCGCCGATCTCATGACCCGGTTGCAAACCGGCCGGCGACGGGAAAGCGCCACGATGAAAATGTAAGTCCGTGCCGCAGATGCCGACGGCCGCGACGCGTAGCCTGACCCAGCCGGGCTTCGGCTCGGGCATCGGCCTCTCGACGACATCGAGGCTTCCCTTCTCGTTCCATACGCCTGCCTTCATGGCGACCTCCGGGCTTCGCGCGAGTTTACACGCAAAGCCCGTCGGCGGTATATGCGCGGAGCTGGAGGCTAGCGCGATGGCGACGTACATCATGCTGAGCAGCCTGACGGACGAGGGGCGCAAGACCCTCAAGGAGCGCCCCGAGCGGCTGAAGGAAGTGAACCAGGAGATCGAGCGCATGGGGGCGCGCGTGGTCACGCAGTACGCGGTGCTCGGCGTCTACGATTTTATCAACATCATCGAGGCACCGAGCAACGAGGTGATCGCCCGAATCTCTGTAGAGCTCGGCGCGCGCGGAACCGTTCAGTTGACGACGTTGCCGGCGCTCGGCATCGACGCCTTCACGCAGATGTTGCGGGAGGGTGGCACGAAGTAGACCGCCGGGCGGGAGCGGGTCGGAGCGATGCCACGATACATCCTGCTGACCCGGTTGAACGCGGCGGGCTTCGAGACGATCTCGCGGCACCCGGAGCGGATTGCGGAGGCGCGTCGCGAGCTCGACGCGATCGACGCCAAGGTCGTGGATCAGTTTGCGCTCATCGGTCCGTACGACTTCCTCACGGTCGTCGAAGCGCCGCACAATCTCGCGGCCTTTCGCGCGGCGGTCGAGCACGAGGCGAACGGCCGCCTACGCACGGACGTCTTGCCTGCGATCGATCTAGACATCTTCGTCCGCCTGCTCGGGCAGACCACCGAGACGGTCGGGCCGTACCCGTGGCAGATCAGCCTTGGGGCGCAACTCGTCCGCCGCGTGATGCGCTACCACACGATGACCCGCTTCGTGTGGCGATACTGTAAGCCGTTCCAGGTCGAAGGGCGGGAACGTTTGAAAAGCCTCCAGCATCCCGCGATCTTCATCGGCAACCACGCGAGCCACATGGATCCGTTTGCGCTGTTCATGGCGCTTCCCGAGCGCTTCCGCCTACGCGTCGCGTTCGGCAGCGCGGCGGACCGCTGGTTCCTGAAAGGGCGGAAGGGGATTCAGAAACAGCCCTGGTACATGTCCCTCACCATGAACGGCTTTCCGATCCATCGCGGTGGCGGCAAGGCGGCTCTCAGCTATGCCGAATGGCTCCTCGAACGGCGCTGGTCGCTCGTCATCTTTCCCGAGGGCACGCGCTCGACCACGGGGAAGCTCGCTCATTTCCGTCACGGCGTGTCGATCCTCGCGCTCGCCAAGGGGGTGCCGGTCGTTCCCATCTACATGGAGGGGCTCCGCGAGCTCCGCCCGAAGGGTTCGAAGGAAGTCGGCATGGGGCCGGTGCAGGTGCGGATTGGCGACCCGATCCGTTTCACCGAGGGCACCGAAGTCGCCGAGGCGACCCGCCGCCTCTACAGGACCATGGAACGAATGCGCGAGGAAATGCATAGCCGGCTCCGTGCGCCTCGTCCGGCCTGCGAGCCGTTGCCCGTTGGCGGAACTCTGTGACCACAGAGCCCGCTCGCCGTCTCGCTTCGATCGACGCCCACCTTCGCAGCGGCCCGCGCCGCATGGGGGTATGCCATGAGCGACGAGGTCGATCCGCAGCGGCTCTTCCGACTCGACGATCGGGTGGCCGTGGTGACCGGCGCTTCGAGCGGGCTCGGCATGCGCTTCGTCCACGCCCTTCATGCAGCGGGTGCGCACGTCGTCCTGGCGGCCCGTAGAGCGCACCGCATCGAGGCCCTCGCCAAGGAGCTCGGACGTGCGCTGGCGGTGCCGACCGACGTGAGCGCTCATGCGGATCTCGAGCGCCTCGTGGCCACGACGCTCGACCGCCACGGGCGGATCGACGTTCTCGTGAACAATGCCGGCATCGCTGGCGCGGTGTCGGCCGAAGACGAGCCGATGGAGCACTTTCGCGCGGTTCTCGAAGTCAACCTCATGTCGAAGTTCGCGCTCACTCAGCTCGTGGCGCGGGCGATGCTTCGGCAGGGACGAGGCTCGGTCATCAACGTAGCCTCGGTTCTCGGCCTCGTCGCGTCGGGTCAAATCCCGCAAGCGAGCTACTCGGCGAGCAAGGGAGGACTCGTTCACCTGACGCGCGAGCTCGCGGCCCAGTGGGCGCGCAGGGGAGTGCGCGTGAACGCCATCGCCCCGGGCTGGTTCCCGAGCGAGATGACCGAATCGATGTTCGCCGACGAGCGCGCGCTACGCTGGATGCGTCGCAATACGCCGATGGGCCGAACCGGCGAGCTGCGCGAGCTCGACGGCGTGCTGCTCTTCTTGGCGAGCGACGCCAGCAGCTACGTAACCGGTCAAGCGATCGCGGTCGATGGTGGATGGGTGGCCGTTTAGCGCGAATTCTCGTCGAAAGGTTTGACACCCGCGGACCGCGCTCCTATATAAGGAATCCCGTAGCCACGTCTCCTCGCGACCTTCGCGGGCGGCGGCTACGGTTTTTTTATGCTCAAGACGCTGGCGGTGATCCCCGCGCGAATGGGTTCGACCAGACTCGCCGGAAAGCCGCTCGTTCGGATCCAGGGCAAGCCGATGGTGCGCCTGGTCTACGAGAACACCGTCGCGACCGAGCTCTTCGACGACGTGGTAGTGGCGACCGATGACGAGCGGATCCGTGAAGTGATCCTCGCCGCTGGAGGCCGGGCGCTGATGACGCGCCCCGATCACGCGAGCGGGACCGATCGAGTCGCCGAGGTCGCCGAGACGGTCGATGCGGAGATCTTCGTGAACATCCAGGGCGATCTGCCGTTCGTCTGCCACGCCTTGCTCGCCCCGTTGGTCGGAACCCTGTGCTCCGAGCTGTCGATCCAGATCGCGACGCTCGCCGTGCCGCTCCGCGATCGCGACCAATGGCTCAGTCCGAACGTGGTGAAGGTGGTCACCGACGAGCATGGCTTTGCGCTGTACTTTTCCCGCGCACCGATTCCAGCGCGGCGAGACTCGGCGAGCGATGGACCGGGGCTCGAAGGTTTCGGGCTGCAGCACGTCGGCGTTTACGGCTATCGGAAGGAGTTCTTGCGGCGCTTTACGTCTTGGTCGGCGAGCCCGCTCGAACGACTGGAGCGGCTCGAGCAACTGCGTGCGCTCGAGCACGGGGCGAAGATGTTCGTCGCCCGGGTGTCGGAAACGGTCGTCGAGGTGGACACGGCCGAGGATCTCGCGCGGGCGAACGAGCTCGCCGCGCAGGGAGCCGTAGCGCTCGGGACCACGTAGGCGTGGAGGATCCATGAGGGAACGCAGCCGCACCAAATTCATCTTCGTGACCGGTGGCGTCGTGTCGTCGCTCGGCAAAGGGCTCGCCTCGGCGTCGATCGCCGCGCTCCTCGAAAGCCGCGGCCTGCGCGTCACCATGGTGAAGATGGATCCGTACATCAACGTGGATCCCGGCACGATGAACCCGTACCAGCACGGCGAAGTGTTCGTCACGGACGATGGCGCGGAGACCGATCTCGATCTCGGGCACTACGAGCGGTACTGCTCGACCCGGATGAGCCAGAGGAACAACATCACCACCGGCCGCGTGTACTTCGAGGTCATCAACAAGGAGAGACGCGGCGACTATCTCGGCGGAACCGTGCAAGTGATCCCGCACATCACCGACGAGATCAAGCGGCGGATTCTCGAGGTCTCGGAAGGCTACGACATCGTACTGGGCGAGGTCGGTGGCACGGTGGGCGACATCGAGAGCCTGCCGTTCCTGGAAGCCATCCGTCAATTTCGCTGGGATCGCGGCAAAGAGGACATTCTCTACGTCCACCTCACGCTCGTGCCGTTCATCTCCACCGCCGGCGAGGTGAAGACCAAGCCGACGCAGCACAGCGTGAAGGAGCTGACCGGCCTCGGCATTCAGCCCGACGTACTGCTGTGTCGCACCGACCGCTTCCTCGACAAGAAGATCAAGCAGAAGATCGCGCATTTCTGCAACGTCGAGGAAGACTCGGTGATCACCGCGAAAGACGTCGAGTGCATCTACGAAGTGCCGCTCATCTTCCACGAGGAAGGGCTCGACGAGCGCGTCGTCCAGAAGCTCAACATCTGGACCGGCGCGCCCCACCTCGAGAAGTGGGAGAAGTACGTCGAGACCTTCAAGCATCCGAAAGATCGCGTGAAGATCGCCATGGTCGGCAAGTACGTAGGACTCACCGATTCGTACAAGAGCCTGAACGAGGCGCTCGCGCACGGCGCGGCGGCCAACGACTGCCGGGTGGAGATCGTCCACGTCGACTCGGAGAAGATCGAGCAGGACGGGATCTCCAACGAGATCCGCAACGCGGACGGCATCCTGGTGCCGATGGGCTTTGGGCCCCGCGGCACCGAGGGTAAGATTGCAACCGTGCAGTACGCGAGAGAGAACAAGGTGCCGTTCCTCGGCATCTGCTTCGGCATGCAGATGGCCGTCGTGGAGTACGCGCGCAACGTCTGCGGTCTGGAAGCCGCGAACTCGACCGAGGTGAATCCCGAAACACCCCATCCGGTCATCGACTTGATGACGAGCCAGAAGGGGCTCACCCAGAAGGGCGCAACGATGCGGCTCGGCGCCTACCCGTGCGTGCTCGCCGAGGGCTCTCTTGCGCAGAAGCTGTACGGGAAGAAGAAGATCTCCGAGCGTCACCGACACCGCTACGAGTTCAACAACGACTTCCGCCAGGTCCTCGAGGAGAGGGGCCTGGTCCTGTCCGGAATCTCGCCCGACGGCGGCCTCGTCGAGATGATCGAGCTAGCCGACCATCCGTGGTTCCTGGCGAGCCAGTTCCATCCCGAGTTCAAGTCGCGTCCGCTCGAGTGTCATCCGATGTTTCGCGGGTTCGTGCGCGCGGCGCTCGCGCATCACGGCGAGGCGAAGGAGGTGCCGCTCCTGAAGGAGCTCCGTGTCGTCAAATGACGGTACGGTCTGCGTCGGCGATCTGGCGATCGGCGCCCGGCGGCCGTTCGTGCTGATCGCCGGCCCTTGCGTCATCGAGAGCCGCGAATCCGTGCTGCGCCACGCGGAGAGGATCCGCGAGGTGGCTCGTCGCGTCGGCGTTCCGCTCGTCTTCAAGTGCTCCTTCGACAAGGCGAACCGCACGTCGCTCGGCTCGTACCGCGGCCCCGGCATGGAGCGTGGCCTCGAGATCCTCGCCGAGGTGCGACGCCAGGTCGGTGTGGCGGTTCTCACCGACGTGCACTTGGCCGAGCAGGCCCAGGCGGTCGCCGAGGTCGCCGACGTGCTGCAAACTCCCGCGTTTCTCTGTCGCCAGACGGACTTCATCGTCGAGGTGTGCCGCGCGGGCAAGCCGGTGAATCTCAAGAAGGGGCAGTTTCTCTCCCCGTGGGAGATGGTGCCGGTGGTCGAAAAGGCGCGCTCGACCGGCAACGCCGGCGTCATGGTCTGCGAGCGGGGCTTCAGCTTCGGGTATCGGAACCTCGTCTCGGACATGCGGTCGCTGATGATCCTTCGCGAGACGGGTGTACCCGTCGTCTTCGACGCCACCCACAGCGTGCAGCTTCCGGGAGGCACGGGCACGGCGTCGGGAGGAGAGCGGCAGTTCATACCGGCCTTGGCGCGCGCCGCCGTGGCAGTCGGGATCGACGCGCTGTTCATGGAGGTCCACGAGGATCCCGATCACGCTCTCAGCGACGGGCCGAACAACTGGCCCCTCGATCGGCTCGAGCGGCTGCTGCGCGAGCTCAAGTCGATCGACGAGGTGGTGAAGAGCGCGTGAAGAAGGCGACGGGAGTCCGGCTGTCGTCTGGCAAGACGAAGGGTGCGACTGCCGTGGAGCGCGCACGACGCGTTCTGGAGATCGAGGCGGATGCCGTGCGCGCGGTCGGCGAGCGCGTCGGCTTGGAGCTCGAGCAGGCCGTCGAGCTGCTGGCCGCGACCGCGGGGAAGGTCGTCGTCACGGGGCTCGGCAAGTCCGGCATCATCGCCCGGAAGATCGCCGCGACCTTGGCGAGCACGGGAACCCCCGCGTTTTTCGTGCACGCGGGAGAGGGCATGCACGGCGATCTCGGCACCGTCGTGAAGGGCGATTCGGTGATCGCGGTATCGTACAGCGGCGAGACAAGGGAGATCCTCGCCATCCTGCCGCTGTTCAAGCGACTTCGTCTCAAGCTGATCGCGCTGACCGGGGCGGCCAGCTCGACGCTGGCGACGAGCGCCGACGTGGTGCTCAACGTGAGCGTTCGTGAGGAAGCCTGTCCGCTGGCGCTCGCACCGACGGCGAGCACGACGGCGACCCTCGCCATGGGGGACGCGCTCGCGCTCGTGCTGATGGAACGCCGCGGGTTCGACGTGACGGATTTCGCCTTTCTGCATCCCGGCGGTAGCCTCGGCCGGCGGCTCGCGCGCGTAGCCGATCTCATGCATCGCGGCGAGGAAATGCCGATCGTGCGCGACGACGCGGTGTTGCGCGAGGCGATCCACGAGATGACGGCGAAGCGGCTCGGTCATGCCGGTGTCGTGAGCGCGCGGGGCGAGCTCATCGGTGTGCTGAGTGACGGAGACTTGCGCCGCGCGCTCGAGCGCGGCGGGTCGGTCGTCGATCTGCCGGTGCGCGAGTTGCTGAGGCGGGATCCGAAGACCGTCCGCGAGCACGCGCTCGGTGCCGAGCGCGGCGTGGTGACCATCGGCGAGCGGGCGCTTGGCGCCGAAGCCCTGGCGGTGATGGAAAAGCATTCGATTACCGCCCTCTTCATCATCGATCGCAGCGGGCGGCCGCTGGGGGTCGTTCACTTGCACGACCTGCTGAAGGCCGGCGTGGCGTAGGTCGATGTAAATCCGCGGGAGCTTGGTACCTTGGCTCCGGCATCTCTCGTCTGCTGCGCGAGCGCGGTTGCGGGCACTCTAGAAGAATTCCATCAGCTCGAGCACCGCGCCGTCGGGATCGTAGAAGCACACGAACGTTTGCCGGCCGCCCGCGAGACCCGGGGACACCGGTTCCGAGAGGAACCGCACGCCGTGAGATTTGAGCTCGGCCACCATGGCCGCGAGCCCTTTCACGCGAAAGCAGAGCCGTGCGATGCCCGTGTGGCCGAGGTCGGCGTAGGGCGCGCCGTGCGGTTTCGGCGTTTGCCATTCGATGAGATCGAGCAGGGTGCTACGCGGGTCATCGCCCAAGCGCAGCAGCTTGGCACGACAGACGGCCGGGTCGAGCCCCAGACCTGGAATGTGCCCGGCGGGAATGTCGACGACCTCGTGAAATCCGAGCATTTGATAGAACGCGAGTGAGCGTTCGAGGTTCGTGCAATTGACGTTGACGTGGTAGACTGCAGGGCTCTCCATATGTTCGGACCTCCGAGGCTCGCAGCCTTTGGATTGGTAACGTCGACTCGCGAGTGCGTGAGCGCACCTCATCCGTTCTTGAAAGCTCCTTCTCGGTCCAATTGCGTCAGGATCTGCATCCAAAGCCCTACCGTGATCCCTCCGCCCGGAACACCCGCCGATTGCCCGGCTTCGAACAACTCGCGCTTCGTGGCCCCATGCTCGATGGCTCTCTTGAGGTGAGCCTCGGCTCCTTCTCGACGACCGGAAAACACCAAGACGGCCGTCATGATCATCTCCCGGTACTTGATGGGCAGGGTGCGTCCTTCTCCGGTTCCAGCTTCGGCGTACTTCGTGAACGCTTGTGAATACTCCGCGTCTTGCCGTGCCATCCAGTCGAGGAACGAATACAACTGTGGGTTCGCCTCGGCATAGGAGGCGGACGCTGGACGGTCATTCGGTCGGTGAGTTGCCTGGCTCATGTCTTTCTCCTTGTGTGCCGGTCACACCGGCGTGGAGTGGATGAAAGTTCCATAGGGTGAAGGGGTAGCGACCCGCAGCGGCCCCGAGTCATGCGTTGATTGCGCGGGCGACCGCGCCAGCGAAGCGTTGACAGGGGAACGCGCAGGCCGGGTATCGAGCCGCGAAATAAATGCCGCGCGAAAGCGGGTACTGCGGGGTGCCGACGCCGTAAGCAGAGGCGGAAGGCAACACGGGGCGCGCCGACATCGCGAGGTGCGCCGAGACCCCGCGCGGTCAAAGGCCCCGAGCATGTGCGGAACCATCTCGCACGGGAACCGGGAGATCCCACGGTGGTCTGGGGCGCATTGGGTCACAGACCGCATCGGGAACCCTGAGGGGGCACGCCGATGACGGACGATGGTGGGAAGTCGGACAGCTCCGTCGTACCGGGGAAGCCGCCGAACAGAGCCGAGGAACCGGCCGCGGAGGCGGTGGAGGGAAGGGGGCTGGCCAAGGGGAAACCGCGCGAGCAAAACGCGCTCCGGACACCGAGCCGGCAAGGCGTGCCAAGCGCGCTCGAGCGGATACGTTGGGCTGCCCAGAACGATAGGCAGCAGCGGTTCACGGCGCTCCGGCGTCAAACGATGCGACGGCGCATGCCAGCGAAGCTCAAAGAGATCAAGATCGAGCTTCGTCATCGCATGCACCGCAGCCTCCCGGAACAGGGCGCCTATCTGCGTTCGGTCGTTGCCGGGCACGTCTGCTATTTCGGCGTGCCGCTCAACGGCTGATCGCTCCTCGCCTTCCGCCATGAGGTCGCAAGACTCTGGCGCCGCACGCTCTGGCGTCGCAGTCAGAAACACCACGTCTCGTGGCAGCGGATGCGTCGCCACCTCATCCGCTGGCGCTTCCGCCCGCGCCTGTCTGCCACCCGTATCCCTCGGCTCGCTTCGACGTCATCACCCAAGGCCGGAGCCCGGTGCGGTAATGCTGCACGCCGGGATCTGTGCAGGGGGTTATGGGTGATCATAATTTCTACTGCGACTGCTCTAGAGTCGATGACCCTGTGGACCACGTGCCGGATAGAACGTTTCGACGATCGCTTGCTGGTACGCTCTCACGCGTTCGCCCGGAAGCGTTCCCCCAGTGCCCGGCGGGACGAGCGTCAGCGAATCAGCCGCGCGGCCGAGCTTCTCGATGCGCTCGCGCACCTCGTCCCGAGTGCCGGCGACCATGAAGGTTGTCACCATCTCGTCGGGAACCGCGGCGCGCGCCGCGAGAAGGTCGCCCTTCGCCGTCGCCGCGGCGACAGCGCGCGCGGCGTCACCGAAACCGTGGGCGGCGAAATACCTCTCGTACTGGGCAATCCCGGAATAGAAGGCGAGAGTCCCACGTGCGTCGTCGATCGCGCGCCTCTTGTCGGCGTCGATCGCGACGTAGCTCCAGAGGTTCACGTGGAAGCCCTCGCGCTTCCGCCCCGCCGCGGCGAGGCCTTCGTCGAGCAGACGGCGCACCTCGTTATCGACCCAGCGGAGCGACCACACGGGATGCCCCGCGAGACCGTCGCCGATCTCAGCCGCGAGGCGGATCGAGCTCTCGAAGAGCGCCGGCAGATAGATCGGGATCGCCTTGCGCACGCGCGGGCCTCCGAGGCGAAAGCCGCTCGGGTCCAGGCTGTGGTACCGCCCCTTGAAGGCGCCGAGCTCACCCGTATGGCCCTGCTCGATCACGTCGCGAACCAGCCGCACGACCTCTCGAAGATGCGCGAGCGGCTTGCCATAGACGGCGCCGTGCAGCTTCTCGTTGACCATCTGGATGCTGGTGCCGAGGCCGAGCACGGTCCGACCGCCGCTCAGTACGTCTATCTCGAGAGCAGATAGCGCCGTCTCGACCGGGCTCCGCGTGAACGCGAGCGCGACGCCGCTGCCGATCCGCAGGCGCGTGCTCACCATCGCCGCGGCCGCCATTGCGGGAAACGGCGGACTGAAGAGCTGGGGGATCCAGATACCCTGGAGTCCCGCGTCCTCAGCCTCGCGGACTGCGCGCTCGAACTCCTGACTGGGCATCGATTCGAGGACTGTCCACAGGTTTGCGGTCATGGTGACCCTCCACGAGGAATACTTGCAGAGATCCGCACACGATGCAGCACGACGAGGAGACCAGCCGCCCCGTAGCGAGGTTCAGAACCGACGCTACACGAGTGCAGGCTGCAGGTCTTCAGATCGACATCCGGTAGTTTCTCCTATACCGAGGTCGGCATGGTACGCGGGGAGACATGCTCGAGCTGAGGGGCCGCGGCGCGATCGTTACCGGAACGCGACGCATCGGTGCGACGGTCGTCAAGCGCCTCGCTCGCGAAGGCATCAATCTCGCCATCGCCTATCGAAGCTCGCGTGACGTCGCCGACGGCCTCTACGCATCGATCCGGGATCGCGTGGAACGGGCCTGCGTCATCCAGGCGGACCTCGCTTCACCACAAGACGTGCAGCACCTCGTCGACGAGGCGCTGCGACAGCTCGGCGATCTCTCGTTCTGCGTCGATGCCGCGTTCGACTATCCGCGCACGCCTTATTCGTCGCTCACTGCCGCCGATTGGGATCACGCGATGTCGTCGGCGAAAGGAGCCTATCTGCTTGCGCTGGCTTCGGGCCGGGCGATGCAGGGCAATGCCGGCCCCACGCGCGGACACATCGTCCTTTTCGGAGATTGGGCCGCGGAAGAGACGCCTTACACGGATTTCCTACCGTACCTCACCGCCAAGGCGGCCGTTCACTTCATGACCCGCGCCTTCGCGCTCGAGCTCGCGCCCTACGGCGTTCTAGTGAACACGATCTCGCCCGGGCCGACGGTCCAAGACCCTGCTCTGGTATCGAGCGCCGAATGGAAAGCCGCGCTCGCGCAGACGCCGCTTCACCGCGAATCGTCTGCGGAAGAGATGGCCGAGATGGTCGCGACCTTGCTCAAGCTCGAGACCGTGACCGGCGAGAACATCCGCGTCGACTCGGGCAGGCACATCGTTGGAACGACGGTCCGGGGCCGGAACCCGAGCGCCTAGGTCATTCGGTGGTCGACGAGCCGACGGCGAATAGAGCGGCCGCTCACGGGAGCGAGCCGTGGATCGCGTAGCCGTCCTCACCAGTGGCGGCCTCGACAGCGCCGTGCTGGTGGCCGACGTCGCTCGAAGCGCCGACGTCTTCCCGCTCTACGTCGAGTTCGGCCTCGCCTGGGAGGCGGCCGAGCGAAGGGCGCTGCGGACCTATCTCGCAGCGCTCGTCGACCGCCGCTTCGCGCCCCTGGTGACGCTAGCCGTGCCGGTCGACCGCATCTACGGGCGACACTGGAGCCTCACGGGCGAGGATGTTCCGCGCTACGACGCCAGCATCGATTCCGACTACCTTCCCGGCCGGAACGTCTTGCTGCTCGGCATGGCCGGCGTGTGGTGCGCTCTCCACGACGTTCACCGGATCGCGCTCGGGTCGCTGATGCAGAATCCCTACCCGGACGCGACGCCCGAGTTCTTCGCCGACTACGGTCGGCTGCTGAGCGGCGCACTCAGCCACTCGATCGAGATCGTCGCGCCGTACCGCGGCATGGAGAAATCGTATCTCATCCGCACGCACGCGGAGCTGCCGTTGCACCTCACGCTGACCTGCATCGGTCAGAAGCCTGGCACTAGCCTCGACGAAGGTAGCTCCGGAGGTCCGCTGCACTGCGGCGCCTGTGTCAAATGCCACGAGCGCCACGAGGCCTTCGTGGAGGCCGGGGTGTCCGATCGTACGCGCTACGCGGTCACGCCCGCTTGATCAGATCAGGCCGAATTTTTCCTGCGCGTAGGGCGTGTAGGTAAACAAGACCTCTGCGTTCGCCGGAAGGTCGCGCAGCGCCTCGAGGTAGAGACGGTCGCCCTCGAAGACCTTCTGAAGGTTGGGAGTGGAGGAATGGTTCACCATTCCGCCGAAGCCGAGCGGAATCAGCAACTGGTCCTCCCCGATCCGGAACTTGTGGTGATCGCAGAAGTGCGTGCACCGGTCGGAGGCCGAGTCGCGGCGCACGATCACGCCGACCACCTCGAGGCGGTCGCCCTTGCGGAGCGGCACCTTCGTGAAGAGGCCGTTCCCCGCGCCCGGCAGGGTCGAGTCCGCGACGTAGAACCGTTCGTCCTCCTCATCGACGAGCATGCCATGCACCTTCGCCGAGGCAGTCGTTTTTGGCAAATGGCTCCCGTGCCGACCGACTCGGTTTGGACGAACCGGCTGGGCGGTGCGATCCGGATGCCGTTGCGCTAGCCTGCGGGCATGAGCGAGACAAACCTGAAGCTGCCGCCCCTGACGGACGGAGGGGCCGCGGTCATCACCGGCGGCGCGAGCGGTATCGGCTTCGCCGCCGCCCGCCGCTTCGCAGGCCTCGGCCTGCCCGTGGCGATCGCCGACTTGCCGGGTGAGCGACTGCAGTCCGCCGAAGCCGCCATCAAGAACGCCGGGGGCCGCGTCATCGCTATGGCCGCCGACGTGGCTCGAGCTGCTGACATGGAGCGGCTGCGCGACACGGTTCTCAGCGAGCTCGGGCGCGTCGGCATCCTGATGCTCAACGCGGGCATCGGGCTCAATCCCGGCGGGACCTGGACGAATCTCGAGGGCTGGCGGACCCTGATGGGTGTCAATCTCTGGGGTGCCATCAACGGGGCACACGCCTTCCTGCCGGCGATGGTCGAAGAGCGCCGCTCGGGCTTCGTCATCGTCACGGGCTCGAAACAGGGCATCACCACGCCGCCGGGGAACGCCGCGTACAACGTCTCGAAGGCTGGATTGAAGGCCTTCACCGAGGCCCTCCAGCACGAGCTGCGTAACACCGAAGGTTGCCAGATCAGCGCCCACCTCCTGATTCCTGGCTTCACCTTCACCGGCATCAACGCCCGTTTGGTCGCAAGGCCCCCGGGCGCGTGGACGCCCGAGGAGGTGGTCGAGTTCATGCTCGAGAGCTTGGCGAGGGGCGACTTCTACATCCTCTGCCCGGACAACGACGTGACCCGGCAGATGGACGAGCGCCGCATGCAATGGGGAATCGACGACATCATCAAGAATCGTCCCGCCCTCTCTCGCTGGCATGCGGACTGGAAGGCCGAGTACGAGGCGTTCATGACGCCATGAGCATCCCCGTCCCGCTGGATCGACTCCGTGCCGCGCTCGAGGAGCGCGGCGGCAACGCTTACGTGCTGACCGTCTCCGAAGACGGTCGGTCGCACGTCGTGCACTGCGCAGTCCGGTGGGAAGGCGACGCGCTCGCCGCAGACGTCGGCTCGCGCAGCGCGGCCAATGCCACGGCACGGCCGTCGGTGTCGCTGCTCTATCCGGTCCGATTCGACGGCGACTACAGCCTGATCGTCGACGGGAGCGCCGCGGCCACGTCGCACGACGGCGGGCACCGCTTGCTGATCACGCCGACGAAGGCCGTCCTCCACCGGCCCGCGCCGGCACCTGATCCGTCCTCCGCATGCAGCGCGGACTGTGTGCCACTTTTCTCGGCGACCGGTGGCAGCAAGACCGAGCGCGGGGCCTGATCGAGCAAGGAGGACTCGACGGCTGTCCGCCGGTATCGACGGCGCTCAGCCCCCCGCGATGGGGGCGAGCAGGTAGATCTCGTCGCCGTCCGCCAGCGGCCGTTCGAGGTGCTCGTCGACCGGGCAGCGACTACCGTTCAACATGAGGGTGTGGCGCAGGTGCGGGCTGTCGGCGATCGCCGCCCGCAAGCGGATCCCGTGCCGCTCGGCCTCGTCGAGAAACTCCTCCAGGGTGGCACCGACGGGGAGTCGAACGTCTCGGTCGACGTCGTACCACCCCGCTCCGATGCGCCCCTTGACGAGAAGGTGCACTCGGATGCTCGGCGCGCTCGGCGCGAAGAGGCGCCGCAGGGGCGCGAGTAAGCTCATGCGCCGACATACCCCGCGAGGAGCTGGCTGAGTCCGAGCTGCTCGGCTCGAGCACGCGAGAGGTGGCCGGTCTCGGGGTTCCATCCCATCGCCCGGTAGTAGTCGCTCTTGAGCTCGGGGAGCGGGACGGTGATGCCCGCGAGGGGGCCTTCTGAGAGCTTGCCGTCGCCCTGGCCGAGCATCCGGGGATGCGGCGCAAAATCCGCGGGCTTGATGCCCTCGCGGAGGTTGAAGGCCGCGCGCAGGTTCTGGATGCGCTCGCCCGAGCGCAGCAGCTCCTGCGAAGTCATGTTCCAGCCGGTGAGCGCGTTCACCAGGTCGAGCCACGGGAGCCCTCCGGTCAACGTGGTGAACATGCAGAGGCCGAGCCCGTTCATCACTTGGTGCGCGTTGCTGTAGTGGGCCTGCGCCAGGCCCTTGCCGGCGGTGCCCTTCCAGCTGACGGTCGTCTCCTTCGGGTCGACGGCGTCGGGCATCGAGAACTTCGCGTTGAAGGTCTCGTTCCACGAGGCCGAGCCCGCCGTGTGCCGCCCCGGGGTCGGGTCGGAGATGTAGGTGACTCCCATGAGCGAGGTGAAGCGCGTGTCGTGGTACGCGGGCTCCTGCCCGTGCACGTGCACGGCGAAGCGCTCGCTTCCCTTGCCGACGTGCTTCGCCGCGGCGGCGGAGCCGTGACGCAGCCAGGCACCGCAGCCCTCGCCCGTACCCATCTTGATCGTGAGCGCAAGGGCGGCTTCTCCGTTTCCCCAGCGCATGTCGATGCCGTCCAGATCCGCCGCCGAGAGGATGCCCTCCTCGACTGCCTCGCAGACCCAGGCGAGCGTCGCGCTCGAGCTCACCGCGTCGAAGCCGTATCGGTTGCAGGCGTCGTGACACGCGGTCACGAGCTCGAGGTCGTCGTTCAATAGATTGGCGCCGAACCCGACGATCGTCTCGTAGTCGGGCCGCCGCACGTCGGAGAGCCCGCGGCGCTTGACGGCGACGATTCCCTTGCACGGCGCCGGGCAATCCCCACACGAGAGCTTCTTGGTGATGTACTTGTCGACCGCCGCGCCATCAAGCTTGTATCCCTTGGTGGCGAGCGAGAAGTCGCGCACGCCCACGCCCTTCCAGTTCCGGATCGGGGCATCGCCGTTCTCGATGCTGAGCGCCACCGCGGCGGTCGTCCCACGGTCGCTCCAGAGCTGTCGCATCGCTTGCTGCGGGGCCTCGACCTTCATGCCGAGCCGCGTGAAGAGCCGGTAGAGGAATCCGAGATATCGCTTCGGCTTGGTGAACCAGACCATCACGCGCATGAGCCAGGAGAGATCGCTCTTGTATTCCTGTGTCACCTGCCCGCAGAGCGCTCGGAAGCGCTCGGGATCGGCGATCGGCAGCTCGCCCGATCCGGCGACGACGATCGCCTTCAGGTTCTTGCTGCCGTAGATGGCGCCGAAGCCCTGACGCCCGAAGGCGTGATAGCGATCGTTCATCACGCTCGCGATGAGCGCCCGCCCTTCGCCGGCCGGACCGATGGCGCTGACGCCGACCTCGGAATGGTGTCCGAAGCGCGCGCGCAGCGCGTCGAATACCGGCGGGATCTCCTTCCCCCAGAGATCGCCGGCAGGCTCGAAGCTCACCTCGCCGTCGCGCACGACGAGAATCGTCGGCTCGCTCGCCTTGCCCGTCACGACCAGGCCGTCGAAGCCCGCGTGACGCAGATGGATCGCCACGCTCCCGCCGGAGTTCGAGTCCGCCCAGGTCCCGGTGAGCGGCGACTTGCCGACGATCTGGATGCGGCCGGAGAACGGTGTGCGCACGCCCGTGAGCAGCCCCGAGACGATCGCGAAGC
>JBEVNX010000179.1:0-6767 GCA_040507895.1 Binatia bacterium | reverse complement strand
GTCGACGATGCCGCCGCGCACCGCGAACTCGCCTCGGTCCTCGACCTGCGGCACCCGCTGATATCCGGCCGCGGCAAGCCCTCGTGCCACCCGCTCGAGCCCCGCTTCCTCGCCCTCGACCCAGTACTGCGAGAGCTCGAGCAGCGCGGCGACCGGCGGCAGGCGCTGCAGCAACGCCTCGGCCGTGGTGACCACCAGCGCCGACTTGGCCTGGTTCAGGTGATAGAGCGTCGACAACCGCTCGGCGACGATCTCCTCGGTCGGCGACACCCCGCTGAGCGGCTCTACGTCCCAGGAGGGAAACCAGTGAACCCGCCGCTCGAGCGGGGGGGCGTTCTCGCTCTCGCCGAGGAAGAAGCGGAGCGCGCCCACCCAAGACTCGGCCTCGCGGGCGCCTGCCGCGATCACCACCGAAGGACGGCTAGGCGCTCCGAGATGGCGCGCCACGAGATACGCCGAAGCCGACCCGCGCAGGCCGAAGACCCGGCTCCGGCCGTGCGGCCCAAGCCCCGCTTGCGCGAGCGCGCGAAGGACGTCGGCGATGCTTCTTCCTTCCGTCACCCTAACCGAAAGGCTGTACCAGCGGTCACCCAGCGAGTCGACAGGCCAGAGCTCGCGGGCGGCCCGAAGCCTCAACCGTGACGTCGCCTCCGTGCCGCGGCGCCGTCCGCGTCTATTCTCGGCTCGAAACTCGCGCGGGTGGCGGCGCGCTTCGGGCGCCCCCACCGAGTGCATTCGAGGTGCTGGCAGCTTGGCGGATTGCGCGCCTAGCGGGCGGTGCCGCTCGCCAGCAAGCGCGGCAGCGCCTGCTCGAGGGCCTGCTTGATGATCGCGCAGGTGTTGCGGAAGAAGCTCTCGTCGCGGCTCGCCGGGTCGGCGATGTCGCCGTCTTCCTCGCCGGCGTATTCACGCAGCGTATACACGGGCTTCCCCGCCGCTTGCGGCATGCGCTCGACGATGTCCCGCTGTTCGCGCGTCATCGCCAACACGAGGTCGGCGTCTTCGAGGATATGAAGATTGCGTTTCAGGTCGGTCGAGGTCTTCTCGTCGTCGAGCTCGAGCCCATGGTCGCGTAGCGCGAAGCGCGTATCGAGCGACACCAGCGCGCCATCGCGCGCGTAGGGAGCGACGCCGGCGGATTGAACGCGGATCGAATCACTCAGAGCACGCTCCTCGATCATGCTCCGTAACAGCGTCTCCGCCATGATCGAGCGGCTGGTGTTGGCGTGACAGACGAAGAGAACGTTCATGAGGGAGGCTTTCGGACGGAGGGCGAGCCGCCGTCCGAAAAGCTTCGAGACGGTTACAGCCCTCCCGCGAACACGTCGTTGGTGGTCTCTTTCTTGACCTTGCCGAGCTCGGGCTTGAGCGCCTTGCCGATCTCGCTCGGGTCCCAGCGGCCCTTTGCCTTCACCACCGCCGCCGAGTGCCAGCCCTGCATCACCCACAGGGAGCGGCCGCCGACGCGGAACACCATGCCATGGACGTCCTTGGCGTCGTCGCTCGCGAGCCACGCCACGAGGGGGGCGACGTTGGCGGGGTCGAAGACGTCGAACTCGCCGACGGCGACCTTCTGTCCCATGATCGACGCGGTCGCGGGCGTCGCGTCCACCGTGAGCCTCGTGCGCGCCACCGGCGCGATCGCGTTCACCGTCACGCCGTACTTCTTGAGCTCGTGATCGACGATCACCGAGAACGCTGCGATCGCCGCCTTGGCGGCGCCGTAGTTCGACTGGCTGGCGTTGCCGAGCAATCCGGAATCCGAGGAAGTGTTGATGACCCGGCCGTTCACGCTCTGGCTGGTCTGCTTGTTCTTGTTGCGCCAGTACTCAGCCGCGTGCCGGGTCACGGCGAACGTCCCCTTGAGATGCACCGCGACGACCGCGTCCCAATCATCCTCCGACATGTTGAAGATCATGCGATCGCGCAGAATGCCCGCGTTGTTGACGACGATCTCGATCGAGCCGAACGTGTCGACCGCGCACTCCACCATCCGCTTGGCGCCCTTGAAGTCGGAAACGCTGTCGCCGTTGGCGACGGCCTTGCCGCCCATCTTCTTGATCTCGTTGACCACTTCCTGGGCCGGGCCGACGTCCTTGCCGCTTCCGTCGAACCCGCCGCCGAGGTCATTCACGACGACCGACGCGCCATGCTTGGCAAGAAGCAGCGCTTCTTCGCGACCGATGCCGCGCCCCGCGCCCGTCACCAGCGCGACTCTGCCATCGAGTAAAGCCATGATTGTGTATCCTCCTTGGACTATTCTCAGGCTGGGTGAACCGAGCATTCCTGCCCTAAAGGAAGCCGCCAAGTCAAGATTGCATCCCTCGCGGTGCGGGCTGGTTTCGGGCTAGGACAGCACCTCCCTCGCGCAGAGGATTTACCGCCGACCCGCAGCGACACTATGATTCGTGGAAAACGGGAACGGGGAGATTTAACATGACGCACGATTTCGAGTTCCGGCAGCTGCTCCGCGCCTTGCGGAAGGGAATCATCAGCGAAGGTACCTTCGAAGCCGAGCTCGCGGAGCTCGAGCGATCGGCGGCGCGCGCGAACGGGGGTCGCGAAGGCGGCTTCGAGGCGTTCAGTCGGACGTACCGCTCCGAGCGCGCGGCGATCGTCAGCTTCATCGACAAGGTTCGCGCCGGGGAGAAGAACGGCGGCGAAGCTTTCGCGGCCTGGGCGGAGGTCTGCAAGACCGATTGCCTCCGCATCGGTCTCAGGATGATCGCCGAGCGCGAATCGTACCACTCGCGTGTGTTCGAGCGGCGGCTCGCCGAGCTCGGCGCCGAGCAGCGCGCGACCGTGACGGAGGGCGGGCGGAAGTTCCGCGTGCACCTCGCCGATCCGAGCATTCGAGACGAGGAAAAGCTCCTCTTCTTCACGCAAGAAGTCGGAAGCCCCGAGGACGCGATCAAGCCGATCCGCGAGCTCGCCGCGCTGATCAAGGAAGACCTCGCCACGAAGGAGGCACTGCGCCTGTTCGCGGAAGACGAGCAGTCGACGGTGAAGTGGCTCTGGGAGTCGTGCGCGGCGCTGAACGCCCCGGGTGCGCAGGACGGAAAGGGGAGCGAGTCATGACGGCGCACGCAACACGGCGCAAGGCCGTGGACGGCGGCGAGCTCGTCGCCCGCACCCTCAAGGAATTCGGTGTCGAGGTGTCTTTCGGGCTCCACGGCGGGCATCTCGACTCGCTGCTGATCGGCCTGCGGCGCAACGGGATCCGTCTCGTCGACACCCGCCACGAGGCGGTCGCCGTGAACGCGGCCGACGGGTATTCGCGGGTCACCGGGCGCCTCGGCGTCGCGTTCGCGACGGCGGCGTCCGGTTACTCGAATGCGATCGCCGGGCTCGCCACCGCATACGCGGATCGAAGCCCCGTGCTCCTCCTCACCAGCTCGCCGCCCCTGCGCGACGCCGAGACGAACGCCCTCCAGGGCTCCGTCGACCAGATCGCGATGGCGGCTCCCGTGTCGAAGTGGGCGCACCGGGTGACGGTCGTCGAGGAGATCCCGAGCCTCGTCTCCTTCGCTATCCGCAAGGCGCTCGCCGGCCCCCCGGGTCCCGTGGTGCTCGACCTGCCGATCGACGTCCTGTTCCGCCCTGCGGAAGAGTCCCGCATCGACCGGGGCGGGGGGACCAAGATCGCCGCCCCACCGGCCCCGTCGCCCGATGCGGTGCGCGAAGCGCTCGCCGTCCTCCGCAAGGCCGAGCGACCGGTCATCGTCGCGGGCGGCGGAGTGGGGAGCCCGGCTTCCCGTGAGCTCCTCGTCGCGTTCGCCGAGCGCGCCGGCATCCCGGTCTTCAATCAGATCACGAGCTTCGGCGCGATGCCGGCCGATCATCCGCTGAACGGCTTCTCCGCGTGGAACCTCGCAGCTCTGCAACTGATGAGCGGCAAGGGTCCGGACGTCGTGCTGCTCCTCGGCGCGCGCACCGGCATGTTCCTCGGCGGGCGCAGCGGCGCAATCATTCCGCTCGACGCCAAGGTCGTGCAGATCGACGTCGATGGCGCGGAGATCGGTCGCTTCCGTCCCTTCGAGGTGGGAATCACCGCCGATTCGGGCGAAGCGCTGCGAGCGCTCCTCGCCGCCGACGAAGGCCAGTGGCCCGACCGGCGCGCGTGGGGGGAAAAGGCCGTGCTCGTTCACCGCCGGGAGCGTCCGTACGCGAGCGATCCCATCGAAGTCGACGGGCGGCTTCACCCCTATCACGCGGTGCGCGAGGTCCTTCGCGCGCTCGAGCCGGGCGCGACGCTCGTCGTCGACGGCGGCGAGATGGGCTCCTGGGTCGACGAGGCGGCGCATGAGGCTCGTCCCCGCCGCATCCTCGGCTTCGGCGGCTATCTCGGCTTCCTCGGCATCGGCCCCGGACTTGCGATCGGGGCGCAGCTGGCCGCGCCCCGTGAGCGCGTCGTGCTGCTCATGGGCGACGGCGCCTTCGGCCTCCATCCGCAGGAGCTCGACACCATGGCGCGCCATGGTCTGCCGATCGTCACCGTCGTCGTGAACAACGTCTGCTGGGGCATGTCGATCCATGGACAGCAGGCGGTCTACGGCGACGAGGCCGGGATCATCAGCAGGCTGGCCGACTCGGACTACGATCAAGTCGCGCGCGGCCTGGGAGCCGGCGGCGAGCGCGTGTCGCGGCTCGACGACGTCGGTCCGGCGATCCGCCGAGCCCTCGCCTCCGGGAAGCCTACCTGCATCAATCTCTCTGTGTCGGGGGAGGTGGTACACCCCGTCACTCCGTCCATGGTCGGCTACACGGACGACCCGGAGACGATCGTGATCCCCTACTACGACAACGTGCCGCGGAGATGACCTTCGCGGCGCCGCCTCGCGAGAAGACGCGAGACGGGCCTTGATCGAGCGCGGGCTACGTCGGCGACGGCGACGCCTTGAGCACGACGGCGCCGAGCGCGGCCGCCTCCCGCTTCGAGGCGTAAGAGCTCCTACACCGCATCGAGCCGGAGAGCCGTCTTCAATGCCGCCGCCGTTCGTTCATTCGAGAAAGCGGACGCGGCCCGTCGTCAGCTCGTAGATCCCGCCGACGAGCTTCATCTTGCCCTCCGCCATCCGCGCTCGGCCTTCCGGCGACTCGAGGATCCGACGCATGGACCAGCGCACGTTGGCCTCTACCGCCGCGCGGACACGCTCAGCAGGCGGCAGCGACGGATCCACGCCAGCGAGGCCGGGCAGCATGCTCTGGATGATCACCTCGATGCGGCTCTTCTGACGGACGCCGCGAAGCTTCGCGGCGAGCGCCGCTTCCACGGCTCCGCAGCGTTCGTGCCCGAGCACGACGAACAGCGGCGTGGCGAGATGAACGCCCGCGTACTGCAGGGTGCCCGCCACCGCCGGCAGGACGACGTTGCCGGCGACGCGCACGATGAACAGCTCGCCGAAGCCGGCGTCGAAGACGAGCTCGGGCGGCACCCTCGAATCGCTGCAGCCGAGGATCGTCGCGTAGGGACGCTGCTGCTTGGCCAGACTGGCGAGCACTTCCTTCTGTACGGTGGGGAAGCGCGCCGTGCCGCGCACGAAGCGCGAGTTGCCCGCGACGAGGCGCGCGAGCGCCGCGTCGGCCGAGCGGGGGTATACGGATCTGCTGGTTACGCCGATGGCCAAGGGATGGGCTTTCGGGGCGGCCGACTCGACCAAAAGGCGCCCGGGAAGATCCTGGGACCCGGGTCGCGAAGCTCTATGGAGTGAGCGCCTTCTCGATCGCCGCGATGACCTTCCGCTCGCCGCCGATGTCGACGAGCAGTCTCTCGAAGTGGCCCGTCGCGGCCACGACCGCCCGCGCCCGCTCGAGCAGATCCTCGCGAAAAGTGTCGAGCTCGCGCGGCGAGAGCGTTTTCTTCATCTCGGTGGCGTAGAAGAACCAGATCTTCCTGAGCTCAGGATCCGGCCCGATGCGCAGCCGCCGATCGAGCATCTCGTACGCCTTCGTGCCGGGGCGAATGCCGTACTTCTCGCCCGCGGCGAGCACGCTCCGAGCTTCGCTCTCGCTCAGGTCGCCATCCGCCCAAGCGATCTCGACGAGAGGGTAGAGCTGAAAGGCCGCGAGCCCCTCGCCGGCGATGTTCAGCTCCACCATCCGGTCGAGCAGCTCTTCGTTCGTCACGCCGGTCGCCTTGCGGAGGCTCTCCTTGTCCATTTTCTTCTGAAAGACGCCCTTGAGCTTCTCGAGGAGCTCGAACTCCTTTTTGCGGAAGTACTCTTGCTCCAAGTACATCTCTCGCTTCTCGAAAATGTCCTTGCCCATGGCTCGATACCTCGCGTGGTGACTTCCCCGACATGCCGACGAGCGCAACGTAGCACGGCGCGCGGAGTGTGCCGAGCGTGCCGCCTCGAGCTCAACGATCCATCACGGAGCCAGGGCGCCGTTCACGATCTCCTGCGCCTCGCTCACGATCGACTCGAGATGAGCCTCGCCTTTGAAGCTCTCCGCATAGATCTTGTAGATGTTCTCGGTGCCGGAGGGCCGCGCCGCGAACCAGCCGCTGGCGGCGGCCACCTTGAGACCGCCGATCGGTGCGTCGTTCCCCGGCGCGCGCGTCAGCTTGGCGGTGATCGGCTCGCCGGCGAGCGTCGATCTGGTGATCGCCTCCGCCGACAGCTTCGCGAGCCTCGCCTTCTGCTCGGGCGACGCCGGCGCATCCCTGCGGGTGTAATACGAAGCGCCGAACTCTGCCGTGAGAGTCCGATAGCGCTCGCCCGGGTCGCTGCCGGTCCGCGCCGTGATCTCCGCCGCGAGGAGGTTCG
>JBEVNX010000170.1:0-10362 GCA_040507895.1 Binatia bacterium | reverse complement strand
GCGCCGCGGAAATGCGGGATCACTTCGGCGCCGAACTGGCGGATGCAGCCGAGCACCTGCTCCGGTGACGGGCCCATCGGTAGGCGGAAGCGCATGATCAGGTAGTCTGCGCCGGCCGCTTCGGTCCACATCTGGATCTGCTCGATGCATTCCTTCGGCGAGCCCATGACGAGATACTTGCGGAGCTTCGCGACCGTGAAGTCGGCCTCGGAGCGGAACTCGTCGTTCGGTGTGAGCAGCTTCCAGCGGTAGTAGAAGAGCATCTCCTGGACCCAGAGCGGGCCGAACACGCGCTCGGCTTCCGCGCGCGTCGGCGCGACCCAGCCGTCGCGCATCAAGATCACGACCGGACGGCGCCCGTGTGCCGCCGCCGACTCGCGGTAGAGCGCTGCCTGTTCGCGGAGCTTCCCGATCGGCTCCCAGAACGGCAGGATTCCCCAGCCGTCGCCGAGGCGGCCGGCGCGCCGGATCGCCTCGGGGTATGCCGCGCCGATCCAGAGCGGCGGGCCGCCCGACTGATAGGGCTTCGGGGTCAAGAGCACGTTGTCGAATTGGTAGCGCTTGCCGTGGAACGAGAACGGCTCCCGGCGCGCCCACGCCAGCCGCAGGATCTCGAGCGACTCTTCGAAGCGCGAGAAGCGCTCCGCGTACGGCGCGCCAAACAGGCGGAAGTAGTCGGGATGATAGCCGAGGCCGACGCCGAGGATCACCCGCCCCTTCGACATGAGGTCGATCATCGCCACGTCCTCGGCGAGGTGCATCGGGTTGTAGTACGGCGGCTGCAGCACGAACGTGCCGAGGTCGACGCGGGTGGTGCGCACGGCATACGCCGCGAGCATCATCAGCGGCGGCGGGAACATGGTCTCGGTGCGGTGATGGCGCTCGGGAAGGAAGATGCCGTCGAAGCCGGCACGCTCTGCCTCGATGCCCTCGTTGAGCAGCTGGTCGCAGAAGCGCGCGGCCTCGTCCCGCGTCGGCTCCGGCTGGTTGTACGGCCCGCCGTGCGTGTCCGGCATGTAGGCGATCTTCATCCGAGGCCGAAGAGCTCCCTCAGGCGCTTCAAGAAGTACCGCCAGAGGTTGAGAAAGATACCTTGCCGCACCACCTCCCCGGGTGCGGCGGTGACTTCGGCTTCCATGGCTGTGAAGAACTGCGTGATCATGGTCTTGGCGGCGCCGTCGATCATGCGCTGTCCGACCGAGGCGAGCGGACCGCCGATCTGCGCGTCACCCGCGTAGCGGATGAGCGTCTTGCCCTCCTGCTCTTCGAGGTCCATCGTGCCCGAGCCCTTGATGAAGCCCTGCTTGCCCTTGCCGTCGACGACGATGCGGTAGTGCTTCGGCGGCTGCAGGTCCTCGAGCTTGACCTTGCCGTTGTAGAGACCTTTCACCGCCGCGAGGCCGACGTTGATCTCGCCCGCGTACTCGTTCTCGCCGATCTTCTCGAGCTTGCCCGCGCCGGGGATGCAGTGCGCCAGGCGCTCGGGGTCGATGAGAAACCGCCACACCTGCTCGCGCGGCGCGGCGATCGTATACGTGCCGGCGACCTTCACCCGCGCGCCCGCGTCAGCGCCGCCGTGATCGCGCGCTCCGCGTACACCTGCGTGAGGTGAGCGCGATATTCCGACGACGCCCAGATGTCGCCAGTGGTCTCGACGCCCTTGGTCGCCAGCGCCGCGGCGCTCTTGACGACAGCAGCATCCGGCTTCTTGCCGGCGAGCGCCTTCTCCGCGTCGAGCGCCCGATATCCCTTGACCGCCGCACCGGTGATGCCGATCCGCGCCCGCGAGACCTGGCCCGAACCGTCGAGCGTGACGAGCGCGGCCACGCCCACGACCGCGAACCCGGAAGCGGGCTGCGGCACCTTGAGATAGGTACCGCCGGTGCCCTTGGCGAGCACCGGGACCCGCACCTCGGTGACGATCTCGCCCGGCTTGAGCGCCGTGGTCAGCATGTCGACGAAGAAGTCGGCGGCCGCGATCGTGCGCTTCCCCTTCGCGCTCGCGGCGTCGATCTCCGCCTCGAGGGCGAGGATCGCCGCCGGGTAGTCCGCGGCGGGATCTGCGTGCGACAGGCTGCCGCCGATCGTCCCGCGGTTCCGCACCTGAACGTCGCCGATCTGCGCGGCGCACTCCGCGAGCAGCGGGCACTTGTCTCGCACCAGCGCGGTGCTTTCGATCGCGCGGTGCGTGCTGAGCGCGCCGATGGCGATCTTGCCGTCCTGCTCCCGCACGTAGCGTAGGCTTGCCACGCGGCCGATGTCGATCAGGTGATCGACCGATTGCAGGCGTAGCTTCAACGCCGGCAACAGACTATGCCCCCCGGCGAGCAGCTTGGCGCCGTCGCCGAGGCTACCGAGCAGCTTGAGCGCGTCGTCCAGCGAGGTCGGAGCGTGGTACTCGAATGGTGCCGGGATCATGACTTCCCTCCCTTGGCCGCCTGAATCGCGCGCCAGACCTTCTCGGGCCACAGCGGCATGTCGATGGTCTTGACGCCGAGCGGGCGTAGCGCATCGATGACGGCGTTCACCACCGCCGGGGTCGAGCCGATCGTCCCCGCCTCTCCTACTCCCTTGACGCCGAGCGGGTTCACCGGGGTCGGCGTGACCGTGCTGTCGAGCTCGAGGGTCGGGATCATCGCCGCCTTGGGAACCGCGTAGTCCATCAGCGATCCTGACACGAGCTGGCCGCTCTCGTCGTAGACCGCCGCCTCGAACATCGCCTGACCGACGCCTTGAGCGATGCCGCCATGCACTTGGCCCTCGACCAGCATCGGATTGATCTGGTTGCCGCAGTCGTCCACTGCCACATAGCGGCGGAACTTGACCTGCCCGGTGTCGGCGTCGACCTCGACGACGGCGATGTGGGCGCCGAACGGATAAAGACAGTTGTTCGGCTCATAGTACGAGGTCGCCTCGAGGCCGGGTTCGAGGTTGGGGATCCCCGCCTTCATCCCGAACGCCGCCTCGACCACCTTGGCGAGCGGCAGCGCCTTGTCGGGCGAGCCCTTCAAGAACACGTTGCCGCCGCCGAGCTCGAGGTTGTCGGGCGGAGACTCCATCATGTGGCTGGCGATCGACTTGATCTTGGTCTTGACCTTTTCGAGCGCCATCACGAGCGCCGTGCCGCCGAGCGCGGTGCCGCGGCTGCCGAACGTGCCGACTCCCGCCTGCACGATCGCCGTGTCGCCGTGCAGCACCAACACGTCGTCGAGGCCGACGCCGAGCTGATCGGAGACGATCTGCGCGAAGCTCGTCTCTTGCCCCTGCCCGTGGGGCGACGCGCCGGTCAGCACGGTCACCGTGCCGCCGGGATCCATGCGCACCGTCGAACTCTCCCAGCCGCCGGCCTTGAGCTTCGGCGGCAGCAGCACCGACGGGCCGAGGCCGCAGATCTCGAGATAGGTGGAGACGCCGATGCCGATGTACTTGCCCTGCTTGCGAAGCTCCGCCTGCTCCTTGCGCAGCTTGTCGTACCCGACGATCTCGAGCGCCTTGGCGAGCGACTTCTCGTAGTCGCCGCTGTCGAACATCAGACCGCCCGGCGTCGCATAGGGGAACGCCTCTTTGGGAATGAAGTTCTTGCGACGCACCGCGACCGGGTCGAGCCCGAGCTCGGCGGCCACCTCGTCGGCCATGCGCTCGGCCATGAACGCGGCCTCCGGTCGGCCGGCGCCGCGGTAGGCATCCGTCGACATCTTGTTGGTGAACACGCCGATCGTCTCCCAGGCGATCGCCGGGATCTTGTAGCAGCCGTGCATCAGGAGGCTCGTGAAGCCGGCGATACCCGCCGTGAAGAACTGCAGGTAGGCGCCGAGGTCCGCGTAGATCTTGCAACGCATCGCGGTCATCGTGCCGTCGTTCTTGCAAGCGAGCTCCACGTACTCGACCTGGCCGCGGCCGTGCGTGGTGGCGGCCATGTCTTCGCGCCGCGCCTGCGTCCACTTCACGGGCTTGCCGAGCGTCATGGACAAGTAAGGCACGAGTAGTTCTTCCCGATATACGTTCAGCTTGGCGCCGAAACCGCCGCCGACCTCGGGAGCGATCACTCGCACCTTGATCTCGGGGAGCTTGAACGATTCGGCGAGCTGCGAACGGAGGAGATGGGGGATCTGCGTCGAGGACCAGACGGTCAAGCTCTTCTGGCCGCGGTCCCACTGGGCGACGACGCCGCGCGGCTCCATCGCCATCGGGATCACGCGCTGTTGCTCGATGCGCAACTTGACCACGCGATCGGCCTTCTTGAAGGCCTCGTCCACCGCGGGGTTGGCAACCGGGGCGCGGAATGCGACGTTGTCGCCGAACTCGTCATAGAGCACGGGCGCGCCCGTCTCAGCGGCCTTCTCGACGTCGACTGCGGCCTCGAGCGGATCGTAGTCCACCTCGATGAGGTCGAGCGCGTCGCGGGCGACGTAGGCGCTCGTCGCCACCACCGCGGCGACGGGTTCGCCGACGTAGCGCACCTTGCCGATCGCGAGCACGGGCTGCTCGGGCATCTTGAGCTCCGGCATCGCGGCGGGGCATGGCACGGGTCCGACTTTGCCCTTGAGGTCCGCTCCGGTGACGACCGCGACGACGCCCGGCAGCGCCTTCGCCTTGGACGTGTCGATCTTGCCGAGCTTGGCGTGGGCGTACATGCTCCGCAGCACGCTCAGGTAGAGCATCCCCGGCAGCCGCAGGTCGTCGACGTAGGTGGCCTGGCCGGTGATCAGCCGCGGATCTTCGCGGCGCTTGACGCGGGTTCCGATGGTCTTGGGAATGACAGGGTTCGAGGCCATGTTCGGCTCCTCCGTCAGCGGGCCGCAGACAACTTCTTGGCGGCGTGTTTCACGGCGTTGACGATGTGCTGGTACCCGGTGCAACGGCAGAGGTTACCCTCGAGGCCGTGGCGGATCTCGTCGTCGCTCGGATTGGGGTTGCGTTCGAGGAGCTGGCTCGCCGCCATGATCATGCCAGGCGTGCAGTAGCCGCACTGGAGGCCGTGCTCCTCCCAGAAGCCGTCCTGCAGCGCGTGAAGCTTGCCGTTCGCCGCCAACCCTTCGATGGTCGTGACCTCGCCGCCGTCCGCCTGAACCGCGAGCACCGTGCAGGATTTCACGGCGTCTCCGTTCAACCGCACCGTGCAGGCGCCGCAGAGCGAAGTCTCGCATCCCACGTGCGTGCCGGTGAGCCCGAGCACGTCGCGCAGGTAGTGGACGAGCAACAGCCGCGGCTCGATTTCGCTCGCCTGCCGCTCTCCGTTGACCGTGATCGTGACCTTCCGCATGAGCGCGTCTCCTCTACCAAAGGTACGTGGTCGATCCCTACGGACGACGATCGACCCATCAGCGGCGTTGGCTATGCCGTGGCGAAGCTGCGGTCAACCCTTTCGTGGGTCGCTACTTTGGGCCCTGTCAGGCGCGGGCGAGCCGAGCGGCACGCCGCTTCGATGCTTCCGCACGGCGAGGATCTCGGCGACGATCGACAGTGCGATCTCTTCCGGCGTGTCAGCGCCAAGGTCTAGGCCGGCCGGCGTACGCACGATCGTTGCCGCTGGCCCGTCGACCTCGAGGTCCGCGAGCAGCCTCGCCGTCCGAGACCGCGGCCCCAAGATGCCGAGATACCCCGGACTTTGCGCGCTCTTCAGCAAGAAGCCTAGAACCGCGCGGTCGGCCTCGTAGCCGTGGCTCATCAACACGATCGCCGGCCCGCCGGCGAGCGAGACCTCGCCCGGAAAGTCCTCCGGCCGGAGGCAGGAGAGCGCCGTGCCCTCGGGGAAGCGTTCCGCGCGGAGCAGCTCGGGCCGCCAGTCGACGACGGCGACTTCCATGCCGGTCTGCGCGGCGATGGCCGCGAGCGGCCGAGCATCTTCGCCGGCGCCGAACAGGATCACGCGCTGGGCCGGCACGAACACGTCGACGAGCGCCTCGTAGCTCCGCCCACCCGCAGACGCCCGGAGGTTCTTCGACGGTCGGCGATCCGCGGTCGACACCGCCGCGATCGCGTCATCGAGAATAGCTCGGGGAGCCAGCGGTATTCCTGCGGCGCCGCCTGGGCGCGCGTCGATCAGCTCGCGGCGCAGCGGCGACGAGAGGCTGCCGTCCTCACGCAGCAGCGTGAGAACGCCGAAGCGCTCGCCGCCGCGGACTCGCTTGCAGATCTCTCCGAGAAGCTGCCGTGCCGGGCCGCTCTGCCAGCCCGCCGTCGGCTCGATCAGCAGATCGACGGTGCCGAGGCACCCGCTGCCGAATCCGAAGACGGTGTCGATCATCGATTCCGGCGTGTAGGTCACGATGCGTGCCTTGCCCGTGTCGAGAACCGCGCGGCAGCGCTCGAAGATGTCGACCTCGAGGCACCCGCCGCTGATCGTTCCGAGACCTTCACCCGAAGCCCGGAACAACATCTTCGTGCCTTCGCGCTGATACGCCGATCCCTCGGTCCGCGTCACCGTGACCAGCGCGGCCGCCTCACCGCGTTCCACGAGCCCTTCGAGCTCCAGCCAGACGTTGCGCATGGCGACCCTAGTGCCGCCGGAGCGACGCGGCGAGATGGCGCACGCGCTCGTAGTCGTCCGGGGTGTCGACGTCGGTGCCTCGCCACGCCGGGAAAGCGAGCACGCGACCGCGGTCGAAGCACTTCTCGAGCACCGACCTGGCGCCCCGGTCGCCGCCGAGCGCTCGAAGCTCATGCAGCAGTCGGGAAGAAAACAGGACCGGGGTCGTGACGACCTCGTCGTAGGAGGAGGCCACAAAATCCGGCGATTCTTCCCTCCATGTGCGCACCAGAGCGCGCATCATCCCCCGTTCGACCAGCGGCTGGTCGCCCTGCGCCAGGAGCATCGCTTGCGAGGTCGGCGCCACCGACGCGGCGGCGAGCCCGATCGAGGTGCCGATCCCTTCGCCCGCTCGCGGGTTGATCAGCACGCGCACGGGCAAGTCGCTCAGCGTGGCGAACACGGCCGCGTGGTTGCGCGCGTTGGCGACCACGAGGATTTCGGACAAGCCGAGCGCCACGACTTCGCGCGCGACGCGCCGAAGCATCGGCTCGCCGTCGAGGCTGAGCAGCACCTTCTCGCCGCCCATGCGCCGCGCGGAGCCCGCGGCCAGGAGGACGGCGCTGATCAGCGTCGGCGAGGTCGCCGGTGAATCCATGATGTCCGCGAAATCTTCTCACGTCCGAAGCGGGCGCGGAAGGCAAGGGCGCGACCGGGCCGGCCTCCGGAGCCCTGCTCGCGGGGCAAAATCGGTCGATTTCCGCAGTCCACTCGTTCTATGCTCGCGGGGCGGAGGACGAACGACATGGCGAAGAACACCGTCGCGAGCGAAGACGCCGACGAGTCGGAAGTTTCCGCAGCTGTGCGAAGCTCCTGGGCGCCATACGTCCGCGCCAAGTTAGGCTTCCGCAACTACTGGTACCCCGCCCTGTTCGCTCACGAGATCGACGGCGGAGTCGCCAAAGGGGTGAGGCTCCTCGGAGAGAACGTGCTCGTCCGCCGCGTGGGCGACCGCGTCGCCGCCGTCCAGGACCGCTGCGTCCATCGCGGCGTGCGCTTCTCGCGCAAGCCCGAGTGCTACACGCCCGACACCATCACCTGCTGGTACCACGGATTCACCTACAACCTGCTCGACGGCAAGCTCGTTGACATCCTCACCGAGCCGGGAAGCAAGATGATCGGCAAGATCGCCATCAAGACGTACCCGGTCGCAGTGGCGAAGGGCATCGTCTTCGTGTTCGTCGGCGACGGAGAGCCGCCGGACTTGGCCGGCGACGTGCCCCCCGGCTTCCTTGACGCCGATCTCGCCGTCGAGGGCCTGCGCGACGAGGTGGCGTCGAACTGGCGCATCGGTGCCGAGAACGGCTTCGACACCACCCACATCTACATCCACCGCGACTCGCCGCTCATCGGCGGCAACAGACTGATGCTGCCGATCGGCCTCGTACCGGTGAACAAACAAGGGATCGAGACGCACACCGACGGCGATCCGCGCGGCGTGTTCGATGCGATGGCGCAGAACTACATGCCGGTGTTCGAGGCCACAATCGGGGGCGAGAAGGTCGTCGAGTCGCGCGGCAAGCGCGGCGAGAAGATGGTGGCGGAATCGGTCTCGATCTGGATGCCGGGGGCACTGAAGGTCGACCCCTTTCCCGATCCTGCGATCATCCAGTTCGAGTGGTACGTGCCGATCGACGTCGGCACGCACATGTACTGGAGAGTGCTCGGCAAGCGAGTCGAGGATGAGATCGCGGCGGCGACCTTCCGCGACGAGTTCCATTCGCTCTGGAAGACGCTGGCGCTGCGTGGCTTCAACGACCTCGACATCTGGGCGCGCGAAGGCATGCAGGAGTTCTACGCGAACGATAGCGCCTGGGCCGAGGAGCATCTGTTCAAGCCGGACGCGTGCATCGTCGAGTGGCGCAAGCTCGCCAGCCGCTACAACCGGGGGCTGCAGCCGGTCCCGTGAGCCTGGCGGTGGCGCCCTCCAGCGCGGCATTGTAAGGGGCGGTATGCGAGCGGTCTTCGTGATGCTCAAGGTCGAGCCCGGCACCCTCCACAAGGTGGCGGACGCGATCGCCGACCTGGAGATCGTCTCGGAGATGTACTCGGTCGTCGGCGACTACGACCTCCTGGCCAAGGTCTACGTCGATAGTTTCGACGACCTGGCCGAGATGGTGAACGACCGCATCCAGAAGGTGCCGCACATCCGTGAGACCAAGACCGTGATCACCTTCGACGCCTACGACGTGCCGAAGCCGAAGTCCTAGCGGTCTAGAACGGCCGAGCGACATGGATCGGAGTCGGTGAGAGTCGGCTGCGTCCAGGTTCCTCGCCGTACCGGCCGGCAACCCTCACCGACTCCGCCGTCGTTTCGATCACGGTCGCGCCCAGCATGATCGATCCGCGCCAATTCGCTCTCGATGCCGTCCTCCGCGACGGCGGCTCGATCCACCTTCGTGCCATCCGGCCGGACGATAAGCCGCGACTCGTCGACCACTTCCAGCGCCTCAGTGCGCGCTCCGTGTACTTTCGCTTCTTCGGCTCCAAGCTCCGCCTGACCGACTCGGAGCTCCGCCGCTTCACGGAGCTCGATTTCGTCAACCACGTGGCGCTGGTCGCCACGCTCGTCGAAGGCGGCGAGGAGCACATCATCGGCGTGGCCCGCTACATCGTCCTGCCGACAAAGCCCGGCGAACCGCGCCGGGCCGAGGTGGCCTTCGCCGTCGCCGACGCACACCAGGGGCGAGGCATCGCCACGCTCCTTCTCGAGCAGCTCGCACGCCTCGCTCAGGTGGGCGGCATCGACGAGTTCGAAGCCAACGTGCTCGGCGAGAACAACCGCATGCTGGAGGTGTTCGGTGCGAGCGGCTTCCGGGTTCGCCGCTCGATCGACGGCGGCGTGTTCCAGGTCACGTTCCCGACGGAGCCTACGGAGGAAGCCGAGCGCGCACACCACGCGCGCGAGCGCGTCGCCGCGGCGCAGAGCGTCCGGCCGTTTCTGAGTCCGCGGTCGATAGCGGTGGTCGGCGCCTCGGCGCGACCCGGCACGATCGGCAACGCGATCGTCGTGAATCTCTCCCGCTGCGGGTTCACCGGGCAGATCTATCCGGTGCATCCGGAGGCGAAGCGGATCGAGGG
Organism: Binatia bacterium; assembly: GCA_040507895.1. Classification (GTDB taxonomy): domain Bacteria; phylum Desulfobacterota; class Binatia; order JACPRU01; family JACPRU01; genus JBEVNX01. Next base: position 752 of record JBEVNX010000170.1, on the reverse strand, counting down.
GCTGCCCGCGTATCCGCGAATCTCGGCGATCGCGCGCAAGGTCGATCTCGCCGTGATCGCGGTGCCCGCCGCCAAGGTCGAGGAAGTCGTTGCCGACGCGAGCCGAGCCGGCGTCCACGGCGTGGTGGTCATCTCGTCCGGCTTCGCCGAAGTCTCCGCCGAGGGACGAGCCGCCCAGGCGAGGCTCCGGGATCTGGTTCGCTCCTCGGGAATGCGCATGATCGGGCCGAACTGCGTCGGCGTTCTCAACACCGACCCCGCGGTGTCACTCAACGCGACGTTCGCGCCGCACTGGCCCCCAGCGGGCACGATCGGCATGCTCTCGCAGAGCGGCGCGCTCGGGCTCGCCATGCTCGACTACGCCAAGGGGCGCCACATCGGCGTTTCGACGTTCGTCTCGGTCGGCAACAAGGCGGACGTATCCTCGAATGATCTGCTCGCATACTGGGCCGAGGATGCGCGCACCCGGGTCGTCGTCCTCTATCTCGAAAGCTTCGGGAATCCTCGGAAGTTCGCCCGCGTGGCGCCCGAGCTCGCGCGCAAGAAGCCGATCGTGGCGATCAAAGCCGGGCGGTCGGCAGCCGGGGCGCGCGCCGCCGCCAGCCACTCCGCCGCTCTGGCCAACCTCGACGTCGCCGTGGACGCACTCTTCGAGCAGGCGGGCGTCATCCGCACCAACACGATGGAGGAGCTGTTCGACGCCGTCGAGCTCCTGTCTTCGCAGCCTCCGCCCGCGGGCCGGCGGGTGGCCG
>JBEVNX010000159.1:0-25485 GCA_040507895.1 Binatia bacterium | reverse complement strand
CGCGAAGGCGACGGCGACGTCCGCGCGCTCGCCACCACCGTCCTGCGGCACTATGCGCGACGACTGCGCCCGCACGGACCCGCGATCGAAGGTGGCCCGAAGGCGGCCTAGAGATTCCTCGTGCGCCGCGTCCTCATGATCCACTATAACTTCCCGCCGCTCGGCGGCGTCGCCAGCGTGCGCGCGGCGAAGGTGGCTCGCTACCTCGAAGAGTTCGGCTGGACGCCGGTCATCGTCGCGCCGCGGGGCGCGGCGTACCACGAAGACCCGACGCTGGCGATTCCGCAAACGAAGGTGATGCGCACGGCGAGCCTCGAGTGGGCGAGAACCGGCGTGCGTGCCGCATCCCCGCCGGCACCGAAGGGCCTTCACTCATTACCCGCGCGCGTTTCGCGGTCGCTGCGCACGCTGGTGCACCGCGTATTGTACGTCCCCGACGCGCAGATCGGCTGGTACCCGTTCGCGCTCCGAGCCGGCCGGGAGGCGATGCGCGGGGAGCCTGTGGTAGCGTTGTTCTCATCGTCGCCTCCGGTGAGCGCTCATTGGATCGCGCGGCGGCTTCATATCGACTCCGGCGTGCCGTGGATCGCCGAGTTCCGCGATCTGTGGACCGACTGGCAATGGAACGGCGCTTGGAGACAGCGCATCGACGAGTGGTTCGAGCAGGCGATCGTGAAGACCGCCACGGCCGTCATCACCGTCTCGACGACGTACGCGTCGGTGCTGAGCGCTCGGGGCGCACGGCTCGTCCGTACCATCACGAACGGCTTCGACCCGGAGGACTTCGCCGCCGGCAACGGTAGTCGGCGCGACGTGCTGACGTACGTCGGGACGTATTATCCGGGCAGTCAGGATCTGAGCACTCTTCTGGGAGCATTCGGCACTCTGAAGCAGCAGGGCCGGATTCCACCGTACACATTGCAGATCGTTGGAGATCGATCACCGGAGCTTGCTCGGTTGATCGACGAAGCCGGATTGACCGACAGTGTCGACTGGACCGGTTTCGTCTCCCACGAAGAGTCGATCCATCGCATGCGCGCATCGCGCGCACTCCTGCTCGCGGGGCCGATCGTCTCGGACCAGCCCGCGCTGCGCGGCAACGTCGCGGGCAAGACGTTCGAGTACCTGGCTTCCGGCAACCCCATCGTCTTCACGGGAGACTTGCGGAGCGACGTCGCCGAGATCTTGAGGCCGTTCCCCCAGGTGCGCATGATCGGCCAAGGCGACCTCGAGGCCGCGAAGGCCGCGCTGCTCTCTCTCGAGGATGGTTCACACGCTTGCGGAACGAACGGGATCGAGAGGTTCACCCACCGGCGCCTGAGCGAGTCTCTCGCTCATTGCCTGGGGGAGGTCGCCGCGGCGTGAGCGAGAAGGCCGTGGCCACCGCTTCGCCGGAGGACCTTCCTATCCTGTACATCCGGCCGTCCTCGATGAGCCTCTCGGCGGCGCTCGGCGAGCTCTGGGCGCACCGCGAGTTGCTCGCGTTCTTCGCGTGGCGCGACCTCAAGGTGCGCTACAAGCAGACGGCGCTGGGCGTGGCCTGGGCGCTGCTGCAGCCGCTCTTCATGATGATCGTGTTCAGCGTGTTCTTCGGCAACCTCGCGAAGGTGTCCTCGGACGGTCTGCCGTACCCGATCTTCGCCTATTGCGGCCTCTTGCCGTGGCAGCTCTTCGCGTACGCGCTCACGAACGCGGCGAACAGCCTGGTCTCCAACGAGCGGCTGGTGACCAAGGTCTACTTCTCGCGGGTCACACTGCCGATCTCTTCCGTGCTCGCGGGCCTCGTCGACTTCGCGATCGCCTTCGCGCTGCTCCTCGTGCTGATGGCGTACTACGGCTGTGCTCCATCCGGCGGGATCGTCGCGTTGCCGTTTTTCTTGCTCCTCGCCGTCGGCGCCGCGATGGCCGCGGGCCTCGGGCTCTCGGCGCTCAACGTTCGCTACCGCGACATCCGCTACGCGCTGCCGTTCCTCACTCAGGTCTGGCTGTTCGTCACGCCGATCGCCTACCCGAGCAGCCTCGTGCCGGAAGGGTGGCGCACTCTCTACGCTCTGAATCCGATGGTCAGCGTCGTCGACGGATTCCGCTGGGCGCTGCTCGGGGCCCCCTCGCCCGGCGCGACGACGGTCGCGGCCTCCACCCTGGTCGCCGCCGCGGGCCTGCTTGCGAGCATGCGATACTTCCTGCGCGTCGAGCGCGGCTTCGCGGACGTCGTTTGATGAGCTTCCTGGCGATTCGCGCGCGCGGCATCGGCAAGCGGTACAGCATCGGGGCGGCCGAGCCCTACCGCACGTTCCGCGAGGCTCTCCTCCGTGGCTTCGGCGCGCCGCTGCGCGCGCTGCGCCGGGAGCGCGAGGACCCGCCTACGGTCTGGGCGCTCCGCGACGTCTCCTTCGACGTCGAGCCGGGCGAGATCGTAGGCATCATCGGCCGCAACGGCGCCGGCAAGAGCACGCTCCTGAAGCTTTTGTCGCGCATCACGGCACCCACCACCGGCGAGATCGAGCTCCGCGGCCGCGTCGGCGCGCTGCTCGAGGTCGGCACGGGCTTCCATCCCGAGCTCACCGGGCGCGAGAACATCTACCTGAACGGCGCAATCCTCGGCATGAAAGGCGCGGAGATCCGCCGCAAGTTCGACGCGATCGTCGCGTTCTCGGAGATCGAAAAGTTCCTCGACACGCCGATCAAGCACTACTCGAGCGGCATGTTCATGAGGCTGGCGTTCGCGGTGGCCGCGCACCTCGAGCCCGAGATCCTGATCGTCGACGAGGTGCTGGCCGTAGGCGATGCCGGCTTCCAGAAGAAGTGCCTGGCCAAGATGGAGGATGTGAGCCACGAGGGCCGGACAGTGCTGTTCGTGACGCACAACATGCCCGCGGTCACCCGTCTGTGCCCGCGCACGATCCTTCTCGAGGAAGGGCGTGTGAGGCTCGACGGGCCCTCGCGCGAGGTGGTCGGCGCCTACCTAGAGTCCGGGCTCGGAACGACGGCGAGTCGGGAGTGGAACGACCTGCGCACGGCGCCGGGTGACGACATCGTGCGGCTGCTCGCCGCACGCGTTTGCGACGAGGAGGGTCGCGTGGCGCCCACGGTGCACATCGCTCGGCCGGTGGCGCTGGAGATCGAGTACGAGGTCCTCGAGGACGGGCACCGCCTGGTGCCGAACCTCCACGTTCTCGACCAGAAGGGTAGCCACGCCTTCATCTCGATCGAGGTCGACTCACCCTGGCATCGGCGCGAGCGACCGAGGGGGCGGTACGTGAGCCGCGCGTGGGTGCCCGGCAACCTTCTCGCCGAGGGCACGTTCTTCGTCGATGCCGCCATCAGCACGTATAGCCCCTTGCGAGTGCACGTCTGGGAACGGGGGGCGGTGGCGTTCCAGGTCGTCGACGATCTCAGCGGAGAAACGGCCCGTGGCGACTTCGGCGGCACCATCCCAGGCGCCGTCCGGCCGCTCCTCAAGTGGGAAACGGAATTCATGCCGGCGGATCCTGCCGCGGTGCCCGCACGAGCGATCCGCGGACGGGGTTGAGGCGGCGGGAAGATTCGCATGGCTCGCGAGGCCAGCAAGACCCGCAAGCTCAGGACGGCGGAAACGGCCGCGTTGCTCCGGGGCCGCGGCATCGAGATAGGCTGCTACGACGATCCTTTCGCGCTGGACGTGGTGCGGTTCGATCGCAGCGAGGGCGACGCGCAAGACATTGGTCGATACGTGAGCGAGCGCCTCGACACGTCTTCGGCGAGCTTCGGCGGCCCCGAGTCGTTTCCGATGAACAGGTCCGCCCGGCTGAGCAGCGCGGCCAGCTCCACGAGCGCCACCCGTCCCGCCCAAGTGACCCCGTCCACCCTCGAGGGCATGACCGCGAGCAGCGACGATGCGAGGAGTTTCTCGGCCGTCCCGACGACGATCACGGTGATCTCTCGCTCGGCGCGAGCTCCCTCGAGCGTCTCGTCGAACAGCGACAGCGGCGCGCGCCGCCCGTTCGCAGACGAGCCCGGGGGAACGACCACGATCCGGCGCAAACCACCGGTCGTGAGCTCCTCGAGGCGCGAGGAAACCGCCGAGATCGCAACGGGCGGAACTATGATTCGCGCCTCGGGAGGACCCGTCGATGCCTGTCCGACGGGCTACGCGTAGTAGGAGCTGCGGTGAGGCGAAGTGACGGCCGCCTGGCGAAGCGCGTTGCGCTGGTCGGCATGGAGGGCGGGAAAATCGATCGCCCGCGACTGGCCGGAGCTCCACCGGCACAGAGTGCGCAGGAAACGCCAGCGAGGCGGATACAGTTCCAGGTTGACGATTTGCTGATCGGCGTGCCTCGTCCGTGCAAATTCGCGCGCGACCTCGGCGCGCCAGGTGAGTGCACGCGACGAGCGCACGAGGCGCACCTCTCGCACTCGAGCATCGGCGGCGAGCAGTGACGACGGCGCAGGAGCTGTGACCACATTCAAGGGTCGCGCAGATTCCTTCCAGAGCGTTCGAACCTGAGCGTCGCGAGGACAAGTGCCCGATGTACGTGACGCTGAATATGCCGAAACCGTTGGCGACGGTATTCCCCGAGGCGAGAGAGCGCTGATGCACGCGGCCCGCGACGTCTATAGGAGGGAGCCCGCGGCGCGGTCCAGGTGGTTCGCCCGCGAGGCGGCCGGGAGCGTCGACTGCCCCGTGTGCAGGATCCAGCCCGCGCGACCCTGGAAGCGGCAGGGTGAGTGGAGGATCGTCGCCTGCGCACGATGCGGCCTACGGATGACCTGGCCGCGGCCGAATCGGGAGCTTCTCGAGCGGGCGTACGCGAGCCGGGAATACTACGCCGCGCGAGGCATGGACGACGGCGCCGTCGCGCAGGCGCGGGCGCGAGCCGTCGACCTCGCGTGCGGCGTCGGCCGCCCCGTCCGGCGCGTGCTCGACTACGGCGCCGGAGAGGGGCATCTGGTGCGCGCCTTTCGCTCGCTCGGCCTCGTCGCCGACGGCGTCGAGCCCTCAGTGGCGGGACGGGATCAGGCCCGCCTCCGCTACGGGCTCGAGCTCGGCAGCGCGCTGCCGCCCGCCGGCGTCGAGCTCTACGACCTCATGATCCTTCAGCACGTGCTCGAGCACGTCACGGATCCCGTGGCGGTGTTGCGCGATCTCTCCCGACGGTTGGATCCGCTCGGGTCGATGCTCATCGAGGTGCCGAATGCCTCGAGCTTCGAGATGCTGCGGCCCTCGCGGCGCCGAGTCATTCTCGATCTGCCCGTCCATCTGTATCACTTCACGCCGCGCACGCTGCGGGCCGTTCTCGGCGCCGCGGCGCTCGAGGCCGTCGACGTCACGTTGACGAACCCGGACTGGCTCGAGTGGCTCTTCGCTCTTCGCGCAAACCGCGGGTCGAAGGACGCGGAGCACGAGGCTTCGGGAGTGCGCGGCGCCCGATCGCGCTTCGCACCCGACTGGTCCCCTTTTCGCGGCGCATGGCGTGAGCGCGTGCTTCCCGCCCTGCGGCGATGGACCCCCGGCTGGAAGTTCTCCGTGCTCGCGCGCAGGGCGTGAGCGTGAGATGACGGGCCACGCAGCTCTCTACGTTTCCTACGATGGGCTCCTGGAGCCGCTCGGAGAAGCTCAAGTCGTACCCTACGTCGAAGGCCTTGCGCGACGTGGGTTCGGGGTCGAGGTCCTTTCGTTCGAGAAACCGACTCAGCTCGCGAACCGCCCGCGACGCGAGGCAATGGAGCGGCGGCTCTTCGCGAGCCGCGTAGCCTGGAAGCGTCGCTGCTATCACCGGAGGCCGATCGCTCCGGCAACGCTATGGGACGCCGCGGTGGGAGCCGTCGAGATCTTTCGCTGGTCGCGCCGATGTCCTGCTCCGAGGGTACTCCACCTGCGGGGGTACGTTCCCGGCCTCATGGGGCTGCTCGGCGGCCGCACGCGCGGCACCAAGCTCGTGTTCGACACCCGAAGCTTCATGGTTGACGAGCGCATCCAGTCGGGGATGTGGGCCGCAGGATCGGCGGTGGCGCGCGCCGCGCGAGCCGTCGAGCGCCGGCTCCTGACGACGGCGGACGCCGTGGCGGTCGTGAGCCGGGCCGGAGCGCGGCGATTGCCCGACCTGACGGGCGGTGCCGAGCCGACGAGGATCCGCGTCATCCCTCCCTGCGTCGATCTGGACCGGTTTCGGCCCTCTGAAGACCAGCTAGCGAGGAAGGCAGCGCTTGGTCTTCCGCCGCGCCCGGTGATCGTCCATGTAGGCGCTCTCAGTACCTGGTATCTCGCCGAGTACACGTTCCGGGTGGGGATGGAGTTCGCGAAGCGTTCCGGGGGCAGCTTCCTCGTGCTCACGCACGAGGCGTTATTCGCTCGCTCCCTGAACGAGAGCCTCGGCGCCGGAGCGATCATTCACCGCGTCGAGCATGCCGACATGCCGACATGGCTGGCTGCCTGCGATGCGGGCCTGGCCGTCGTCCGCCCCGATCCCGCAAAGCAGGGCAGCATGCCGGTGAAGCTCGGGGAGTACCTTGCTTGCGGCCTCGCCGCGGCCGCCACCGCCAACGTCGGTGACGTGGAGCAGCATCTCGACGGTTCCCCGGTCGCGCTCGCGTTCCACCCGTCCTCGGAGAGCCCCGAGGCGATCGCCGAACGCCTCCTAGCCGCCGCCGCTCGCTCCGATCGCGCCACGGCCGCTCGCGCCCTCGCCGAGCGCTTCTACTCGCTGGAGCGCGGGGTCGAATCCTACGCAGCGCTCTACGCGGAGTTGTTGCCATGTGCGGCATAGCGGGTGAAGTCCGCGGGTCCGGCGTCGACCGTGACGCCGCTACCCGCATGGCCGAGCGCCTTCGCCACCGCGGCCCCGACCAGCGCTCGATCTACGTCTCGCGAGCCGGTCGCTGCGCTCTGGCCCACGCGAGGCTTCGCGTCATCGATCTCGCCACCGGCGAGCAGCCGATGTCCAACGAGGACGGCTCGGTCTGGGTGGTGTTCAACGGAGAGATCTACGACTTCCAGGCGCTTCGGCGGGAGCTCGAGGCGCGCGGCCACGCTTTCCGCAGCCGCAGCGACACCGAGGTCATTGTCCACGGTTATGAGGAGTGGGGCGACCGCCTGCCCGAGCGCCTCGACGGCATGTTCGCGCTGGCGATCTGGGACGAGCGGCGCCAGCGCCTGTTCCTAGCGCGCGATCGGGCCGGCAAGAAGCCGCTCTATGTCTACCGCGACGACGAGCGCCTGTTGTTCGCCTCGGAGATCAAGGCCATCCTTGAGCATCCGGGAGCGGATCGCTCGATCGAGCCGAGCGCGCTGCCCCTCTACCTGACCTACGGATACGTTCCCTCGCCGCTCACCTTCTACCGGCGGATCCGCAAGCTGCCGGCCGCGAGCTGTCTGGCGCTGGAAGCCGATCGCGGCACGCGGGAGTGGTCGTACTGGGGACTTGATTTCACACCGCGCTCGATCCGCGCCGAGGAAGCCGATGAGGAGATCCGGGCGCGCATGCGGGCGGCGGTGCGCCGTCGCATGATCGCCGACGTCCCGCTCGGCGCGTTCCTCTCGGGCGGCATCGATTCGACGATCGTTGTCGGATTGATGAGCGAAGCGGCGAGCGCCCCGGTGCGCACCTTCAGCATCGGCTACTCGAAGGACCCCCTATACGACGAGACGTCGTACGCGCGGGCCGCGGCGAGCCGCTTCGGCACGCTGCATACCAAATTCATGGTGGGACCCCAGTCGATCGACCTGGTCGACCGGCTCGTCGATGCTTACGACGAGCCCTTCGGCGATTCCTCGGCGATCCCGACCTACATCGTCTCGGAGCTCGCCCGGCGGGACGTGACGGTGGCGCTGGTCGGCGACGGCGGCGACGAGCTCTTCGCGGGCTATCTCCGCTTCTATGCGGCCGCGCTCTCCGAGCGCGTACCGGTCGGCCTCTTCGGGCTCGCCGCGTCCCTGGCTCGACGGCTGCCGTACCATCCGAGTCCGCGCAGCCCCTCGCGCCGCTTCACCCGCTTCATCGAGGCCGCGTCGCTGCCGCTTGAGGACCGCATGCTACGCTGGATCGGCTTCTTCGCGGGCCAAGTGAAGTCGCTGCTGCGGCCGGAGCTCGCGGCGGAGATCGACGAGCGCAAACTCGCACACGCCTTCCGCGAACCGCTCGAGCGCACGCAGGGACTTTCTCCTCTCTCGCGAGTCCTGGACCTCAACTTCCGCACCTACCTGCTCGACGACCTCCTCCCAAAGGCCGACCGTTGCAGCATGGCGCACGGCCTCGAGCTGCGATCGCCGTTTCTCGACACCACGGTCATGGAATTCGCGGCAAGCCTGCCCGACGGATTGAAGCTCCGCAGGGGCGCCACGAAGGTTGTCCTGCGACGCGCCTTTCGCGACCTCTTGCCCGAAGAGATCCAGAGGCGCGGCAAGATGGGCTTCGGCATCCCTTTGCCGGATTGGTTTCGCAACGAGTGGCGCCCGCTCGTCGAGGCGCGGCTACTCGATCCGGGGGCACGCCTCTACGAGTGGCTCCGCCCCGAGCCCGTGCGCTCGATGGCTGAGCAACACTTCGCGGAGGCGTCCGATCATGGTCATCAGCTCTGGGCGCTGCTCACCCTGGAGACGTGGCTCGAGCGGAGAGCCGCGTAGCATGAGCCGCGCCACGCGAAGGAATCCAGGGATTGAGAGAATGAACATTCTCGTCACGGGTGGAGCCGGCTTCATCGGCTCGCATCTGGTCGACGCGAGGGAATGAAAGAGCTGCTTGATTGGGTCGGTGAGCAAGACGCGGTGGATCTCGTCGCGACGGCGACGGCGAAGCTGGAGGAGAGGCGCCTGTTGCGATGAGGGCATGAGGCGGAGCGGGAGCCTTGTCGTGAGCGGAGACGGGCAAATGCGGGTCTGCGCTCTGGTGCCGTACCCAGCCGGGATGACGCCGAGCCAGCGCTACCGTATCGAGCAGTGGCAGCCGGCGCTCGCCGCCGACGGAATCGACGTGGAGCTCTGGCCGTTCCTGGAAGAGGAAGAGCTCGAGTTGCTCTACAGCCCGCACCGCTGGCCGGACAAAGCTCACATGATCTTGCGGGCGACGGCGCGCCGTCTTCGCGCCGTGAATCGCCTCGGGGGGTTCGACGTCGTGCTCGTCCACCGCGCGGCGTTCCTCGCCGGACCGGCGCTGGTCGAGCGCGTGATCGCTCGCAAGAAGCCCATGGTCTTCGACTTCGACGACGCCATCTACCTGCTCGACACGACGGCGCAGAATCGGGTCTTCGGGCGGCTCAAGTTTCCTGGAAAGACCGCGGCGCTATGCCGCATGAGCCGGCACGTGGTGGCGGGCAACGATCACTTGGCCCGCTACGCGCAGCGCTACAATCCAAACGTGGCGGTCGTGCCGAGTAGCATCGACCTCGAACGCTACGCGCCGAAGAAATGGTCGCGGGAGAACGGCCGTGTCGTTATCGGCTGGACCGGCAGCGCAACATCCCAGGCGCATCTCGAGGCCTTCGCACCCGTTCTGCGGAGGATCGCCGAACGCCATCATGTCGAAGTCCACGTCGTATCGGCCCATCCACCAGAGCTCGGCGAAGTGCCCGCCACGTGGAGGCGCTGGAGCGCCGCGAGCGAAGTCGAAGAACTTCAGGAATTCGACGTCGGCATCGTGCCTCTACCCGACGACGATTGGACGCGGGGCAAGTCGGCGTTCAAGGCGCTTCAATGCATGGGTATGGGCATCCCGGTGGTGTGTTCCGCAGTTGCTGCGAACCTGGAGCTCATCCGGCATGGGGAGAACGGTCTCTTGGCCTCTAGCCCGGATGAATGGGTCGAGGGCGTCGGCCGTCTGATCGCGGACGCCTCACTGCGAGAACGAATCGGTATGGCGGGGCGCCGCACGGTCGAACAGCGGTACTCGATGGAGCGCTCTGCACGCTTGCTGGGGCAGGTGCTGCGAGCCGCATTCGAGGTCGGTAGGAACGGACCGCCCGTATGACTGGCAACGCCTTCATCAACGCGGTGTCCGGTAACACAGGCTTGCTCCAGGCGGTGATCATCCTCGCCATTCTAGGTTTTTCGGGCGCGCAGTTGATCGCACTGACCGCGCGCGACGATGCTGACAAGCAGTTCGAACTCCGCCTCTTTTTCGCTGCCCTGGGACTCCGTTTCCTGGCCTCGCTGGCGATCTACGAGTTCGGCTTCGTGGATGTGATCAAGGATGAGGACGCGACTGCGTGGTTGACCGGTGCTGGCGTCTACCAGGGTTGGGTACGGCGCGATCTAAGTATCTTCAATCTTCCGTACGAATGGACGCGGGCGTTTCTCGAAACCCTCGGCACGCTCGGTTACCCCTATCTTGTCGGAACCGTCTTCTATTTGACGGATCTTCCAGCACGTCTTCCGGCAGCCGTCATCAACAACGTCTGCGGCGCTGCCACGGCGGTCGTCGTCTACCGCGCAGCTGCACTCCACTTCTCGCGCTGGGTTGCCGTTAGGGCCGCCTGGTGGACCTGCATCATGCCCTCCCTCATCGTCTGGTCGGCGCAGACGCTCAAAGAGCCAGTGGTCATCTTCTTCGAGGCGCTGTCGATCTACGGCTGCCTGCGTCTGAGGAAGCGGGGTTTCTCCGTTATCGGCGTGCTTCTATGCATTTTCTCGCTTCTGCTGCTTGTCGCCTTTCGTGCCTACGCTGCCTACATTGCGGGCGCCGTGGTGATCGTCTCGCTCCTCATTCCGCGCATGGAGACGGGGCGGAACACTTCGATGTCCGGCGTCGCCGTGGGCGGCATTCTAGCCTTGACTCTGCTCGGCACGGGAATGATCGCGGACCATCTCACTTCGATGGAAGAGTTCGATCTCACAAGGATCCAAGAGATTCGCGACTACACGGCGCGCAACACCGGATCCGGGGTGCCGTTGGAGTACGATCTGAAAACCCCGTCCGGGTTCGCGATATCCCTCTTCATCGGGGGCGCCAACTTGCTGTTGGCACCGTTTCCTTGGCAGCTCGGTGGCGCGAGCCTCAGGATGGTGTTGACGGTCCCCGACGTGGTGATCTGGTGGTTGCTGATGTTGGGGGGATGTCTTCAGGGCCTCGCCTGGAGCTTGCGCCGGCGACCTTACGAAATGATGCCCATACTCCTGTTCTTGACGGCGATGAGTGTCCTCTACAGCATCACTTTCAGCAACGTAGGGCTCGTGTATCGGTATCGCGCGACTCTGATGCCGTGGCTGCTCATCTTCTCGATGGTGGGGTTCGAGCAGCGTCGGCTGAAGCGAAGGCTCGTAAAGGAGTCTGAGGCGGAGCACATCGCATCGCTGCAGATCCGCCCGGTCGGCACCTTCGCCCCTTGAGGATCTTCCGCATCATCGACCGCCTGAACGTCGGTGGCCCCGCTAAGCACGTCGCGTGGCTCGAGGCCGGGCTACGTGAGCGGGGGATCGCCTCCAAGCTGATCACCGGCGTCGTCGCCGAAGGCGAGGGGGACATGGCGTACTTCGCCGCGGAGCGTGGCGTGGAGCCGCTCGTTGTCCCGGAGATGAGCCGCGAGATCGGTGCCAGCGACCTCCGGGCTATCATCAAGGTTTACCGCGAGATGCGTCGCTTCCAGCCAGACGTCGTCCACACTCACAAATCGAAGGCGGGCGCCGTGGGTCGCCTGGCGGCGCTCCTCTACCGTTGGGCGAGGCCGGCAGCGCTGCTACTGCGGCCGCGACGCTGTAGCGTCGTGCACACGTTTCACGGCCATACGTTTTACGGCTATTTCGGTCCGGTTCGGAGCCGCATCTACCGGGCGATCGAACGCGCCCTGGCGCGCGTCGCCACGGATCGCATCGTCGTGGTGAGCGAACAGCAGCGGCGCGAGATAGGCGAGCGGTTCGGAATCGGCCACGCCGAACAGTACCGCGTCGTGCCCCTCGGCATCGAAGTCGGCGCCGTGGCGTCCGATTCCCGCGGCATCCTGCGGCGCGAGCTCGGGCTTGGCGACGACCAAATCCTTCTTGGGGTCGTTGGCCGGCTCTGCGAGGTCAAGAATCACGAGATGCTACTGCAGGCGTTCGCGCGACTCGACGGCGACGCGTGGCTCGCGGTGATTGGCGACGGCGAGCTTCGCGAACGCCTCCAAAGCCTAGCGGGAAGGCTGGGCATCGCAGCGCGAGTCGTGTTCCTGGGCTTCCGCCGGGACGTGTTGAGCCTCTACGCGGCTCTCGACGTGGCTTGCCTCACCTCCAAGAACGAGGGAACCCCCGTGACGCTGATCGAGGCGATGACTGCGAGCCGGCCCATCGCAGCGACGGCGGTGGGTGGTGTCGTCGACATCCTCGGTGAGCGCCAAGTGGAGCGCAACGGCTTCACCGTCTGGAGCCACGGCGCTTCCGCGACGAGCGGCGATGTTGAGGGCTTTGCGCGCGCCCTCGCGTTCTTGATCGAACGCCCCGCGCTTCGTGCTGAGATGGGAAGGGCTGGGAACGAGTTCGGGCGCCAATCGTTCTCCAAGGAGCGGCTAGTCGACGATATCGTGGAACTTTACGAGGACCTCGTTGTCGGTGCGGCTAAGAGTAAGACACCTCACGAGGGTGCTGCATCTGTGTCCGCAGCGCCACCCCCCCATCGGGATGATCGCGCCGCGTCAGTTCGCGCTTCACCATCGCTTTAGATCGGTGAGGGTGCGAGCGCGTCAGCTCGATTCGATCGCCGCACCGAGGGTGGAACGATCTCGGACGCCGGGAAAGGTGCGGCAACTGTTCTACGCGCGTAACTTTCGTTGACTCCCAACTCGCCTGCATGTTTAGTTTCTCTGATTCAGCAAGTCGACGCAGATCAGCACCTATGCGGCGACCTTCCCCACACCGAGAGGTCTGAGTAGTGTCGCGATTGCCGAAGCTCAGATGGGAGTCCGGGTGAATGGAGAAGATCGACCGCCTCGGGTGGGCGGCGGGCTTATCCTTCGTGAGCTACGGCGTTCGCGTTGGGGTTCGCGTCAACCGGCGCGATGCGCTCGACCTTCTGAAGGAACGATTTCCCCCGAAATGGAGCCCTTCAACGTCCCCCGTCGTCGAACGGCTCTACTCGCTGATCATCGGCGGCGAGGGGAGGCGTCCCGGCGTTCGCTGCATGAACCTTCTCTATTCCGACGCGGCGAGGTTGGCGCGGACTCTCGATCTAGAGGCGGCTCTGGACCAATTCGAGTCCGACCTACAGCTTCACGTCGCGGAAATGGCGCGGGGCCGAATCTTCGTGCACGCCGGAGTGGTCGGCTGGCAGCGCCGAGCGATCGTGATTCCGGGACGCAGCTTCGCCGGAAAGACGAGCTTGGTCACAGAGCTGGTACGCGCCGGGGCGACTTACTACTCGGACGAGTATGCAGTCGTGGATCGCGACGGGCGCGTGCACCCCTATCCCAAGCCCCCTGCGATTCGGGCCGCCGACAACGGAGCGCAGGTGAAGACATCGATCGAAGCGCTCGGCGGCAAGGTGGGCACCGACCCGCTGCCGGTCGGCCTCGTGGTCGTCAGCCATTACAAGGACGGAGCTCGGTGGCGGCCGCGGCGCCTCTCGCGCGGCCAGGGGGTGCTTTGGATGCTCGCCAACACGGTGCCGGCACGACGGCGGCCCGAAGCGACTCTGGCCACGCTGGAGCGGGCGATGACCGATGCCCGCGTGCTGAAGGCCGCACGCGGAGAGGCGCAGGACGTAGCGCGGCGGATTCTCGACAGCGTGGGTGACAATATGTGCTTCCCACGGCGTCGGCAGCCAACTCTTGGTCAACATGCTCGGCCGCGGTTGACAGAGTTGAGCCCGTCAGTGAATTGAGACCGGGACGAAAGGACAACGATGACGCGAGCCCGAGACCTTCCTCAAGCACGAAGCGAGGGTTTGATCGTTCGTGATCTTGACGACGAAGTGCTTGTTTACGATTTGGAGAGGCATAAAGCACATTGCTTGAACAAGACTGCGGCACTCATATGGAGGCATTGCGACGGCAGAACGGCGGTGTCGCGAATCAAGCAAATCTTGGAGAACGACGAAGGCCCGTCGGTTCACGAAGACATAGTGTGGTTTGGCTTGCGTGAGCTTGAAAGAACCCATTTGTTACAAGATCCGATCACGAACCGATCCAACCGCGCGAGGGTGTCGCGTCGAGAAGCCATGAAAAGCATCGGATTCGCTGTCGCAGTTGGATTGCCGCTGGTCACTTCCATACTTGCACCCTTGGCTTCAGAAGCGGCAACGCTCCTACCGAACGGTTCGAAGTGTACAGCAAGCAGTCAGTGTAAAACCGGTTGCTGCAATAAGAATGGTCGCGTGTGCGCCAACCCGACTGGCGCTCAGTGTTTGTAGTCATTGTCTCAGTCACGACACTAGGAACTCTGCGGCTTCCACCTAGCGACATAGGCTCTTGACGGCACCTTTCATGCGTACTGCGCGGCAATGCCCAGGCAGGGGAATCTCTGTCCTGCTCGCTGGCGCTTGGCGTTTTGATGGTCGGCCAATATACTGCTTCGAATGGGAGCTGGCTACCCTTGCCCCGCTGCTGCTCGGCTCAGGGGCGGGAGCTTTGGCCTGGTTTCGCGTCAAGGACTCCCCCCTTCGAAGGTGCGCAGCCGCCTCTGACCTTCACGATGCTTACCGGCTGCACACCCTGAACGCTGCGATACACTCTCGAAACTTGAAGGATGTATTCGTGCTTTTGCGCTCGGCCGGCGTGGAGCCTCTGCTGGTCAAAGGCTGGGCGATTGCGCGTCATTATCCCGAGCCCGGCTTGCGCCCTTTTGGCGACTTGGACCTTTGCGTGCGACCGCAGGACTATGAGGCGGCACAATTAACGCTTGACGCGACTGGATGCGCCTATCCGGTGGATCTCCACTGCGGAGCCGACACGCTCGGCGATCGGTCGTTCGAGGAGCTGCTGGAGCGCTCCACGCTCGTACGGATTGACGACGTGGAGATCCGGGTTCCGGCGCCGGAGGACCACCTTCGGATCCTGTGCCTTCACTTGCTTCGACATGGTGGCGTCCGCCCCCTCTGGCTCTGCGATATTGCCGTTGCCGTAGAGCGTCGGTCGCCCGGGTTCGATTGGCATCTTTGCCTCGGTGAGGATCCTCGGCGAGCGGAGTGGGTCACCTGTGCAATCGGCCTCGCCCATCGCCTGCTCGGCGCCGCGATCGACGACACTCCGCTAGCTTCGCAGGCGCGGCATTTACCGGCCTGGCTGGCGCCCGCGGTCCTGAGGGGATGGAGCGAGCCGCTGGGTCACCGTGCCGGCGGACCTTACGAGGCGATCTCAGAGTCTTTTCGCAGGCCGTGGAAACTGGCCGAGGCTCTTCGCGAGCGCTGGCCGAACCCGATTCGGGCGAGCGTGGACCTCAGGGCTCCGTTCAATGCTTTCCCCAGGCTACCCCTCCAGCTCGCGAGTTACTTCTCACGGTCGGCTCAGTACGCTAAACGGCTGGCGGTTACCGGCCTGGCAACCCGTGAGAACCGCGCAACTGAGTCGAAGCGACATGTGACGTAGTGGCCGAAGAAACTGTCGAGCTCTACCCGGCATTTATCGACGGGGCCTTCCAGTACGTCTGCGCCGAATGCACGGCCCTGTGCTGCCGCGGGCACGGATTTGGCGGAAGCCTCACGCGCGAGATGCAGAAGCTATTCGCTCTGTATCCAGCCATCGAGAGCATGGCGTCTCGTCGGGTAGGCGACTATGTGGAGTTCATCAACTCGAGCAATCGGTGCATGTTCCTCGATGGTGACAACCGCTGTCGTATCGAGAAGGAACATGGCAAGGCCGCGAAGCCGAGCGTTTGCCGCCTCTTCCCGTTCAACGTCTTCAGCCGAATCGGCAAGTCTGTGGCCGTCGCTCCCCACTTTCTCTGCCCGCTCCGTTTGCAAGTACCTCCGCTTCCCGGCCGCGTCGAAGGTACGCACTCGAGAATCAAAGAAGCGATTCTCGAGAGCGGAATACTGGATCCGACTTATCTTGAGCATGGCGTTCCGCGTCCGTCCTTGCACCCGTCGGAGGATGCCGATTCAGTGCTGGCTCGAGAAGCTGGCTTCCGCGATGCCTGCTCCAAGGCACTTGGTCGCGGGAGCTTTCTCGATGTGTTGAAAAGCGCGTCTGAAGATCCGGGTGGACTGGAAGCCTTTCTCACACGAGCTTCGCGCATCCTGGGCATGAACGGGATCTCGCGATCGGCCGACCGGGACGAGATGGACGACATCTTGCTGGCGCTGGCGGCCCCGTATCGCCTGAACCTGCTGTCCTTGCCTTCCGAAGGCATGTTGCGAGCTCTGGGGCTCGGCGAACTCATGCTGCGGCGCGTCCTTCCCCTTTCCAGCGATCGGCTGAGCCCGAAGGGAGCTTTTGGAATTCTGCAGAATGTTGGCCCTGCGCTGCGACTGCTCGCTCATGGCGACGAGCCGCTCGAACTGCGCGGAAGCGCAAAGACCAAGATGACGAAGGTTACGCCATTTGGCGATGCAGAACTGACGTTTGCCGCATTTGCCGCTCTTCGCGAGCTCGGTGGCGCCGCCGGAACGCTGAGCGTTCTCGAGAAGGCGATACCTCCGTCCCTCTCGGTTTCAGACCGGTCGGTCCTCCTCCTCTATCTCGGAACGCAGGTCGAACAGGCGGCACCGAAGCGCCGGCACCGACGGGGAAAACGTCAACGGATTGGAGCGATCACACGAAGACGCGGTTCGGCGACCACGACAGGCGCGACGACATAGAGAGGGACTCAAAAAATCGGCATCGGTCCAGTCGCTCAGTTCTCCCTCGCTCAGTTCTCCCGTCTCCGAGACGATCAGTCCACGTCCTCCTCGAAGCGGTCGAGCGCTGCCCCAAAGTCGCTCATCGGTCTCACTTCACTCCGGCGAACTCGTTTCGCAGGTCGGCCGTCAGGTGCTCTGGCGCGAGCCGATCGAGCGCATCGAGGTCCCAGCCACCCTCCCGCGCAATCGCCCGCTCGGGCTCCGGCTCGGGATAGATCCCGACGACGCCCGCGCCCACCAGGAACGTCCGCCCGTTGACGTTGGCCGCGGCGTCGGTGGCGAGCCAGACGACGAGCGCCGCCACGTGCTCGGGCCGGCTCGCGGCGGGGTCGCCGAGCCGCGGGGCGCCGAGCTCGCCGATCAGGCTTCGCGTCTTTTGCACGGCGTCGATCGTCTCCTCGTTGAAGAGGCGCGTGCGGGCGCGCGGGCGGATGGCGTTGCAGCGGACGCCGAAGCGGCCGAGGTCTCTCGCGATCGTGCGCGTGAAGCCGACAATCCCTTCCTTCGCCGCCGAATAGCTCGACTGACCGTAGTGTCCGAGGCCGGATTCCGACGCCGTGTTGACGATGACGCCGGAACGCTGATCGCGAAGGATCGGCGCCGCCGCGCGGGTTGTCGCGAAGGTGCCCTTCAGATGTATGGCGATCACGTCGTCCCAGTCGCTCTCGCTCATGTTGTAGATGACCCGCGGCCGGATGATGCCGGCGTTGTTCACCAGAACGTCGAGCCTGCCGAAGCGCTCGACCGCGGTGGCGATGATGCGCGCCGCGCCCTCCATGGAGGCGACGTCATCGCCGTTCGCCACCGCCTCGCCTCCGCTGGCGCGGATCTCTGCGACGACCGCCTCCGCCACCGTGGTATCGGACCCGCCCCCTTTCGGCCCACTCCCTAGATCGTTGACGACGACCTTGGCGCCCTCGCGGGCGAAGAGAAGCGCCTCGGCGCGACCGATGCCGCGTCCTGCCCCGGTCACCACCACCACGCGGCCCTCGAGCCGCTTCTCGGTCGTGCTCATTGCCGTCCTCCTCGCGACGATCCGATGGATCTCTGTTCAGGCCTCGAGTCCCGGATCAGTCGGCACTAACCACGTCCTCCGCGACCCCTCAAGTGCGGGCGGAGCTCGCCGAGCGCGTCTTCCTGGCGCACCACGAGCTGCTCTGGACTCTCGGCGTTCAGTACCACCGGCCCGGTCAGAGGTGGTTCACGAGATCGGGCGCGCTCCCCCGAGAACACTTCGACGGGGTTGATCTCGAGCCCGGGAGAGAGCGCTGGGCGAATCCTCGAGCGTCATTCGCAGATCCTCAACTGCCCTTGGTCGGAACGCCGGTCCGCGCCGCAGCGGTGATGGACGCTGAACTAGCGGCGCGCGATCGAGCACGGCGTCGCGCGCCTGCGCGTCGTCAATCCTCTACAATAGGGTGGGGCGCCCGAAGTATCGTGCCCTACCCCGCCTCGCCGGCGCGCGAGTGGTAGAAGTAGTCGATCGCTTCCCGCAGCGCCCGTGACGGCGCGACCGTCACCGTCAGGTCGCAGCCGCTGCGAACCTTGACCTCGTCACGGCCGTCGAGGTTCGACGGATCGCTCGTGGCGACGGTCAACGTCGAGCCCGCCACGCCGATCGGCAGGATCTCGTGGCGCTGCGCGAGCTCGTATGGGACGAGCCGCAGCGCTTCCGAAGTCGGCTCGGCCGTCGTCACGTCGAGCAGCGGGATGCGGTACTCCTCGTTGAAGCACGCGGCCAGCTCTTGGTCGGAAACGATGCCGAGCCGGAGCAGCAGGTCGCACAAGCGGCCGCCGCGCTGCTGATGCTCCGCCGTCGCCGCCGCAAGCTGGTCGGCGGTGATCGCTCCACGCCGGAACAGAAGTTCCGCGAGCCGCGGTAGCGGGGAGGAAGGCTCCGCCGCGGCAGTCGATGCCGAGGCGGACGGTGCGATTGCAGCGTCTCGGCCGGGGTTCAAGGGCGCCGGGGTTCGATCCTCGGGCGTCTCGCCGACGCTGAGATCCTGCGGAGCCGCTGCCCTGCCGGGAAGGGATGCCTCGTCGCCGCCCTCCTTGCTTGCGAACGAATAGACTCCATCCCAGGCCTCGTTCGGGGGATTCTGGATCAGCAGCCGACAGCGCTCTACATAGATCCGCCCGGCAATATCGTCGGGATACTCGTTCACGAACGCTTCGAATCGCAAGAGGGCGAGCGGCCAGTCCCGCTCCTGATACGCACGCAGCGCGTCCTCGAACGCCGCGGCGAACGGGACGAGCAGTGGCGAGTCGCCGCGCTTCGCGAGCAATTCGAAGACGCGCACCGGCACGCGCTTCCCCTTGACGCGGACCGCGTCGATCTCGCGCAGGAGGTACTCGTCGCCGATCGCCGCGCGTGTGTTCTCGCCGATCAGGATGCGGGTGCCGTAGAGCTTGTTGCAGGCCTCGAGTCGTGAGGCCAGGTTCACGGCGTCGCCCATCACGGTGTAGTTGAAGCGCCGCTGCGATCCGATGTTGCCGACGACCATCGGACCGGTGTTGATGCCGACGCCGATACGGAGGTGGGGCGTCGGCGGACGGTCGCCTCCGTCGTGCCCTGCGCTACCGATCCGCCGCCACGCGTCCTGCAAGGCCTCTAGGCGACCCGCCATGTCGAGTGCCGCCTGGCATGCCTTGATGGCGTGGTCGGGAATCGTCATGGGCGCGCCCCAGAGCGCCATGATCGCGTCCCCGATGTACTTGTCGACGAGGCCATCGTGCCTGAAGATCTCCTCGGTCATCGTGCCGAAATACTCGTTCATGAACTCGACGAGCTTCTCGGGCTCCAACGCCTCGGACGCGGTCGTAAAGTCGCGCAGGTCGGCGAAGAGCACGGTGAGATCTTTCTTCTCGCCGTGCAGTCGGAGCCGCGACGGATCCTCGCTCACCAGGCGGGCCACACTCGGCTCGAGGTAGAGGTTGAAGGCGCTGCGGATGCGGTGCTTCTCGCGAACCTCGGTCATGTAGTGGAAGATGCCGACGGCGGAGAATGCGGAGAGGATCGAGAGCGTCTGATAGACGATGCTCAGCGGGATGCCTTGGTGGAGGAACAGGAACTGCGTTCCGCCGATGTAGGTGGCGAGCGCGCCGAGCGCGAAGAGGCCGGCGGCGATGCCCTTGAAGAACGTGAGCCCGATGCCGAGCACGATCCCGGTGAGAATGATGAGGGCGATATCGGCCGAAGCGAGCCAGCGCGGGATGACGATGAAGCGTCCGCGCAACACGTCTTCGATGACGTTGGCGTGGATCTCCACGCCCGGCGAGACGGGATCGAACGGCGTCGAGCGGATGTCGTATGCGCCGGTTGCGGTCGTGCCGACGAGCAGGATGCGGTTGCGTAGCGTGTCGCCTTCCACGCGCCCGGCAAGGACGTCCGTCGCGGAGAAGTGCTGGAACGTGTGGGCCGGGCCGGCGTAGCTCAGCCAGAGGTTGCCGTTTGCATCGACGGGGATGGGGATACCGGCGATCGTCACGCCGGCCACGCCGTCGTCGTCGAACGTCATGCCGAGAACGGCGCTGCGCTGCGTGCGGCGGACCGCCTCGATGCTGAGGGGCGAGAGGATCCGCGGCCCGCCGCCTCGCGGCGTGTAGCGGACGCCGAGCGGGACGCGGCGAAAGATGCCGTCGTCGTCGGGGAGCATGTTGAAGTAGCCGGCGCGCTTTGCCGCGGCGGCGATCTCGGGGATATTGCCGACGGCGCGCGGCGCCTTGGGCAGCCAGTCTTCGCCCGGAGATTTGCCGAGGCTGGGCTTGAGCAGATTGTAAGACGAAAGCCCGGACGGGGACTCGTGCTCGCCGAGCGAGGCGAAGTCGATGAAGTAGCCGAGCACGATCTTGCCGGAGTCGCGGATCGCCTGGGCGAGCACCGGATCGTCGTCGGGCTGCGGCTCCGCGAACACGATATCGAGAGCGATCGCGGCGGCACCGAGGTCCGTGAGCTTGGTGATGAGGTCCGCGATTCGGGAGCGCGGCCAGGGCCAGCGGCCGAGCTCGGTGAGGCTCTTCTCGTCGATGGCGATGATTGCGACCTCGTCGCCGACGGCGAGCGGGCCGCGGAGCTGCTGGCGCGCGTCGATACCGCGAAGCTCGAGCATGTGAAGCGGGTGCGGGTCGAGATAGCGGAGCGCCGCGAAGAAGAGCGTGAAGGCGAGGCACAGCGAGAACGTGTCGAAGCGTCGGGTTCCGGGCCGCTGAGCCATGCGCGGCGATTATCGTGCGGGGCGGGTTCGGGGGCAACGAATTCGGGCTGAGATGAATGCGGGTGAATCCCTACGGCGGTCGCGGCAGATCCCCCGCGGGATCGCCGCGCAAACCTCTGGCCTTGCCGTGCTGGCCAGTCCATTGTATCCCTCGAAGGCTAGGTCATCCGGGGGACAGAGAGGACGATATGCGCGCAAACGTCGTTAAGACGTGCCTCGGAATTCTCACCACCGGCTCGATGCTCCTAGCGGTCCCGGCCTGGGCGGATGTCACAGGAAAGGTGAGCAGCGTCGAAGGTGGCGCAGAGCTTCAACCGGGCGGCGTCGGATCCTGGAAGCAGCTCTCCGTCGATGACGCGGTTTCGGTAGGAGATCATCTGCGCACCACCGATGAGGGCCGTCTCTCGGTAGTCTATCGCGACGGGTCCGCCATCACCCTCGAGCCGGGCAGTGAGCTGATCATCGACGATCAAGCACTGCCCTCGGGCGGCCCACCCGTCTCACTCTTCAGCCTCAATCGCGGAAAGCTCGACGTGGCCGTTCCTAAGAATCTGTACAACACGCAAGGCGCCCGATTCGAGGTGAAGACGAAGACTGCGGTTGCCGGGGTTCGTGGAACGCGCTTCACGATCGAAGCAGAAGAGTAGTGAAGCCGACACCCCTGCGTTCGAAGGGCGTCGCTTTCGCCCTGTTGGTGGCCTTCGTTCGTCCAGTGTTCGCCCAACAGCCGCCCCAAACTGACACCCGAACGAAGACGCGCGTCTGCGCAGTCGAAGATGTGACGTACGTCACTTCGCCCGACAACCCGGCGACATCCCAAGACCTTCGTCCGGGTTACTGCATCGACTGCTGGGCGGGCCTGGGGTGTGGAGAGCCGTTCTTGGCGGCCGGGTTGCTCGGCCTCATCGGTGGGTCGGCGGGCGGGCCGGCGGCGGCTGCCGCCGCGGCAGCCGCAGTAGCAGGTGGGGTTCTCGGCGGCTTGTCCGCAACGGGCAACTTGGGCGGTGGCGACGGCAATGGGAATCCCTCTCCTCCCGGTCCTCCGCCTGGTCCTCCCGGTCCTACTCCGGGTCTAACACCGGTGCTCCCGCAGCCAACTCCGCTTCCCACGAGTCCGCCGGTCTCGCCGTCCCAGTAACGCCATTGGTTCCGGGGGCGTGGACGATGCGCCTCCGGGCTTCGCTCCTCCTCGCTCACGTCCGGCCGGCGCTGCCGAGGAGGCGGATGCGCTCGACGGCGGCGAGCCGGATCGCCTGCTCGATCTCGCCCATGAGCTCGTAGAGGTTGAAGATGTCCGGACGCTCGACGAGCACCTGGCGCAGACGTCCCAGCGCGGCGAGCCGCAGGTCGGAGTCGGTGTTCACCTTGGCGATCCCCATCTTCACCGCCTGCTGGATTAGGGCAGCCGGGATCCCGCGGGCGTGCTCGAGCTTCGCCCCGTAGAGCGTAGCGAGCTCCACATTCTCCTCAGGCAGCGAGGAAGCGCCGTGCAGCACGATCGGCTGCTCGACCCCCGAGACAATCTCTCGCAGCCGTTCGAAATCGAGATGCGGCTCGCCCTTGAACTTGTAGGCACCGTGCGAAGTGCCGATCGCCACGGCGAGCGCGTCCACCTCCGTCTCCTTAGCGAACCGCACGGCCTGAGCCGGGTCCGTCAGCATCGAAGACTGCGACTGCTCGCCCAGATCCTCGATTCCGCCGAGCGTGCCGAGCTCGGCTTCCACGTGCACGCCCCGGGCGTGGGCATAGGCGACGATGTCTCGCGTCTCGCGCAGGTTCACGTCGAACGATTCGCGGGAGGCGTCGATCATCACGGACGTGTAGCCGGCGTCGACCGCGGCGCGAGCGAGCTCCTCGCTCTTGCCGTGGTCGAGGTGTAGGGCCACCGGCGCCTTCGTCCGACCGGCGAGCTGGCGGACGATCGCCACCAGGTTGTCCAGTCCGCCGTGCTTGACCGCGCCCTCGGACGTTTGAACGAGCAGTGGCGCCGCAAGGTTCTCCCCCGCGTCGATGACCGCACGCGCCGACTCCAGGTTGAAGACATTGAATCCGCCGAGCGCCCAGCCCTCGCGGCGGGCGCGCATCAGGTACGACTTCGGATTGACGAGCATCGCCTCTCCACGCGCGGACCGGGATGGCTTCGCGGAGTCCGCAGCTTGGCTGCTCGGGTGATTGTGCCTGTTCCTTCGAGAATCTTCGATCCGAGATCGCGATCGACCGGAACGCCGCCGACGCCGTGGTGCCTTTCGAAGCCGCCGAACGCTAACCTCGGTGCGAGGCCGGGTAGGCTAGGTTTCGAAGCGCTCCGCGAGTGACGTATTTGTGAAGGAAGCTCGCGATCAGCGTTTGGTACGGAATCGTGCAGCAGGCGGCGGCAAACGCGCGCGTCTTACTGTCCATCCGAGGCGGCGAAGCCGCGCTGAGCGCGTGATTCCGCCCCCGTTCGCTCGTAGAGCCGCGCCTCGATGAGGCGCGACATCGCCTCCACCCGGCGCTCCCAACCGTTCATCTCCGCGACGGCGCGGCGCTCGAGGCGGAGGGCGCCAGGATCTTCGGCGAGTGCCGATTCGACCTGAGCGACGAACTCCTCGCGGGTCGCCCCGATGCGGACCACCGCCCCATGCGCCTCGTTGAAGCGGCGCGCCTCGGCGAGATCGGTGGAGACGATCGGCTTGCCGAGCGCGAGGTACTCGTTGAGCTTGGCGGGCGAGATGCTGTTGGTGAAGGCGTCGACGGCGTAGGGAATCAGGCAGACGTCGAAGGCGCCGATGTAGTCGGGGATCCGTTCGTGCGGCTTCGCTCCGAGAAGGTGAACGTTCGGCAGCCCGCGGAGCTCGGTCATCGGCGCTTGCTCGGGGCCGACGAGCGCGAGCGCCGCATGCGGTAGGCGGCGGCTCAGCTCGCGTAGCAAAGGCTGATCGACGCATTGCCGCAGCCCGCCGACCATGCCGATCACCGGTCGCGGAAGCCCGGCCATGTCTTCGGGGACGGGCGGCTCGCCCCGCCAGGCGCGCTCGAACTTCTCGAGGCTGACTCCGATCGGAAAGAGGTATGTCGCGGGATTGTGTGCGCGGCAGTAGTCGACGAGCCGCTCCGAGCTCGCGAACACCAAGTCAGCGCGCTCGATCACCCGCCGCTCGTACGGCAGGATGCGGCGCGCGGCGGGTGAGGTCTCGGAGAGCTTGTCGGTGCAGTAGAAGACCGAGAGCGCCGGCCTGATCGCATCGATCAAGTCGAGCGTGAACTGCGTGGGCAGGAACGTGAAGAGGATCGGGTCGTCGAAGCCGCTTCGTTCGACCCAGCGGCGGACCGAATCGCAGACGAGCGAGCGATTGATCCATTGGGCGAGCGGAGAGTACGGGAACGGCATCGCAAGCGGCGAGCACAGCGAAACGTTCTCCGCCACCGGGCGAAAGCGACCCTTGCCGCTCATCCATTTGCGAAGGCGGGCGAGCACTCGGGCGCGGTCCTTCCAGCCGGGGGAGCGCACGCCGGTGTTCTCGATGAATAGGACGCGATTGCCGGCGTGCGCCAGCACCGACATCACGCCTTGATGCTCCTGCCAGAGAAAGTCCCAGTCGATCGTCGAGACACAGACGATGTTTCGATCGCGGAGCATCGAGCGGTTACCGTGCGCCGGTGACGCTGCGGTCAATCGAGGTCGCCGCGGCGTTCGGAGCGTTCCGCCGAGAACATTTTGACGGACTACCCGCCTGCCGTGCCCTCGGCCAACCAACCCCTCAAGGCGTACAACCAGAGCCCGATCCGCTCGTGGATCGCCGCCGAGAAGGCGAGGCGCCGGTCGTCCGAGCGAGCGAGTCCTTTCACGTCGTAGCCCGTCTCAACCGAGGGCGAGCACACCACCGATAGGCCCTCGCGCTCGACCGCGGAGCAGGCGCGGCGGGAATGATAGGGCGAGGTGACGACGATCACGCGCTTCCAGCCGCGCTCCCGGCACAGGCGGGCGAGCGACACCGCCTCGTCACGCGTGTTCACGCTCTCCCCGACCGTTTCCAGCTCCCGGACGATTCCGAGGTTTTCCATCAGCGCCTTCGCCGCGCCCGAATAGGGCGGGTACGGCTTCTTCAAGTCGGAAAGCACGAGCACAGGGGCTTGGCGCTCGGCGACTAGCTCGACCCCGTGCAGCAGGCGGCTCATCGCGGTTCCGGTGAGCTCACCGGTTGGATGGATGCTCGAAGCGTTCACGAACACGGCATCGGCCGCGGCGGGGGGATCGCGCCGCGCCAGACCCTCAGCGAGCCACGCGGTCAACGGCGTGAAGGCGACGAGCAGCCAAAGGATGCCGAGCGCCACCACGGCGAGGGCGGCGAGCCGTTTCAGCCGCGTCGTCCACAGCAGCGCGGCGAGCAGGGCGCAGCCCACGATCAGCGGCCCCGGATCGCCCCAGAACGACACCGTGGACGTCAGCCCGAGGTCCTCGATGATGAGAGCGGCGAGAGCACCGGCCGTGAGCCCGACGAGCGGCGATGATCTCACCTGCGCACGAGCCATCGTCACCTACCGTCACCTTCGGCAGCCGAGCTGCACCGCCACGT